>DATEHY010000027.1:0-49289 GCA_035279325.1 Gaiellaceae bacterium
CGCTGTCGATCGCGGGCGAGAAGCCCGACAAGGAATGGCTCGACGAGCTGCTGACGCGAATGGGACTCGACAAGCGGCGCAGCCACCGGCCGTCGGAGCTCTCCGGCGGCGAGCAGCAGCGCGTCGCGATCGCGCGCTCCCTCGTCACCCGCCCGACGATCCTGTTCGCAGACGAGCCGACCGGCAACCTCGACTCGAAGACGGGTGGCGAGATCCTCGACCTGATCCGCGACTCGGTCGACTCGTACGGCCAGACGACCGTCATGGTCACGCACGAGCCGCGGGCGGCCTCGACGGCCGACCGGATCCTCTTCCTCGCCGACGGCCTGATCGTCAAGGAGCTCCACGAAGGGAGCACTGCCGCCGACGTGCTGGCCGTGATGAGCAACCTGGGCGGCTGATGTTCCTCGTCGCGCTCAAGGGGCTCGCCGGCCGGAAGCTGCGCGCCGCATTGACGGCCGTTGCGATCGTGCTCGGTGTCGCGATGATCAGCGGCACCTACGTCCTGACGGACACGATCAAGGCCGCCTTCAGCACGGTCTTCTCCACGGTCTACGCGAAGACCGACGCCGTCGTCACCGGCAAGGTCGCGTTCGGGAACGACAGCAACAGCAACAACCTGCCGCCCTCCTTTCCCGAGTCGCTGCTCGGCAAGGTGCGGAACCTGCCGGGCGTCGCGGAGGCCGACGGGGGAATCAGCGACCTCGCGCATCTCGTGGGGCGCAACGGCAAGGTGATCTCCGGGCACGGCGCGCCGAGCCTCGCGTTCAGCGTCCACGCACGCGGCGACCAGCGCTTCAACCCACTCACGCTCGTGTCGGGGACGTGGCCGGTCGGCCCGCACCAGGTCGGGATCGACGAGCACACGGCGAGCAGCCAGAACTACCGGGTCGGCCAGTCGATCGGGGTGATCGCGAACGGGCCGGTGACGCAGTACCGGATCGCCGCGATCGTCAAGATCGGCGGCGTCTCGTCGCTCGGCGGCGCGACGATGGCCATCTTCGACTTCCCGACGGCGCAGCGGATCTTCCACAAGGAAGGGAAGCTCGACTCGATCGACATCGCCGCCAAGCACGGCACGAGCCCCGCCCAGCTCGTCGACGAGATCAAGCCGATCCTGCCGCCGACCGCCGAGGTGCGGACGCGGCAGGGCCAGGTGAAGCAGGCCACGAAGGACACGAACGGCTTCCTCTCGATCATCAACGACTTCCTGCTCGCGTTCGGCGGCGTGGCCCTCTTCGTCGGCACGTTCGTGATCGCGAACACGCTCGGCATCACGATCGCCCAGCGGACGCGGGAGCTCGCGACCTTGCGGACGCTCGGCGCGAACCGCCGCCAGGTGCTCATGTCCGTGCTCCTCGAGGCGCTCGTCATCGGCGTCGTCGCCTCGGTCTCGGGCCTCTTCCTCGGGCTCGCGCTCGCGAAGGGACTGAATGCGCTCTTCGTCTCGTTCGGGATCAACCTCCCGCAGGCGGGCACCGTGTTCGCGACCCGCACGATCCTCGTCGCGCTGCTCGTCGGGATCTTCGTCACGTTGCTCGCCGCGCTTCGGCCCGCGATCCGTGCCACCCGCGTGCCTCCGATCTCGGCGGTGCGCGAAGGTGCTGTGCTGCCGGTCTCGCGGTTCGCCCGCTTCAGCGCGCAGGCCGCGCTGCTCACGATCGGCGCAGCGGTGGCGCTCATGCTCGTCGGCCTCTTCGTCGGCGGCCTCACGACGACCCAGCGCCTGCTGGCGCTCGGCGTCGGCGCGGCCGCCGTGTTCCTCGGCGTGGCGATGCTCGCGAAGACGCTCGTCCCACCGCTCGCGCGCATCCTCGGCTGGCCGGCGACGCGGATCGGGGGAGCGTCGGGCGAGCTCGCGCGCGGCAACGCGATGCGGAACCCGCAGCGCACCGCGTCGACGGCGTCGGCGTTGATGATCGGGCTCGCGCTCGTCACGCTCGTCTCGGTTCTCGCCTCGGGCCTCAAGACGACCTTCAACAACGCAGTCAACTCGGTCTTCAAGGGCGACTACGCGCTGACGGCGACCGACAACTTCTCACCGATCTCGATCGCCTCCGAGAAGGCCCTCAAGAACATCCCCGGCGCCCGCGTCGTCTCGGGCGTCCGGGCCGGCGACGGCAAGGCATTCGGCCACCGGATCGGCGTCACGGGTGTCTCCGCGGACATCGCGAAGGTGATCGTCGTCAAGTGGCAGGAGGGCTCGCAGGCGACACCGGGCGAGCTCGGCCGGAACGGGGCGTTCGTGTCGAAGAGCTACGCGAAGAGTCACCACCTGTCGGTGGGCTCACTGCTCGCCGTCGAAGTCCCGTCCGGGAAGACGCTGCATCTCGTGCTACGCGGGATCTTCGCGCCACCGAAGGGCGGCTCGCCGTACGGCGACGTCACGATCTCGACGCAGCGGTTCGACGCGGAGTACCAGAACCCGCAGAACGTCTTCGCGTTCGTCGACATGGCCGGCGGCGTCACCGCCGCCAACACCGCGAAGCTGACGAACGCCCTGAAGGCGTACCCCGACGCGAAGATCGCCACCTCCAGCGAGTTCAAGAAGAACCAGGAGTCCGCGATCAACACGCTCCTCAACCTGCTCTACGTGCTGCTCTCGCTCTCGATCGTGATCAGCCTCTTCGGCATCGTGAACACGCTCGTCCTGACCGTGTTCGAGCGCACGCGCGAGCTCGGCATGCTCCGCGCGATCGGGATGACGCGGCGGCAGGTACGGCGGATGATCCGGCACGAGAGCATCGTCACCGCCCTGATCGGGGCCGCGCTCGGGATCCCGGTCGGCGTGGTGCTCGCGCTCATGGTCGGGAAGGCGATCAAGTACCCGGCCTTCACGATCCCCGTCGGGACGCTCGTGGTCTTCGTGATCGCGGCGATCGTCGCCGGGTTGCTCGCCGCGATCTTCCCTGCCCGCCGCGCCGGGAAGCTCAACGTCCTCGAGGCGCTGCAGTACGAATAGGGTCGGGGCGAAGAGCTTCGCTCTTCGCCCCGGTTTTGAAGGAACTGCGCGGGCCGGAGACGCGGTCTCCGGCCCGCTCCGTGCTGTAGGGCTTGTCTGGGCTTGGTCGGTGCGGATGGTTGCGTCGTCGCGGGCGAGCAGGCTGTGCGTGCTCGCCCGCTACTGCGCGGCGGCGTAACGCCTCGTTACGCCGCCGCCTGAACGCCAGCAGGGTTCGAAACGCTCAAACCTCTGTAGCGCCGAGGGCCGGAGGCTAAGACAGCCGGGAAGCGGCGGCTTAGCCGCAGGCCGGACCGCGCTCGCGCCGGCCTCCGCCGCGCGCGAGCGCACGACAGAGAACGCCCGCCCAAGGACATGAAAAGCCAAACAGCACGAAGCGGGCCGGGAACCGCGCCTCCCGGCCCGCGGAGTTCCATCTCCGAGCGAGCGGGTGCGCAGCACCCTCGAGCTACACCTTCGCGTGCTCGAACTCGTGTTGCGAGAGGCGGCGCAGGCTGACGATGCCGAGCAGGCGGCCGTCCTTCGTCACCGGGAGGTGGCGGAAGTTGCGCTCGAACATCATCTTGGCCGCGTCTTCGATCGGCGTCTCCGGGTCGATCGTGATCACGCTCTCGGTCATCCACTGGCGCACGCGCGCCTCGGCCGCGCGGGCCCGCTGCGCCACCGCGCCGAGGATGTCGCGCTCGGTGACGATGCCGACCATCCGCACCATGTCCTCCATCACGACGACCGCGCCGACGCCCGCTTCCATCATCTTCTCGGCGGCCTCGCCGATGGACGCCGTCGGATCGACGGCGAGGACGTCCCGATTCATCACCTCTGCGACGGTTGCCATGCCGAGAGCCTAACGCAGGCCGCGCCCGAGACACTTCGCACCACGACCACTTCGCATCACGACGCGTGCTCGGCGGGCACGACGTAGCAGCCGATACAAGCTCCATGGACGAGGCAAGCCTCGACGAGCTCCGGGCGGAGCTCGCCCGTCTGGAGGAAGAAGAGGCGCGCGTGTCGGCGCAACGGCGCCATCTGCACCAGCAGATCGACTTCGGGTACGCGACCGACGAGGCGCGCGTCCTCGAGCGGGAGGTCTCGGATCGCCGGCGGGAGTTGCACCGGCGGATCGACGAGCTCCGGGAACGCCTGGGGACGCCCCGGCCCGGCGACCGGGCCGCCGAGCCGAGCCTCGCCGAGCGGTTCGCTGCCGGCCCGTCGTTCGATGCCTGAAGCGTGCGCCTATTCGAGAACGGCGACGTAGTAGCCGCTGCCGCTCTCCTCGACCAGTCGGTGGATCCGCCAGTCGGTGCCTTCGAGGATGGTCGCCATCTCGTCCGGCGAGACGATGAGGTAGTCGAACCACGGCCCGACGAGGTCGCGGTAGCGAACGCGCAGCCGTAGCTCGCCCGCCATGCGGCCGCGCTTGCGGTTTCGTTCCTGGTACGCGAGATGGGCGGGGTCGTCCGTCGCGTACGGGTCGTTCGATGCCGCGACGATCCGGTCGGCCAGGGGACGGAGCCGCCGGAGCAGGCGCTTGGCCTTGGTCGGTGAGCCGAAGAGGCCGAAGTTGTTCCCGAACATGACGATCGTGTCGAACCGGCCGAGCGAGTCGTCGACCTTCTCGAAGGGGAGCAGCCGCACGTCTCGGACGCCGCGTGAGCGTGCCACCTCGATCGCGCCCGGCGAGACGTCGATCCCGACCACGGTTCGTCCCCGTCGCTGCAGCTCCAGAGCCGCTCGGCCTGCGCCGACACCGGCGTCCAGCACTCTTCCGCGAGCCCACCGTAGTGCGCGCCGTTCCACCGCCGGCCACTTGGTGACCGGCGCGAAGTAGCTCATCCTCACCGAGTCGAGGAACCCGTCGTCCCGCTCGACGATCTCCGGGCCTCTGCCGTCGAGGAGCATCTGCCCAAAGGCGTCCGCCATGGTCCGAACCTACACGTGCGCAGGGCTTACCTGAGCAGCCGCGAGAGCCGCCGGTCCTTGAGGACGCGGCCGCCCGTCTGGCAAGTCGGGCAGTAGAAGATCGTGTGCTCCTCGAAGTCCACCTGGGCGAGCGGCGTGCCGCAGACGTAGCAGGGCTCGCCGAGACGCCGGTGGACCCGATAGGTCTTCTCGTCGGAGGCGCCCGCCTCGCGTAGCGCGAGCCCGCGTTCGAGCTCCGAGTCCATCGCCGCCGCGAGCCGCGTGACCTCCCCGTCGTCGAGGTCGCTCGAGAGCGCGTACGGCGAGAGCTTCGCGGCGTGGAGGATCTCGTTCGCCCAGGCCCGGCCGATCCCCGCGATGACGTGCTGGTTGCGGAGCAGCGAGTGGAGGCGGCGCGACTCGCCGTGGACGATCTCGCCGAGCCGCTCCGGCCCGAGCCCGAGCGCCTCCGGACCGAGATGCTCGAGCTCGGCGGCCGCCGTCTCGGGTGTCAGCAGCCAGACGCCGGCGCGCTTCTTCCGCGCGTTCTCCGTCAGGACCAGCTTCGATCCGCCCTGGAACTCGAGCGCGAACGCGGGTGCCTTCGGGCTCTTGTCGCCGGCCTGGAGGAACTTCAGGCGGCCCGCCGTCATCAGGTGGACGAGGAGCACGAGCTCGCCGTCGTCGGTCGGGAAGAGCAGGCGCTTGCCCCGCCGCTCGGCTCCGTGGAACCGGCGTCCCTCGAGCGTGTCGAGCGCGGGGTCGAAGGTCTTCAGGGTCGCGATGTGCGCAGGGCCGGCCTTCGCGATCGGGAACGTCGACACCGGGCCGGCCAGCTGACGACGCCACGCCTCCATCTCCGGCAGCTCGGGCACGGCGTGACGGTAGCGCGCTAGAGATCCGCCGCGGCGGGCCCCGGCAGCGGCTGCGGCCCGAGCGTCCCGCCCTCGAGCTCCGCCTCGCCCGGGGTGGGCTCCTGCACCGGCTCGGGCATCTCCCGCACCTTGCGCACCGAGCCGAGCGCGATGGGGAGGAGCTTGAGCGAGTTCCCGACTCCGCCGACCCAGAGCGCCGCGTGCAGGCCGAACCAGGTCGCGAGCCCGCCGCCGAGCAGCGTCCCGAGCGGGATCGTCCCCCAGACGATCCAGCGCATGGCCGCGTTCATCCGGCCCTGCAGCCGCTCCGGCGTGATCGCCTGGCGCAGGCTGACCTGCGTGATGTTGTACGCGACCGCCCCGAAGCCGAAGAGCGCCCCGCCGACCATGAGCACCGCGAGCGGAAACGTGTGCGGCGTCGCCAGCGGATAGCAGAGCACGCCGATCGCCGAGACCGCGATCGTCCCCAGGATCGTCGGGCCGACGCCGAGCCGCGTGCTGATGCGCCGCGTCACGAGCCCGGCGGCGATCGAGCCGACGGGGCCCGCCGCGAAGACGACTGCGATCTCGAGCTTCGACAGGTGCAGGCTCCGCGCCATGTAGAGGATGAGGATCGCGCCCGCGAGAGTCGAGAAGAAGTTCGAGATGCCCGTGCACATCGCGATCGAGCGGAGCCACGGATGTCGCACGACCCAGTCGAGCCCTTCCTTGACCTCCGGCCACATCTTCGGGCGCTGCTCGCCGGGCTCGGCCCGCGGCGGGCTCTCGCGGTGCCGCATCGAGAGCATGAACGCGGTCGAGACGACGAAGCTCGCGCAGTCGGCGACGATCGCGTTGGCGGCTCCGATCGCCGCCATCAGCCCACCCGCCATGGGCGGGCCGCTGACCTGGGCGACGCTCGCGGTCAGCTGCAGCTTCGAGTTGCCGTCGATCAGGTGCTCGCGCTCGATCAGCGCCGGCAGATACGACTGGTAGGCGACGTCGAAGAAGACGGTGAAGATCCCGACCACGAACTCGAGGATCAGCAGGTGCCAGACGCGCAGGTCGTGGAGCGCCCAGAGGATCGGGATGATCGCGAGCAGCACGGCCCGCGCCGCGTCGCCGGCGATCAGGATGTAGCGGCGGCGCAGCCGGTCGACCCACACGCCCGCGGGCAGCGCGAAGAGGATGAACGGCAGGAAGCCGAGGACGCCGAGCAACGAGAACTGGAACGGGCTCGCGTGCAGGTTGAACGCGGCGAGCAGCGGGATCGCGAGGCTGGAGACCTGCGAGCCGAGCTCGCTGATCGTCTGGCCGGTCCAGAGCTTGAGGAAGTCGGGGTGCGACCAGAGGCCGCCCGACGGCCTACGCATCCACGGCGGCGGGCCCGCCCAGCTCGACCCCGGCCTCGTGCTGCAGGAGCGGATCTTCCTCCGCGCCCGGGAACTCGCGCAGCGAGCGGATCGGCGAGGCGACGATCGGCAGGATCGAGCTGAAGCCGCCGATCGCGCCGACGAAGAGCGCCATGCGCAGCCCTGCGAGCGAGGCGATTGCGCCGCCGGTCAGCGAGCCGAGCGGGATCGTCCCCCAGACGAGGAAGCGCATGCTCGCGTTCATCCGCCCCTGGAGGCGCGGTGGGCAGATCGCCTGCCGCAGGCTGACCTGCTGGATGTTGTAGACGACCGCGCCGAAGCCCATGATCGCGGCGCCGACGACGAGGAACGGCACGGGGAAGCTCTTCGGCGTGAAGGCGACGATCAGCGCACCCGGGCCGGAGAGCGCCGCGCCGAGGATCGTCGCGCCGCCGACGCCGAGCCAGCGACGGAAGCGGTCCGCCTGCGAGGCGCCGATCATCCAGCCGACCGCGGCGAGCGAGAACGAGAGCCCGATCAGCCCAGAGGACATCCCGAGCCTGCGGTGGGCGTAGACGAGGATGATCGCGAAGAGGACGTTGGAGAAGAAGTTCGAGACGCCGGTCGACATCGCCTGCGGGAACAGCAGCCGGTGACGGAGCACGTAGCGGAGGCCCTCCCACAGCTCGACCATGAGGTGGCGCCGCTGGACCGGCTCCTCCGGCTCCTCGGCCCGCGCGCGGATCCAGGCGGTGAAGCCGCCCGAGATCACGAAGCTGGCGGCGTCGACGAGGATCGCGTACGGCGCCGTGGCGATGGCGATCAGGCCGCCCGCCGCTCCCGGCCCCGCGAGCTGGGCGCCCGAGGAGGTGACGTTCAGCTTCGAGTTGCCCTCGATGAGCGCGTCGCGATCGACGATCTCCGGCAGGTACGACTGGTACGCGACGTCGAAGAAGACCGTGTGGATGCCGACGAGGAAGCCGACGACGTAGAGCTGCGCGAGCGTGAGGTGGTGGGTCGCGTACGCGACCGGGATCGAGGTGAGCAGGATCGCGCGCCCCACGTCCCCGACGATGAGGACCGTCTTCCGCCGCAGACGGTCGACCCACACGCCCGCGGGCAGCGTGAAGAGCACGAAGGGCAGGAACTCGACGGTGCCGAGCGAGGCCACCTCGAAGGCGGTCGCATTCAGCGTCACGAGCGCGACCCAAGGGATCGCGAGCTGGGAGACCTGCGAGCCGAACTCGCTGATCGTCTGGCCGGTCCAGAGCTTGAGGAAGTCCCGGTGCGACCAGAGGGCGCCGTTCGGCCTACGCATCGTCGGTCTCCGTCCCCCAGAGGCCCGTCGTGAGCGACTTCGGCTTGCCGTCCGGCGTGTCGGCGGCCCGGAAGTCGTCCATCAGCTTCTGCGCGCGGCGCTCGAAGCGCTCGAAGTCCTTGTCGGTGAGCCGCGCGCGAACGAGGCCGAAGCCGGTCGAGTGCCCCGCGCGCTCGACCTCGTTCGCCGCTTGCCGGAGGGTGATCGCGGAGATCGCGCGGCCGTCCGCCGCGTCCTCGGTCTGGTAGAGGAAGAGGCGGGCAGTGCGGCCGTAGAACTTCTCCGTGACGGCACGCACCTTGCGGGTGCGGACGACGCGGATCAGTCCCGCCGCCTCGAGCACCTTCAGATGGTGGCCGACCGTTCCCTTCGGGATGCCGAGCTCCGCCGAGAGCTCCTGCGTCGAGCGTGCGCGGTCGCGGAGCAGCTGGATCAGCTGGGTGCGCAACGGGTCGGCGATCGCCCGCAGCTGGGGAGGCTCGGAGACGAGCAGTGTGTCCTCCGCCTCGTAGTCGTATCCATCAACGGTCGGCATATCCCGACCATACGGCAAACGCCGACCGTTCGCAAGGCCGCGTATCGTTCCCGCGTGTGAGCGAGCCGATTGTCGTCGAGGTGCGCCGCGGCCGAGCCGTCGAGGCGGTGCATCGCGTCCACGCGGTGGCCGTGCGCTCCGGAGAGGTCGTGGCGGCGGCGGGCGATGCCTCCTTCACATGCTTCATGCGCTCGTCGTCCAAGCCGCTGCAGGCGCTTCCGCTCGTGCGTGCCCGCGACGACGTGCCGGACGACGAGCTGGCGGTCGCCTGCGCCTCCCATCGCGGCGCGCCGGAGCAGGTGGCCGCGGTGCGCGCGCTGCTCGCGCGGGCCGGGGCGACCGAGGGCGATCTGGAGCTCGGGGTGCAGGAGGTGCGGCCGCCCGGGCGGATCTACAACAACTGCTCCGGCAACCACGCGGGCATGCTCGCGCTCTGCCGCGCGCGTGGCTGGCCGACGGAGGGCTACCGGTTGCCGGAGCATCCGGTTCAGCTCGCCTGTCGCGAGGTCCACGCGGAGGTTGCGGAGGTCGCTACGGAGTCGCTCGAAACGGGCACCGACGGCTGCGGCATCGTCACGTTCGCGCTCACGCTCGAGCGGATGGCTCACGCGTTCTCGCGCCTCGAGTCCGTTCCGGGCGGCCCGCGAGTCGCGGCGGCGATGCGGGCGCGACCGGACCTCGTCGGCGGGCCCGACGGTGTGGACTACCTCCTCATGCGCGACGCCCCGGGCTGGCTCGCGAAGGGCGGAGCCGAAGGGCTGCTCTGTGCTGCCGGGCCCGGCGGGATCGGTGTCGCCGTCAAGACGGAGGACGGCGCGAGCCGGCCGCACGCTCCGGCGCTCGCGGCGTTCCTCGGCCGGCTCGGCGTCGACCTGCCGGGCCTTGCGGCACAGCCGGTCGTGAACACGCGCGGCGAGCCCGTCGGCAAGATCGGCGTCGCGCTCAGCGCACTGCGGTCGTGAGCTCGGCGAGCGCCCGCCGGGCGCCTTCTCGATCCGCGAACCGGTACAGCGAGTTCGCGTCCGCGCCGCCGGATCCGACCCGCTCGAGCACGCCCAGTTCGACGAGCCGGCCGAGCATGCCGGAGATGCGAGGGTCGATCCACTTCCGCTTGAACGGCTCGGCGGGATAGTCGAAGCACGCCCGCACGAGCGGCAGCAGCTCGGGCGCCTCGTCGGCGACCTTCCTCACTGCGTCGTACCCGCCCACCGGCCGCATCGTATCCCGAAGGATGAAGAGCCGCCGGACGGGCGTGGGAGGGCCGAGCCACGACCGGTAGTGGGTCAGTTTGAAATCTGCGGAGCGCTCTACGGCTCGGCGTCGAAGGGGTAGTCGCCCACCTCGGCGAGCCGCCACCTCGGCGAGCCGTTCGGCCTCTATTCGGCTGATTGGGTCACCGCCGTTGATGGGACGTTCGGAGCCGTCGCGCTCGATCACCCACGCCGGTCCCATCCCGTCGGTGCCCGGAGGGCCATCCTCGCGCTTCCAGTAGAGAATCCCCCGTCTCCCCACGGGCGAGAATCATCGCAATCAGATCGGATATTTCCCCGCCAGGAGGAATCGAGCCTCCGTTCGGTTCCCGCCTGGAACTTGGGGACTTCCAGGGCCGGGTGGTCAGCCGAACGCCGGGCTTTGGCGGGGCGGGGCGCCACGACCAGATTCGATGCCCGATGCCCACAAACGTCCGCGCGTCAGCGACGGGCTGAGCGATCGCGGCTGCGTCCTCCGCTGGAAGGCAGTTGGTCGCCCATTCGGCGCACATGGCTTGCCAGAGCGTGTCGCCGCTGAGCGTGAGCCGAGACGCGGCGTGGTCGATCCAGGAGTGGTGGGCCGGGATGCCCATTGCCTGGTTGCAGGCATCGGCCACCTGCGGTCACTACCGTCACGACCCGTTGACATCTTCTTTACGAATCGGCGAGGCGTGACTAGTATCCGCGGCGCGATTGAGGGAGGACCGGGGACCGGCGGGGGAGCGGGCCGCGGTCGGTTGTGGCAGTGCCGTCGTGCAACCAACTAGGCCGGGAGGTAACGGGACGTGCTCACCGTCGACATCGCGCTTCCTGACGTCGAAGAGCTCCACAAGCTCGTCGCCGAGGGGAAGGAGAAGGGGTTCCTCTCCTACGACGAGATCGCGACCGGGCTCGACGACGTCGAGTTGACGAAGGAGCAGGTCGAGGACTTCTACACCTACCTCGTCGAGCACGGCGTCGACCTGGTCGAGGGCGAGCAGCACAAGGCTCCTCCCCACGAGGAGCCGCCGCCCGAGGACGAAAAGGCCGTCGCGGCCCCGAAGCTCGACCTCACCGTCGAGCCGTCGCTCGACTCCCTCCGGCTCTATCTGCGCGAGATCGGCAAGGTCAACCTCCTGACCGCCGACCAGGAGGTGACGCTCGCGAAGCGGATCGAGCGCGGCGACATGGGCGCGAAGACCGCGATGATCGAGGCCAACCTCCGCCTCGTCGTCTCGATCGCGAAGGGCTATCTCGGCCGCGGGCTCTCGTTTCTCGACCTGATCCAGGAAGGATCGCTCGGCCTGATCCGTGCCGTGGAGAAGTTCGACTACCGCAAGGGCTACAAGTTCTCGACCTACGCGACGTGGTGGATCCGGCAGGCCGTCACGCGCGCGATCGCCGACAAGGCGCGCACGATCCGGATCCCGGTTCACATGGTCGAGAAGCTGAACAAGGTCGTTCACATCGAGCGGCAGCTCGTGCAGCGGCTCGGCCGCGAGCCGAGCCCGGAGGAGATCGCCGAGGAGCTCGAGATGACGACCGAGGAGGTGCGCGAGATCCTGCGCATGTCACAGCTTCCGGTCTCGCTCGAGAAGCCCATCGGCGAGGAAGAGGACTCCTCGCTCGGCGACTTCGTCGAGGACGAGGCCGCGGAGTCGCCGTACGACACCGCCCAGCTGATGCTGCGGCGCGAGGACGTCGTGAACGCGCTCAGCGCTCTACCGCGGCGCGAGCGCGAGGTGATCGAGCTGCGCTACGGGCTGCTCGGCGGCGAGCCGCGGACGCTCGAGGAGGTCGGACGCGCATTCGGCGTCACCCGCGAGCGGATCCGCCAGATCGAGAACAACACGCTCAAGAAGCTCGAGCACCTGCCGGAAGCGCAGGCGCTCCGCGACGCGGTCAGCTAGTCGGCGGCGCCGGGGTCGCGGCTGAGCCCGGCGTCCGTCGCTCGTTGCAGGGGCACGAAGAGCTTGCAGTGGGGGCACTTGAAGCCGCGATAGCGGGCGGCGCGGCCACCGTCGATGCGCTCGCCGGCGAACGTCTTGTGGCAGTGCGGGCACTCGACGTCGTAGCTGTGCTCCTGAGTGACCCCGCTCACGGAACTTCTGTACCCGCCCGCGGCGTCCCGCAACCTCGCTGCATACTGGAACGGCGCGCGAAGAGGAGAGGAGAGCATGAAAGAGACGAAGAGCGCCCCCGTCGTGACCGAGACGTCCAACGGGAGCAAGAACTGGAGGACCCCCCGGACGAACCGGGACTGGTGGCCGAACGCGCTCGATCTGAAGCTGCTCCAGCCGCCCAATCCCCTCGGCGATCCGATGGGGGAGGATTTCGACTACGCCGAGGCGTTCTCGACCCTCGATCTCGACGCGCTCAAGGAGGACGTCATCGAGGTGCTGACGACCTCGCAGGACTGGTGGCCCGCCGACTGGGGGCACTACGGGCCGCTCATCATCCGCATGGCGTGGCATTCGGCCGGCACGTACCGGATCGAGGACGGCCGCGGCGGCGCCGGCGCCGGCCAGCAGCGGTTCGCTCCGCTCAGCGGCTGGCCCGACAACGTCAACCTCGACAAGGCGCGCCGGCTGCTCTGGCCCGTGAAGCAGAAGTACGGGCGGAAGATCTCCTGGGCCGACCTGTTCATCTTCGCCGGCAACTGCGCGCTCGAGTCGATGGGCTTCGAGCCGTTCGGCTTCGCGGGCGGCCGCGAGGACACGTGGGAGCCCGACAACGCCGACTGGGGAACCGAGGACGCCTGGCTCGGCGACGACCGCTACAGCGGCGAGCGAGAGCTCGCGAACCCCTTCGCGGCCACCCAGATGGGGCTCATCTACGTCAATCCCGAAGGCCCGAACGGCGAGCCGGACCCGCTCGCGGCGGCGAAGGACGTCAGGGAGACCTTCCGCCGCATGGCGATGAACGACGAGGAGACAGTCGCGTTGATCGCCGGCGGTCACACGTTCGGCAAGACGCACGGCGCCGCGTCGGGCGACCATCTCGGCCCCGACCCGGAGGCGGCGCCGCTGCAGATGATGGGTCTCGGCTGGGCGAACGACTACGGCACCGGCAAGGGCGACGACACGATCGGCAGCGGGCTCGAGGGCGCGTGGACGCCGACGCCGACCACCTGGGACGCCAGCTTCTTCGACACCCTGTTCCGCTACGAGTGGAAGCTGACGAAGAGCCCCGGCGGCGCGTGGCAGTGGGTGCCGGAGGACGAATCGGCGCACGAGCTCGTCCCAGGCCCGCACGATCCGGACCGGCGGCGCCCGCCCGTGATGCTCACTACCGACCTCGCGCTCCGCGTCGATCCCGACTACGGGCCGATCTCGAAGCACTTCCACGAGCACCCGGACGAGTTCGCCCGGGCGTTCGCGAAGGCGTGGTTCAAGCTGACGCACCGCGACATGGGGCCGATCGCCCGCTACCTCGGCCCGCTCGTTCCCGCCGAGCCCCAGATCTGGCAGGACCCGGTCCCGCCGGTCGAGCACGAGCTCGTCGGGCCGACGGAGATCGCTCGCCTGAAGGAGACGATCCTCGGCTCCGGGCTCACCGTTCCGCAGCTCGTCAAGACGGCGTGGGCGTCGGCCTCGACCTTCCGCGGCAGCGACAAGCGCGGAGGCGCCAACGGCGCCCGGATCCGCCTCGAGCCGCAGCGTGGCTGGCCGGTGAACGAGCCCGACGAGCTCGCCGCAGTTCTGGCGCGGCTGGAATCGATCAGGAACGGGTTCGACGGGCCGATCTCGCTCGCCGACCTGATCGTCCTCGGCGGCTGCGCGGCGGTCGAGAAAGCCGCGAGGGACGCCGGCCATGAGATCGAGGTTCCGTTCGCGCCCGGTCGCACCGACGCGTCGGAGGAGTGGACGGATGCCGAGTCGTTCGCAGTGCTCGAGCCGAGGGCGGACGGCTTCCGCAACTACCTCGGGACCGCAAACGGGCGGCCGGCGGAGCATTACTTCGTGCATCGCGCGAGCCTCCTGACGTTGACCGCGCCGGAGACGACCGTCCTCGTCGGCGGCCTGCGCGTGCTCGCGGCGAACCACGGCGGCTCCGAGCTCGGCGTCTTCACCGATCGGCCGGGGACGTTGACGACCGACTTCTTCGTCAATCTGCTCGACCCGCGTCTCGAATGGGAGCCGACCTCGCCGGACGAGCAGACCTTCGAGGGCCGCGATCGCGGCAGCGGCGCCGTGCGCTGGACGGGAAGCCGGATCGACCTCGTCTTCGGATCGAACTCCCAGCTGAGGGCGCTCGCCGAGGTCTACGCGGCCGACGATGCGGAGGAGCTGTTCGTCCGTGACTTCGTCGCCGCCTGGGACAAGGTCATGAACCTCGACCGCTTCGATCTCGCCCGGGGCTAGGCGAGAAACTCCACATAGGAGTCGACCGGCTCGCGCTCGCGCGGCGCCGGCTCGTGCGCCGCGGTGCCGAAGTGCAGGAGTCCGAGGAAGCGCTCTCCCGGCGGGATCCCGACCGCCTCGCGGCCGGGGCTCGTGCGCAGAACGGCCGGAGTCCGCCAATACGTCGCGATGTCCCGCTCGGTCGCGGCGAGGAGCACCAGCATGATCGCCGCGGCGGTCGCGCACACGTCCTCCTCGTCCATCACGAGGTCGCCCGTGAGGACGACCGAGGCGGCGACGAGGGTCGGCGCGCGGTCGAGCTTCAGAGCCTCCTTCTCGCCGGCCCGGCGCTTCAGCTCGCCCAGGGTCTCGGGGCCGAGGACGCGGAAGCGCCACGGCTGATTCAGGTGATGCGTCGGCGCGAACCGGGCGACCGCGAGGAGCTCGAGCAGCGTCTCGCGCGAGAGCGGCTCCGGCCCGAACGCCTTGTGCGTCCGACGCGCCGCGGCGAGCTGCTCGAGGTTCACCCGAGGCGGGCGGTGACGCTGACGTCGGCTCCCGCGCGCTCGAGCAGCTGCGAGAACGGACAGCTCGCGTGCGCCCGCGCGGCCGCGGCCTGGAGAGCGGGCTCGTCCACTCCCTCCACCCGGGCGACGATCTCGACCCGCGAGCCGACGATCTGGTGGCCTTGCCCCTCGACCTCGTCCATCACGATCGTCACCGTCGTGTCCAGGCGGCCGGGCGGCGTGCCCGCCGACGTCAGCTCGCCGGCGAGCGACATCGTGATGCAGCCGCCGTGCGCGGCCGCGAGGAGCTCCTCCGGGCTCGTCTTGCCGCCCGCCTCACCAACCCGAGACGGGAGGGAGTACGGCAGCCGCGCGAACGCCCCGCTCGCAGCGTCGAGCGTGCCGGCGCCCCGGGCGAGGTTGCCGTCCCAGCCGATGTGCGCGGTGCGCTCGATGTGCGGCATGAGCGGCTGCCTCTAGCCTGCCGGCACGACGGCCGCGCTGCCGTCCGGGTAATAGGCCTCCGCCGGCGAGCCCGCCGGCCGGAACACGCCGAGCACCTGCATCTCGCCCGGGCCGTAGTTCTCGAGGCAATGGACGAGCCGGGCGGGCAAGTGGATGCACGAGCCGGGACGCAACGACTCGCTCTCGCCGTCGACGTGGAACGCACCCTCCCCCTCGAGGACGTAGACGACCTCGTCGTAGAGGTGGAAGTGGTCGGGCGCGCGCCCCCGCGGGATGTAGCCGCGGAACTGCGTCACCGACTCGCACCCGTTCTCCGGGTGGGCGAGCAGCGTGAACTCCCGGCCCGCCGTCGCGGCGCCGCGCTCTCCGCTCTCGATGACTGCGTGGGTCGCCGTCGCGGGCAGCGGCTTCTCGACGAGCACCGAGAGGAGCTTCAAGCCGTTCGCCGACTCGACCCGCCACGGCGTGCCGCGTGCGACGAAGACGCCGGTGCCCGGCTCGAGCGTCCTCTCCTCGCCCCCGACGGTCGCGGCTCCGCCGCCTGCGAGGACGTAGAGCACCTCGTCGCGCGCGCCGTCCCGATGCTCGTCGCCCGCGCCGTCGAAGCGCAGCAGGCGCTGCTCGAACTCCGGAACGGTGAAGAGCGCGGTCACCGGCTCGACCGCCTCCTCGGCCTGCATGCAGTAGCGCACGGAGCGAGCCTATACGGGCCGACTCCCCTTCCTCTGCGGGGTCCGGCGGAGTAGAGTCGCGGGCCAGGTCTTTGGCTGCGACGCAAACCTCGGCCGGAGGCGTGCGTCTTACAAGTGAGGGACGTACCACTAAGGAGGGCATGAATGTTGAAGAAGGTTGGGGCAGTCGCAGCTTTCGCGGCTCTCGCCTCGGTCATCGTCGCCACCTCGGCGTGGGGCTCGGCGAGTGCGCCGCGTCACCTCAGCTCGGCGGCGGCGAAGACCGTCAAGTGCGGCAAGAAGGTGTACATCGGCGTCGCGTACCCGGAGACCGGTCCGGCGTCGACGCTCGGCACGCCGCAGTGGGACTGGGCGAACTTCGCGAAGAAGACGTGGAACAAGAGCCACAAGCTGAAGATCGCCCTCAAGCAGGGCGACACGCAGCTCGCGGGGGCGAACCCGCAGGCCGTGCAGGTCGGTCACGCCTTCGCCTCGAACTCGAAGATCCTCGCGGTCACCGGCCCCGCCGGCAGCCAGGAGGTCGAGGACAGCATCTCGGCGTACAAGCAGGGCGGCCTGGGTGTGGTGTCCGGTTCGGCGACGCGCATCTTCCTGACGCGGGCCCAGCCCGGTAACCCGCGGGAGACGCCGAAGGGCTACTTCTTCCGCACGGTGCCGAACGACGGCCAGCAGGGCGACAACGTCGCGACGTTCATCTCCAAGACGCTCAAGAAGAAGAACGTCCGGATCATCGACGACGAAGAGGCCTACAGCCAGGGCCTGTCCGCTCAGGTCGGTGCCGACCTGACGAAGGCCGGGGTCAAGGTGACCACGGACCACATCAGCCAGCAGAACCCGGACTACAACTCGGTGATCGCTGCGATCCCGCACAACACGCAGCTCGTCTACATCCCGTGGCAGGTTCCCGCGATGGCGCAGCAGTTCTTCACCCAGCTGCGCGCGAACGGCGACAAGCAGATCGTCATGGGTTCCGACGGCACCGACGACCCGAGCACGTTCAAGGGCGCCGGCAGCTACGTGTCCGGCTTCCCGGTCGACACCTCCAGCCCCGCGTTGAAGGCGTTCCAGAACTCGCACCACGGCGATCAGGAGACGTTCGGCCTCCCGACCTACACGTCGGTCATGGTCAACGCCAACGCGATCAACCAGGCGTGCAAGGCCGGTCACGGCAAGACGACGCGGGCCGCGGTT
Source organism: Gaiellaceae bacterium (assembly GCA_035279325.1). GTDB lineage: Bacteria > Actinomycetota > Thermoleophilia > Gaiellales > Gaiellaceae > Palsa-739. Next base: position 17,347 of record DATEHY010000027.1, read on the forward strand.
CGCAAGCGGCTCCCGAAGATCAAGCTGACCAAGACGGTCTCGCTGCTCGGCTTCCCGGTGGTGTTCCTGAACAAGAACCACGGCAAGTTCCAGGGCCCCGGCGACATGGGCGGGACGGCCGCCTTCGGCATCTACAAGATCCAGAAGAACGGCACCTACGCCCGCGTCGGGTAACCGACCGGACGGATCCAGACGAGCGGCCCGCCCCGGTGGGCCGCTCGTCTTTTCTGTGAGAAGCTAAGCGCGTCGATGCACCACCTCCTGCTCTTCAACATCATCGACCAGGCCCGGCAGCTCGGCTGGGGCGGCGCCTTCACCCTGCTGCGCAACGGAATCGTCTCCGGCAGCCTCTACGCCCTCATCGCGCTCGGGTACACGATGGTGTACGGGATCCTCAAGCTCCTCAACTTCGCCCACGGCGACGTCTTCATGGTCGGCACGTTCCTCGGCTACGGCGTCCTCATCGGGTTCGGCGGAGCGCTCGCGCCGACGATCCCGATCATCCCGCTGATCCTCTTGATGTTCGCCGCCTCGATGGCCGGGTCGGGTGCGCTCGGCGTGGCGATCGAGCGCTTTGCCTACCGGCCCCTGCGCAACGCGCCGAGGATCGCCCCGCTCATCAGCGCGCTCGGCGTCGCGTTCTTCCTCGAGAACAGCGCGCAGCTCCTCACCAACTCCGCGCACGAGCTCTACAACGGCTACGCGCTCGGTGGGAAGAACGGCAACTTCGGGCCGCTCCTCAATCCGGTCTTCAGCGTCGCCGGAAACCCGGTCACGGTCGTCATGGTGATCGTGGTGCTGACCGCGATCGCCCTGATGGGGGCGCTCGTCCTGCTCGTCTACCGCACCAAGCTCGGGAAGGCGATGCGGGCCACGGCGTTCGACCGCGAGGCCGCGTCGATGATGGGCATCGACACCGATCGGGTCATCTCGACGACCTTCTTCATCGGCTCGGTGCTCGCGGGGGCGGCAGGCGTGATGTACGGCCTGTATCTCGGGGACGCCTATTTCTTCATCGGCTTCCTGTTCGGCCTGAAGGCGTTCACCGCCGCCGTGGTCGGCGGCATCGGCAGCCTTCCCGGCGCGATGCTCGGCGGCGTCCTGATCGGGCTCATCGAGTCGTTCGCGACCGGCTACGTCGGCGGGCAATGGTCCGAGATCGTCATCTTCGGCATCCTCATCCTCTTCCTGCTCGTGCGCCCGACGGGCCTGCTCGGCTCCCACGCGATCCAGAAGGTATGACCGACTCCTTCGATACGCCGGACCTCCCCGCGCCGCCTCCCGAGCCGGAGCCGAGCTCGGGCATCGGCGTCGACTCGTGGGTCGCCGAGGCCGACCGGCGCCGCCTGCGCGGCCGCGGCCCGCTCGGGCTCGCGGCCTGGGGCTGGGAATCGTCGCCGGACTCCCTCAAGCTGCTCGCCTTCGTCGCGATCGCCGCGAGCCTCCCCTTCTGGCTCCTGTCGAGCGAGGGGAACCTCTTCAACTTCGGCCTGTTCACCCTCATCTTCGTCGGCCTCGGGCTCGGCCTCAACGTCGTCGTCGGCCTGGCCGGCCTGCTCGACCTCGGCTACGTGGCGTTCTACGGCATCGGCGCGTACGCCTACGCGCTCCTCTCGTCGCCCTACTACGGGATCCACTGGCCCGCCGAGGCGACGATCCCGGTCGCGATGGGAGCGGCGGTGATTCCCGCGGCGATCCTCGGCTTCGCGGCGCGCCGGCTGCTCGGCGACTACCTGGCGATCGTGACCCTCTTCTTCGCGCAGGCCTTCCTCGTCTTCACGAACGTGAGCAATCCCACCGTCTTCGGCAAGGGACTGACGGGAGGCGCCAACGGGATCCCGCTGCTCGACCCGCTGACCTTCTTCGGGCACAAGCTCACCTCGACCAGGGCGCTCTACTTCTTCCTCCTCGGCACGGTCGCCGTGGTCGCGGCCGCGATCTATCTCGCGAACCAGTCGCGCATCGGGCGCGCATGGCGGGCCTCGCGGGAGGACCCGCTCGCTGCCGAGGTGATGAGCATCCCGGTGAACCGGCTCAAGATCCTCGCGTTCATCTTCGGAGCCGCAGTGGCCGGGGCTCTCGGCGCGATCTACGCGGCGGTTACGACGGCCACCGTGTCGACCGATTTCAACATCGGCGTGCTGATCATCCTCTACGCGATCATCATCCTCGGCGGCTTCGGGAGCATCGCCGGAGTCTTCGTCGGGGCGATCATCATCAACGTCTCCTTCGAGTTCCTCGAGCCGCAGTCGGACTACCCGTCGTTCAAGCGCTGGCTCTTCTACGGGGTGATCATCCTGATGGTGACGCGGCTCAGGCCGTGGTACCGGTCCGCGCTCGTCCTCGCGGGAGCGGCCGGGTTCGGCTTTGCCGTCCATGCGATCGTCGCGGCCACGGCCGGCCATGCGTGGACGTCCGGCAGGACGGTCTCGGGAGCGGGATGGATCACCCACTGGGTCGTAATCCCGCAGGCGAGCCACGGGAACTTCAGGAACTTCCTCTACATCGGGCTCGTGCTGGCGATCCTCCTGGTGGCCAGCCTGCCGGGGTGGTGGCGCACCATCGCGCTCGCGCCCACGCTCTACCTGACCGCGGTCGTCTGGGAGAACGTGCTCGTCCAGAACCCCGCGGTGACGGCCCTGATCCTCTTCGGGGTGATGCTGATCGTGCTGATGGCCGTGCGTCCCGAAGGGCTCCTCGGCACCGCGCGAGTGGAGATCGTCTGATGGCCGCGACGGAGCCGACGCCGCTGCTCGAGCTCAAGAACCTCTCGATGTCGTTCGGCGGCCTCAAGGTCATCGACCAGCTCGACATCACGGTGAACAAGAAGGAGATCGTCAGCGTGATCGGGCCGAACGGCGCCGGCAAGACGACGCTCTTCAATCTGATCACCGGGATCTACCGGCCCGACGCCGGCGAGATCCTGCTCGAAGGCGAGAACCTCGTCGGCCTGCGGCCGTACAACATCACCCGCCGCGGGGTCGCCCGCACGTTCCAGACGCTGCGGCTCTTCCTCAACATGAGCGTGATCGAGAACGTCATGGCGTCGCAGTACGGGCGGACGAAGGTCGACATCGTCCGTGCCATGCTCCGCACCCCGGGCATGCGGCGGGAGGAGCGTGAGATCCGCAGGTTCGCCGAGGAGAAGCTCTCGTTCTTCGGGCAGCGCCTGATGGGCTACCGCTGGAACCAGCCTGCGTACTCGCTCTCCTACGCGAACCGGCGGCGGCTCGAGATCGCCCGCGCGATGGCGACCGACCCGAAGATCCTCCTGCTCGACGAGCCGGCGGCCGGCATGAACCCCGTCGAGACGCACGAGATCACTGAGCTGATCGGGCAGCTGCGCGACGAGGGCGGCTTCACGATCTTCCTCATCGAGCACGACATGCACGTCGTCGAGGGCATCTCCGACCGGGTCGTGGCGCTCGACCACGGCGTCAAGATCGCGGAGGGGAGCTTCGAGCAGGTGGCCACCGACCCGCGCGTGGTCGAGGCGTATCTCGGCACGAAGGCGACGGCGACGAAATGACCGAGCCCGAGGTCACGGAGCAGGCGGGCAACGGCGCGAACGGCGCGCAGCCCGACCCGCTGCTGCGGCTCGACGCGGTCGACACGTTCTACGGGCCGATCCACATCCTGCAGGGCCTCAACCTCGAGGTGCGTCCCGGGGAGCTCGTGTGCTTGCTCGGCGGCAACGCGTCGGGCAAGTCGACGACGCTGAAGACCGTGCTCGGGATCGTGCGGCCGCGCAAGGGAAGCGTCAGCTTCCAGGGCGAGGACATCACGGGCCGGTCGACGAGCTACCGGATCGGCAAGGGGATGGCGATCGTCCCCGAGAACCGGCGCCTCTTCGGCCCGATGACCGTGCTCGAGAACCTCCAGATGGGTGCCTACCTGCACGGCGGCGGGTCCAAGGAGGACTTCGACCGCGTGTACACGCTCTTCCCGCTCCTCCACGAGCGCCGGCGCCAGCTCGCCGGGACGATGTCCGGCGGTGAGCAGCAGATGGTGGCGATGGGGCGGGCGCTGATGGCGAAGCCGAAGCTGCTGCTGATGGACGAGCCCTCGATGGGGCTCGCGCCGATCCTCGTCGAGCGGAGCTTCGAGATCATCAAGCAGGTGCACGAATCCGGCGTCGCGATGCTCGTGGTCGAGCAGAACGCGAACGTCTCGCTCTCGATCGCCGACCGCGGCTACGTGCTGTCCACCGGCCGCCTCGTCCTCGAGGGCCCCGCTGCGGAGCTGCGCGAGCACGAGGATCTCCGCAAGGCCTACCTCGGCCGCTGACCGAGCACTAGATTGAAGGCGATGGAGAGCGTGCTGACGCAGGGCGGCCGCTGGCGCGAGCTCGGGCGCAAGGTCGCCGTGGCGACCGTCGTCGCGACCCGCCGCTCGGCGCCGCGGCCGATCGGCTCGAAGCTCGTCGTGAGCGAGAGCGGTGAGCTCGCGGGCTCCGTCTCGGGCGGTTGCGTCGAGAGCGACGTCGTGCTCGCGGCACAGGAGGTGCTCGCCGGCGGGGAGCCGCGGCTGCTCACCTACGGGATCAGCGACGAGATGGCCTTCGGAGTCGGCCTGCCGTGCGGCGGCGAGATCGACGTCTTCGTCGAGGAGCTCACCGACGCCGAGCGGCCCGACGTGACCCTGACGGTCGTCGCCGGCTCGGACGTCGGGGAGCGGCTTCACGACCCGGAGCTCGAGCAGCGGGCGCGCCGCCGCGGCCGCAGCCACCTGATCGAGCTCGCGGATCGCACCGTGTTCGCGGACGTCGCGGCTCCGCCGACGCGTCTCTTCGTCTATGGCGCGGTCGACACGGCTGAGGCGCTCTGCCGCGCGGCGAAGCTGCTGGGCTGGCGGACGGTCGTCGCCGACGCACGGGCGAGCTTCGCCACGCCCGAGCGGATCCCGAGCGCCGACGAGCTGCTCCTGCTGTGGCCGGACGAGGCCGTGGCCGCGGTCGAGCCCGACCTCGGCACCGCGGTGATCGTGCTGACACACGACGACAAGTTCGACCTGCCGCTGATCCGTGCCGCGCTCGCGAGCGACGCCTTCTACGTCGGCTGGATCGGCTCCCGCCGCAACCAGGAACGCCGCCGCGGGCTGTTGCGCGAGGAGGGAGTCACCGACGAGGAGCTCGAGCGGATCTCCGGCCCGGCCGGGCTCGACATCGGCGCCGACACCCCGGCCGAGACCGCCGTCTCGATGCTCGCCGAGATCCTCGCCCTCCGCGCGGGGCGCGAGGGCGGACGCCTGAAGGACGCGAAAACCCGGATTCACGCCGCTCTGTAGGATCGCCCTCGTGCTGCTGAGGGAGGTCGAGTACGCGAAACCGGGGTCCGTGGCGGAGGCTCTGGAGCTGCTCGCGGCGAACGACGGCGCCCGCGCGCTCGCGGGCGGGCAGACGCTGATCAACGTGATGAAGGCGCGCGCAGCGTCCCCGGACATGGTCGTCGACCTGAACGGGCTCGCCGAGCTGAAGGGGATCGAGCTCGCCGGCGACGGGAGGCTCACGATCGGCGCGATGACGACCTACACGGAGCTCATGGGCTCGGCCGAGGCGAAGGCGCGGCCGATCCTCGGCGAGGTGTGCGCGACGATCGCCGACGTCCAGGTGCGCAACCGCGGCACGATCGGCGGCAACGTCTGCTCGAACGATCCGACGAACCACCTGCCGCCGCTCATGGTCGCGGTCGGCGCGCGGATGACGATCGCCGGAGCGGAGGGAGAACGGGAGGTGCAGGCGGAGGAGTTCTTCCTCGGCGTCTACCTCACGGCTGTCGGGCCGGGCGAGCTGCTGACGCGGATCTCCATCCCGGCCGGCAAGAAGGACGGCTTCGCCGCCGTCACGCTCGGCGCCGACGGCACGTGCATCGCCAACGCCGCTGCGAGCGTCAACGGCTCGGTGCGGGTCGCGCTCGGCTGCGTCGACGCGGTGCCCGTGCTCGTCACGGCCGAGTCCGCCGGCGGGGTCGCCGATGCCGTCCGCGCGGCGAATCTCATGCCGCCGTCCGACGTACACGCCTCGAGCGAGTACCGGACGCATCTCGCCGGGGTGCTCGCCACGCGCGCAGCGCAGGAAGCGGCCGCCCGCTGATGGACGTCGCGGTCACGGTCAACGGAACGACGTACGAACGCGACGTCGAGCCGCGCAAGCTCCTCATCCACTTCCTCCGCGACGACCTCGACCTCACCGGCAGCCACGTCGGCTGCGACACCGGCAACTGCGGCGCCTGTTCGGTGATCCTCGACGGCGTGCTCGTGAAGAGCTGCATGCTCCTCGCCGTCCAGGCGAACGGCGCGAGCGTCGAGACGGTCGAGGGCCTCGCCGACGGCGACGAGCTGACGCCGCTCCAGCAGGCCTTCAACGAGCACCACGCGCTCCAGTGCGGCTATTGCACGCCGGGGATGCTGATGAGCGCGACCGCGCTGCTGCGCGAGAACCCGAGCCCGTCCGGTGACGAGATCGCGAAGGCGTTGCAGGGCAACATCTGCCGCTGCACCGGCTACTGGAACATCGTCGAGGCCGTCAAGTTGGCCGCCAAATGAGCCAGACCACGCTCGCTCCGGAGAAGGTCGAGGTGCAGAAGGGCTGGGGCGGCCAGAGCGTCCGGCGCAAGGAGGACAAGCGGCTCCTGCAGGGCGAGGGCGTCTTCGTCGACGACGTGAAGCGGCACGGGATGGGCTACCTCCACTTCGTGCGCAGCCCGTACGCGCACGCGCACATCACCCGGGTCGACGTCTCGAGGGCCGAGGCGATCGACGGGGTCTACGGCACGCTGACCGGGGAGGAGGTCGCGGCGCTCACCGAGCCGTTCTTCCAGATCTCGAGCGTCCCGGGCGCGAACATCAAGGACTACGCGCTCGCGGTCGGCAAGGTGCGCTACGTCGGCGAGTCGGTCGTGGCCGTCGTCGCGGAGACCCGCGAGCTCGCGCGCGACGCGTCCGAGCTCGTCGAGGTCGACTACGAGCCGTTGCCCGCGGTGGTCGACGCGCGGAAGGCGCAGGACGCCGACGCGCCCGTGCTGCACGACGACGCCGGCGGGAACCTCATGTGGAGCGGCCTCTACTCGTGGGGCGACCTCGACGCGGCCTTCGCCGAGGCGGACCGGGTCGTGAAGATCCCCGAGCTCCACTTCCATCGCTTCAACTCGACGCCGCTCGAATGCGACGGCGCGCTTGTCGAGTACAACCGCGGCGTCGCGCAGTGGACGATCCACACGAACAACCAGTTCCCCGGCTTCGCGGCGATCATGATGGGGCCGGCGATGAAGGTGGGGCTCGACAAGCTCCGCTTCGTCACGCAGGACATCGGCGGCGGCTTCGGCAACAAGATCACGTCGCACCCGCAGCTCGTCGTCTGCTGCCTGCTCGCGCGCAAGCTCAACCGGCCGGTGCAGTGGACGGAGTGGCGGACCGACTTCCACCTCTCGATGTCGCACGGCAACGAGCGTTGGTTCCACGACACGGAGGTCGCCGTCAAGGACGACGGCACGCTGCTCGGCTTCCGCACGAAGGCGCTCGACGACGCCGGCGCCTGGCTCCGCTACGAGCCGCTCGGCGGCGTGATCTGGGCACAGGTCACGCCCGGCATGTACCGCTGGAAGCACATCGAGCTCGACTTCACCCAGGTCGCGACGAACAAGGCGCCCTGCTCGCCGAACCGCGGCTACTCGCGCATGCAGCACCTCTGGTTCACCGAGCGCGTGATCGACATCGTCGCGCACGAGCTCGGCCTCGACCCGGTCGAGGTGCGCAAGCGGAACTACGTCCGCGCCGAGGAGATGCCGTACACGACGCCGAACGGCTGCGTCTACGACTCCGGGGACTACGCCGCGATGCTCGACCTCGCGCTCGAGCTCGTCGGCTACGAGTCGATGGAGGCGAGGCGCGCCGAGGCGAAGGAGCGCGGCAAGCTGCTGGGCGTCGGGATCGGCTCGACCCTCGACTCCGGCACGAACAACTTCGGCCAGTCGCGGTTGATCAACCCGGAGCTCCAGTTCTCGGGCAACAACGAGGTCGCGACGGTCAAGCTCGACATCTTCGGCGAGATCGTCGTCACGCTCGGCACGACGCCGCAGGGCCAGGGCCACGAGACGACCGCGGCGCAGGTCGTGGCCGACATCCTCAACTGCTCGGTCGACGACGTGCACGTCCGCGCCGGCCACGACAGCTACTGGAACTCGCACGCCGGCTTCTCGGGGACGTACGCGAGCCAGTTCGCGGTCACGGGGCTCAGCGCGGTCAAGGGCGCGACCGAGATGCTCGCGGCCGAGATCAAGAAGCTTGCCGGCGCGGTGTTCGGCGGCGTGCCGCCGGAGGCGCTCGAGCTCGCCGACGGCGGCGTCCGGATCAAGGAGAGCCCCGACGCGTTCCTGCCCTTCATGGCCTGCGGCGCGATCATCAACGCGAACAACGCCGGCCTGCCGGAGGACCTCGACGTGACGCTCAACTGCCGCTACGTCTACCGGCCGCCGTTCGAGGTGCCGGACGTCGAGACGAAGACGGGGAACCTCACGCTCACGTACGCCGTGCAGATTCACGTCGCCGTCGTCGAGGTCGATCCCGAGACCGGCGCCTACGAGATCGTCGACTACGCAGCCGTCGACGACTGCGGCAAGCGGATCAACCCGCAGATCGTCGAGGGGCAGGTGATGGGCGCGACCGCGCAGGCGATCGGCGCCGCCGTGCACGAGACCTACGAATACGACGAGGACGGCAACTTGCTGACACCGAACTTCTACGACTACCACGTCCCGCATGCGCTCGACATGCCGCCGCTCGCGACCGGCGCTACCGAGAGCCCGTCGCCCTTCACGCCGCTCGGCACGAAGGGGATGGGCGAGGGCGGCGGCGCGGGCATTCACGCGATCTGCGCCGCGATCCAGGACGCGACCGGGCAGGCCGTGACCGACAGCCACAACCCGTACCAGCGCGTCTGGCGCCTGCTCCAAGAGGATCGGGCATGAACGTCTCGGGCGAGCGCACGTTCGCGGCTCCGCGCGCGACGGTGTGGCACGTGCTGAACGACCCGGCAGCGATGGCGAAGACGATGCCCGGCGTCGAGAGCTTCGACATCCACGACGACAAGCGCTGGACGGCGAACGTGAAGATCCCGCTCGGCCTCGGCGGCCTCAGGATGAAGGTCGACATGGAGAAGATCGAGGAACGGGAGCCCGAGTTCGCGAAGCTCGCGGTGAAGGGCAACGGCGTCGGCGCGATGATGAACATGGAGACGTCGTTCGCGCTCTCCGACGGGCCGGAGGGCGGCACCGCAATGGCATGGAGCGCCGAGGTGAAGATCGCGGGACCGGTCGGCTCGATGGGCCAGCGCGTCTTGCAGCCGATCGTCAACCAGCAGGTGCAGCACGTCCTCACCGCGCTCGACGGCCAGGTCCAGGAGGCCATGAGGCAGACCGGCTGATGGCGCCTCCGCTCCGTTTCGGCGTCATGCAGCTCACGATGGAGCCGCTCGACGAGATGCTCGCCTCCGCGCGGGCGATGGACGAGGCCGGCCTGGACACGATCTGGCTCGCCGAGGCGTACCCCTGGTGGCGCAAGCACGGCATGGAGGCGCGTTCCTCGACCGGTGTCGCGGCGCTCATGGGCCGCGAGACGAAGCGGCTCGCGATCGGCTGGGGGATCATCGCGGCGTCGACCCGCCATCCGGTGCAGGCCGCGATGGACGCCCGCGTCGTGCAGGAGGCGGCCGGGCCGGGCCGTTTCATCCTCGGTTTCGGGACGTCCAAGATCTTCCTCAACAACACGAAGACGCAGACGAAGAAGACGCTCGGGCCGATGCGCGACGCGGTGACGATCGCGCGTGGGGTCCTCTCCGGCGAGCGGTTCGACTACGACGGCGACACGTGGAGCGCCGACGTGCCCGCGCTCGCGGCCGACGCGCATGCACCGCGGGAGGTGCCGCCGGTCTACGTCGCGGCGACCGCGCCGAAGATGCAGCAGCTCGCGGGCGAGATCGCCGACGGCTGCCTCACTCCCTCGATCACGACGCCGGGCTTCGTCCGCTACACGCGCGACAACGTCGGCGGCGAGATCGACGTCGGCTGCACGGTCGTCGCCTCGATCCACGAGAGCGACCGCGACGCGGGCCGCGACGGGGCGCGCGAGATCGCAGGCATGTATCTCGCGAACAAGGTTCAGAACATCCAGGGCGCGGCCGACACGCTGCTCGAGCTCGCGGGGATCGAGCAGGAAGAGATCCGGCCCGTCGCGGAGGCGATGGAGCGGGGCGGGCGGCTCGCCGCGAAGGCCGAGGTCTCGGATGCGCTGCTCGACAAGTGCCGGCCGATCGCGGGCACGCCGTCCGACTGCATCGAGGCGATCGAGGAGTACCGCGACGCCGGCTGCACCCATGTCATGCTCGAGCTCTGGGGCGAGAACCGTCACGAGCAGATCCGGCTCTTCGGCGAGAAGGTCCTGCCACGGTTTCGCGGATAGACGAGGTGCTCGCCGAGGCTCGCACGCGGATCGTCCGCTACACGCCCGAGGAGGCGCGGGCCGATCCGGGCCTGTTGCTCGTCGACATCCGGTCCCTCGACGAGCGCAAGCGCGACGGCGAGATCCCTGGTGCGACGCACATTCCTCTCCCCGTGCTGCCGTGGCGCGCGGACGACCTCGCCGGCCGCCGCGTGTGCCTCGTCTGCGCGCAGGGTTATTCATCCTCGCTCGCGGCGGCCTTGCTGGTCGAGCTCGGCGTCGACGCCGGCGACCTGATCAGCGGGTACGAGGCATGGTGAGCGTCGATCGCAACCGCCTCGTCGAGACGGCGTCACGGCTGGTCGACGTGCCGAGCTTCACCGGCGACGAGGAGAACGCCGCCCGGCTGATGGTCGAGCTCTACGAGGCGCTCGGGCTGCAGGTGCAGTGGCAGCAGGTCGAGGAGGGCCGCGCGAACGCGCTCGGCACCTGGACGGGGGCCGGGGGCGGCAAGTCGCTGATGTTCAACGGGCACATGGATACGTCCTACTCGGGCCGGGAGGCGTGGCTGCGCGGCGTCCCGGGCTTCCAGCCGCAGGCGTTCGAGCGCGACGGCCGGCTCTACGGGCTTGGCATCTCGAACATGAAGGGCGCGCTCGCGTGTTACGTCGAGGCGGTGCGTGCGTTGCAGGACGCGGGCGTGCGGCTGCGCGGCGACGTCCTCATCGCGGCCGTGTGCGGCGAGATCGAGAAGACGCAGCAGGGCGAGGCGCAGGGTGCGCAGTACCGCGGGTACGCCGCCGGGACCCGCTATCTCGTCTCGCACGGCGGAGTCGCCGACATGTGCCTGCTCGGGGAGCCGACCGAGGGCAAGGTCGTGCTCGGCCACTTCGGCGCGCTCTGGCTTCGGATCCGCGTCCACGGCGACTTCATCCACACCGCGTTCAGCGAGGGCCGGCGCGACCGCAACTCGATCCTGCGCGTGCGCGAGGTGCTCGACGCGGTGCTCGAGTGGATCCCGGCCTGGGAGGACGATCCGGCGAACGCGTACCGGGGCGCGAAGGCGATCGTCAACGTCGGCGCGGTCGAGGGCGGCTTCGGCTGGCGGGCCTCCCGTACGCCGCATCACACCGACCTCTTCCTCGACGTGCGCGTGCCGCCGACGAAGGCCATGGCGGTCGCGCGCCGCGAGGTGCTCGACATGGTGCGCGGCCTCGCCGGGCGCTTCCCCGAGTACGGGGTCGAGGGCGAGGTCTTCGTCACCGCGCCGGGCGCCGAGATCGAGGAAGGCCACGAGCTCGTCGCTGCGATCGACGCGGCGCACGCGGAGGTCTGGGGCGAGTCGCCGGGTCGCGATGTGACGCGCTGGTTCAGCGACGCGTCGGCGCTCACGCGCTACGGCGTTCCGACCGTCAACTACGGCACCTCCACCGGCCTGATGGACGTCGAGCTCGGCGAGAACCTCGAGATCGACGGTCTGGTCAAGACGGCGCAGGTCTACGCGCGCGTCGCGATGGCCGTCTGCGGAGTGGAATGAACACGTCCTCATTTGACACGTCTGGAACCTGGTTCCGGACAGTGGCCGAATCAGTCATTCCCTCACACGGGATGCCACTCGCTGAGTGGAAGCGATGGCCGAACGAGACACGTCCGGAACCTGGTTCCGGACATGGCTGCAAGGAACAGGTCGGCCCGTGAGGCTCGTCACCTACGACGACGGGAAGGTCGGCTACGTCGGCGGCGAGGAGATCGTCCGGCTCGACGTCCCCACGATGCGCGAGTGGTTCGAGCGCGGCGGCGCGGACGAGACCGGGGAGCGAGTGCCGCTCGCGGGCGCGAAGTTGCGCGCGCCGATCGTGCCGAAGAAGTTCTTCCACACGGCGGGCAACTTCCGCGAGCACGAGGAGGAGTCGAAGAACGTCAACTGGGCGCACCGAATCGCGCCGTGGATCAACTTCTTCCAGAACGTCGACGCGATCGTCGGCCCCGACGAGCCGGTCGTCTATCCCGAGCATCTGACCGAGGAGCTCGACTACGAGCTCGAGCTTGCCGTCGTCCTCAAGAAGGCCGGCAAGTGGTTCTCGCCCGAGGAGGCCGAGGACTACATCGGCGGCTACGTGATCTTCAACGACATCACCGCGCGCGACATCCAGCGCGGCGAGATGCGGTCGGGAGTGTTCAGCTTCTGCAAGGCGATCGACACGTTCTGCCCACTCGGGCCGTGGATCGTCACGCCCGACGAGATCCCGGACCCGCACGACCTCGCGATGGAGCTGCGCGTCAACGGCGAGCCGCGGCAGGAGTCGCACTCGAGCCGGATGAGCGTGACCATCCCCGAGATCCTGAGCAACTTCTCGGCGCTCGGCTACAGCGCCGGCGACGTCCTTTCGACGGGAACGGTGGCGGGCGTGGCCGGCTTCAAGTCGGAGGAGGAGCGCCGCCGGCTCTACCTCAAGCCGGGCGATGTGATCGAGGCCGAGATCGAGCGAATCGGCGTGTTGCGCAATCCCGTCGTCTCGTGGCAGGAGGGACACGGCGAGTCGGCGCCGCCGCGCATCCGGCCCTGGGGCGACTGATGCCGTGGCCGCGCGACGACGCCAAGCTCGACCGCGTCCGCGAGCTCATGGCGGAGGACCGGCTCGACGCCCTCGTCGTCCGCGCGCCCGACAACGTCCTCTACCTCACGAGCTTCTGGGGGATGAAGGGCTACGACGCGTGCGTCTTTCCGCGCGAGGGCGAGCCGGTGCTGATCACGATCGAGGCCTCGGAAGAGGATGCGGCGCGCACGGCGTGGACCGAGGACGTCCGGCTGATTCGCGGCTACGACCCCGAGGATCCGCGCCCACCGCTGGCGCGCACGCTCGACGCGGCCGTCGCGGCCGCCCGCGACTACGAGCGCGTCGGCCTCGAGCTCTCGCTCGGCACCCAGGCCGCCGACCGCATGGTCGGTGAGCCGACGACGTTCACGGCCGCCTGGTTCGCCGCGTTTCCCGGGGCTGCGGACGCCACGCCGCTCCTCGTTCGCGCGCGCTCGCGCAAGACCGAACAGGAGCTCGAGCGACTGCGGCTCGCGAACGAGATCGCGGCGGCCGCGATGGACCACGTCCGGGAGCTCCTTCGTCCCGGAATGCGAGAGGCGCAGGCCGCGGCGCTCTGGCAGGGCTTCGTGCACGGCGAGGGCACCGGCTACCGCGGCCAGGTCGAGCTCGCGCTCCCGTTCTCGCTCGTCTGGGCGGGCCGGGGGATCAAGACCTTCACCGCCACCGGCGACCTTCCGGTGGTCGAGGGTGAGCCCGTGCTGTTCGAGATCTGGGTCTGCGCGGACGGCTACTGGGCCGACCACACGAAGAACCTCGTCGTCGGCGAGCTGAAGCCCGAGTACGCGAAGCTCGAGACTGCGCTGATGGACGTATACGAGAGCGCGCTCGACTTCATCCGCCCCGGCGCGTCGATGGCCGAGCTGGACCGCCGGGTCCGCGAGCACTTCCAGCCGACGCACCCGATCTGCCACGGCGTGGGCGCGCGCGCACACGAGCCGCCGTATCCCCATCAGGCCGGCGGCGGCGAGTTCGAGGAGGGGATGGTGCTCGCCGTCGAGCCGGGCGTCTACTGGCCCGAGGGCGGCGGGCTGCGCGTCGAGGACAACTTCCTCGTCACGGGCGGGGGCGTCGAGAAGCTGTCCCCGTTCCCGGACGGAGTGGTGCGGTGTCAGACCTGATCTGGACCGGCTCGCTCAACGACGCCTACGCGATTCGCGGGCGCGTCGGCCTCTACGACACCACGCTGCGCGACGGAGAGCAGACCGTCGGCGTCGTCCTCTCGCCGGAGGAGAAGCTCGAGATCGCGCGACTCCTCGACGGGCTCGGGATCGAGCGGATCGAGGCCGGGTTCCCGCGCGTGTCGGAGGACGACCGACGGGCGGTCGAGCTGATCGCGGGAGCCGGCCTCGCAGCCGAGATCTGGGGCTTCTCGCGGGCGGTTCCCGCCGATCTCGAGCTGCTCGTCGAGCTCGGCGTCGAGGCGGCGGTGATCGAGTCGCCGATCTCCGACCTGAAGCTCGCTGCGATCGGCGTCCCGCGCGAGAAGATGCTCGGGCGCATCGGCGACGCGATGCGCTTCGCGGCCGGGCACGGGATCCGGGCCTGCTTCTTCGGCGTCGACTCGACCCGCGCCGAGCCCGATTTCTACCGGCAGGTGTACGAGACCGCGGTCGAGGCCGGCGCAAAGGAGGTCGCCGTCGTCGATACGCTCGGGATCGCGTCGCCCGAGGCGGTCGCAGACGTCGTCGGGGCGACGCTGCAGTACGTCGACGGGGCGCCCGTCCACTTCCACGGCCACGACGACTTCGGCCTCGCGACGGCGTCGGCGGTCGCCGCCGTGCGCGCAGGCGCCACCTGGATCCACGGCACGATCAACGGGATGGGCGAGCGCGCCGGGAACGCGGATCTCGGCGAGATCGCGATCGCGCTGCGGGCGCTCTACGGGGTCGAGACCGGCCTGCACTTCGACCGCGTCCGCGAGGCGGCCGCCCGCGTGCAGGAGCTGTCGGGCTACGGGCTCGCGCCCTGGAAGCCGCTCACCGGCGAGACGCTGTTCCGCCGCGAGTCCGGCGCCGTCGCGTCGCAGTTCCACGACCCGCCGTCGATCGAGCCGTACTCCTCGGAGCTCGTCGGCGCCGAGCGGGCGATCGTGCTCGGCAAGAAGAGCGGGCTCGACTCGATCCGGATCAAGGTCGAGGAGCTCGGCCTCGCGGTTCCGGAGGAGCGGTGGCCCGAGCTGCTCGCGGAGGTGAAGGAGCTCGGGACGCGCAAGCGCGGCCTTGTTACCGACGACGAGCTGCGGAACCTCGCGGCTCCGCTCGCGGAGTAGTCTCACGACATGCGAATCGGCGCGGCCCTGTGCGCTGTGATCGGTCACCGCTGGCGCGTCGACGAGTCCTCGACGGACGCCGAAGCCCACATCCGCTGTGCCCGTTGCCACCGGGTGCAGCTCCCCCCGGACGGAACCGCATTCGGTCGCCGCCTCGATGCGGAGACGCGGCGGGATCGCTCGGTCGGCCCCCGTTACTAACCGGCCGGTCCTGAGATGATCAGGCCCGGTGGCTGACTACGACGCGGTCGTCGTCGGGAGCGGCATCAACTCCCTCGCCTGCGCGGCGCTGCTCGCGCGGGCCGGCCGGCGCGTCTGCGTGCTCGAGCGCAACGACTGGTTCGGCGGCGCGATCAAGACCGAGGAGCTGACCGAGCCGGGTTTTCTCCACGACGTCTTCAGCGCCTGGCATCCGCTCTGGGTCGGCGGGGCGGCACACGCCGAGCTCGGGGACGAGCTCGCCGCCCGCGGCCTCGAGTACCTCAACACCGAGCTCCCGTCCGCGACGGCCTTCCCGGACGGCGGCGCCGCGTTCCTCCTGCGCACGCCGGACGGGAACGCGCAGGAGCTCGGCCCGGAGTGGCCGGACGTGTTCGAGCGCTTCTTTCCGAGCGCCGACCTCGCGTTCGGCGTCCTCGGCACCGAGCTCTGGTCGTCCGCGGGGCTCGCGCTCGGCGCGAAGGCCGTCCGCCGCCTCGGGCGTGCGGGGGCGGCCGCCTTCCTCGGCGACGTCCTGCAGTCGAGCCGCGACTGGCTCGAGACGACGTTCGACTCGGAACGAGCGCACGGCGTGCTCGCGCCGTGGGTGCTGCACACCGGCCTCGGTCCCGACCAGGCGACGTCCGGCTTCATGACGCAGGTCATCGCGGTCGCGGTGCAGGAGGGCGGGATGCCCGTGCCGCGCGGCGGGGGCGCGAAGCTGGCCGAGGCGCTCGTGCAGCTCATCCGCGACCACGGCGGCGTCTGCGAGACCGACCGCGACGTCGAGCGCGTGCTTGTGCGCTCGGGTCGCGCGGTCGGCGTGCGGCTCACCGACGGGGAGACGATCGAGGCCGAGCAGGCCGTCGTCGCGAGCGTCACTCCGACCCAGCTCCACGAGCGGCTGCTCGCCGACGCCGACGTCCCGGCGCCCGTGGCAGAGGCCGCTCGCCGCTTCCGTTACGGCCGAGCGGAGATGCAGATCCACTACGCCCTGTCCGAGCCGCCGCGCTGGGAGGGGGACGAGCGCCTCGGCCGGACGGCGATCGTCCACGTCACGCCGGGTCTCGACGGGGTCTCGCGCGCGGTCAACGAGGCCGAGCGCGGTCTGCTCCCGGCCGAAGCGACGATCGTCGTCGGCCAGCCGCTGACGCTCGATCCGTCGCGGGCGCCGGAGGGTCGCGGGCTTCTCTGGATCCAGCTCCAGGAGCTGCCGTGGCGAATCAAGGGGGACGCGAGCGGCACGCAGTACTACGGGCACGGCGACTGGACGGATGCGCAGCGGGAGCACTATGCGGACCGGATCCAGGCGCGACTCGCGCGGCACATCCCGAACCTCGAGTCGTCGATCCTGAAGCGCGTCGCGCTCGGGCCGCACGACCTGCAGCGCGCGAACGTGAACCTCCGCCACGGCGACCCCTACGGCGGCTCGCTCGCCCTCGACCAGAACTTCCTCTGGCGCCCGTTCGGGAGGAGTCCCGGACACACGACGCCGATCGAGCGCCTGTGGCAGATCGGGGCGAGCACGTGGCCGGGCCCGGGGCTCGGCGGCGGCTCCGGGACGATCGTCGCGCGAAAGCTGCTCGAGCCGCCGCTGACGCAGCGCGCGCTGACCCGCGTCCGCGGCCTCGCGTCGAGATAGCTACGACTCGCAGGACAAGACCACCGCAGGGAGGCCGCGTCGCCAGGTCACCCGCAGCCGTGCGGACGAGGACGACCCGCTCGGAGATTCGTGACCTACGCCCTTGTTCAGCTGGCCCGGCGGCGGAACCTTGGCCCGCACCGCTGCACCCTTCGACTTGCAGATGAGGGTGTCTCCGACTCTCGGGTGGTGCACCGTGGTCGTCGTCGGCGCTGTCAGGGTCACGGTCACGTGCGGAGCCACCGGGTCTCCGATTCCGGTCACGTTCGTGCCGCCGCACGCGCTCAGCGCGGAGATGCCGGCCGTGACCAGAAGTACGGCGAGGGAGCTCTTCATCCCCGGTCGCGCACGAGCTCGAGCGTCGCGCAGTGCAGCCCGGCGATCGCGAACTTGTGGCTCTCGGCGAAGTCGACCTGGATCACCTCGACGCCGTGCTTCTCGAGCGCGCGCCGGACGGTCGGCGAGCCCGCGTTCATCACGACCCGGCCCGGCGACAGCGTCACGCCGTTGAGCGCGAGATCCCAGTACTCCTCGACCGGCACCTCGATGATCTCGTAGCCGCGCCGGAGGAGCTCCCGCACGAAGCCGTAGTTCACGAGATGCGGAGCGAGCAGGACCTTCCCGTGGTCGACGGTCAGCATGACCATGTCCATGTGGGACGTGCCGATGTTGCCGTGGCCGGTCGTGTCGTACCAGCCGGGGCTGTGGGCGACGATCAGCTCGACGCCGAGGGTCGAGAGCACGAACTCGAGCTGGCGGAGGCCCTCCTCGTTCGCGACGACCGACTCGTTGAAGACGAACGTCTTCTCGTCGAGCCAGCGGCCCGCGCCGGCCTCGCAGACGCCTGTGCCGTGGATCGTGTGGTAGACGGGCACCTGTAGGGCGGCGAGCACCTGCTGCCAGATCACCTCCCGGCCCTTCTGCCACGAGCCGAGCCCGTAGCGGTGCACGATCGCGCCGCCGTGGACGACGAGCCCGCCGCCGGCGAGCGTGACGAGGTTCTTGATCCAGCCGTAGGCGCCGATGGCGGGGACGGGCGGCTCGACGTAGTTGACGCGGACGCCGTTGTCGGCGAGCACCTGGTAGTACTCGTCGAACTGCGCCTGGAGCCGGCCGAGGTCGGCATTGCCCCCGGCCGACGAGTAGTAGTACTGCCACTCCTCGGCATACTCCGGCCGGATCTCGTTCTCGGTCGGGCGCGAGACGAGCACCTCGCGCAGCGTCCCGATTCCCTCGGCGCCCCAGCGCCGGCCCCACACCTGCTCGACCTCGTCGTAGAAGTCGCTCTCGTGGAGCATGTGGTTGCGGAGCGGCTTGCCCGGCTCGAACCACGGCAGCGCCTCCAGGACACGAAGCTCTTCGTGGCCTTCGGCCGGCCGCGGCGAGGAGTACTCGAGCTCGACGTTCCGGCCGTCCGCTGTGCGGACGCGGAACGGGACGAGCTCCCGGGCCGACTGCTGCGAGGACGGTTCCGACGTCGTTGCCATCTTTCCCTCTTGCCTCCTTAGAACTAGAACGCGAAGATGCTGCGGCCGGCGAGCTCGACCTTGTAGATGTCGCTCGCCAGCTCGAGGTGTGCGTGCAGGGCGGCGGCGGCGCCGTCCGGATCGCGGGCCGCGCAGGCCCCGAGCAGCTCCCGGTCGAGCTCCGCGTGCCGGTCCTGGGTCGAGCCGGCCCCGAGCAGGACCGGCCGGTACCGCTCGCAGCTGTCCCAGGCCGGGCGGATCATCCGCAGGAGCCGGCCCGAGCGCGCCGCCTCGTAGAGCGTGAAGTGGAACGCGGTGTGCGCCCGCACGGCGGTCCGCGCGTCGCCGCCCCGCCTGGCTTCGTCGAGCTCGTCGAGGTGCGCACGAGCCGTCCGCTCGTCGTCCGCGTCGAACAGCTCGGCGGCCCGGCGCAGCGCCATCGTCTCGAGCGCGAGCCGGATCGAGAAGAGCTCCCGCAATTCCTCGATCTCCAGCGCCACGACCTTCGCGCCGTGGTGCGGGACGTGCTCCGCGAGACCGAGCGCCTCGAGCTGGCGAACCGCCTCGCGGATCGGCGAGATGCTCGTGCCGAGGGAGCCGGCGAGATCCTGCAGCCGCAGCGGAGTGCCCGGCTTCAGCTCGCCGAGGATGATCGCCTCGCGGAGCCGTTCGAGCGCCGCCTCGGCCATCGTCCGGTGGCGCACCGCGGTGCCTCCCTGCGACAGCGTCGACTCTTGCGTCCGCTCCACGAGGATCGAGCGTGAACCACACTTGATCAGATGTCAAATGCGTGACACGATCACGGCTCCGAGTGTCGAGGGACACGCAGCAGCCGCCGCCGTTCTCGATCTCGCAGGTGAGCACGCTCGCCGCGAGCTTCGCCGAGGACGTGCGCGCGTACTCGGTCGCGGGCGCCGACGGGATCGGGGTCTGGGAGATCAAGCTCGACGAGAGCTCGCTCGACGACTTCCGGGCGAGCGGTCTCGGGTCGGCGACCGCCGTGCCGGCCGTTCCCTCGGTGCATCCGCTGCCCCTGCTGCCCGGCCCCGACACCGTGCGCGAGCGGGTCGACGCACTGCTCCGCTCGCTCGAGGTGCTCGCCGCGTACGAGCCGGCGGCGGTTCTGTGCTTCACCGGGCCGGGCGACCGCGAGACCGCGGTCCGCGGTGTTCGCGAGGTCGCGTACGAGGCGGAGCGGCTCGGCCTGCGGCTGGCCGTCGAGCCCTTCCAACTGGACGGGACGGAGAGCTGGTCGGTCCTGAACACGCTCGGCGACGCCGCCCGCTTCGTCGACGCGGTCGGAAGCGACGCGGTCGGAATCCAATTCGACGTCTGGCACCTATGGAACTCGGCAGACGTGCTCGACGAGATTCCCCGCTACGCGCACCTCATCGCCGGCGTGCACGTGAACGACTGGCGGCAGCCGACGCGCGGCTGGGCCGACCGGGTGCTCCCCGGCGACGGAGCCGCAGACTTGCCGGCCATCCTCGGCGTCTTAGAGGGCGTGGGGTGGGACGGCTTCTACGACCTCGAGGTCTTCTCGGACAACGGCGCCTTCGGCAACGCGTATCCCGACTCGCTCTGGGATCTCGACGCCGCCGAGCTCGCCCACAGAGGTCGCGAGGCATTCACACGGTGTTGGTCGGAACGGAGGGTCCCGGCTGAAGCCGCGGGCCGGAGAGGAGAGACATGACGGGAAGTAAGCGGGCGCGCTGGGCGCTCGTGATCGTTGCCGCTGCGGCACTCGCCCTCGCGGCGACCGCGGCGGCCCGCACGCACTCGGCGGCGGCCAAGAAGCCGATCGTCATCGGTTGGGCACACGACGACTCGGCCGGGCCGATGGGCCCGTTCGACCTCCCGGCTCTCGCCGCGGCGCAGATCGAGAAGGCCAAGCTCAACAAGAAGGGCGGCATCCTCGGTCACAAGCTCGTGATCAAGACCTGCGACACGCAGAAGGACGACGCGACCGCCTCGAAGGCCTGCGCCGACCAGCTGATCAGCGAGGGAGCCAAGATCATCTTCACGACGTGCGACGTGAACCTCGCGGCTCCGGTCGTGCAGGAGGCGATCAAGAGCCACCTGCTCACGGTCGCCCCCTGCATCGGCACCGATCAGCTGGGGCCGAAGTTCGGCTTCTGCGGCGGAACCAAGCTCTGCTTCAGCTTCGGCAACGTCGCGCAGGACGAGGGCTCGGCGATGGCCGAGGTCGCCTGGCAGCACGGCTGGAAGACCGCCGACCTCGCCAAGGACACGGCGATCATCTACTTCCGCGCCGTCGTCAACGCGTTCAAGGCGCGGTTCACCCAGCTCGGCGGCAAGATCAAGTACGAGACGACGTATCTCGACCATCAGTTCGGCGGCAACAACGTCCAGAACGCGGTCACCGGGATCAACGCCCACAAGGCCGCCGTCGTGGTCACCGCGACGGCCGGAGCGTGGCAGTCCCTCGCGCCGCTGATCACCGGCATGCGGACCGCGGGGAACAACACGCCCGTCCTCAACTCGTGGGCCGGCGACGGCACGTACTGGCTGCCGACGAGCGGCCCGAAGATCACCAACTACTGGTTCGTGACGTACGCGAACGCGTTCGGCCACGATCCGAGCAAGGCGGTGAACAAGCTCGCGAAGGAAGTCCACGCGGCGACCGGCGGCTTCATCACCGGGCCGGCGGCCATCGACGGTGTCGCGCTGGCGATCGAGCGGGCACACGGGTCTCTCGTGGGCTCGAAGCTCGCCGCGATCATGCAGAAGTTCCACAAGGTGCCCACGATCTCGGGCAAGGTCAGCTTCTCGAAGAGGCTGCACTCGGTCTTCGGCCGCGCCTATCGCGTGATCGAGATCAACAACAACAAGCCGATCGAGAAGGGCACGATCACGGCCAAGAAGGTCCCGAACAGCCCCGATCAGCCCTAGGGGTTGGCGGCGGTCTCGCAGCCCGAGGCCGAGAGGAGGTCCGGAGAATCGCTCCGGGCCTCCTCCGTCTCTCGTTCCTTCGCGGGCGTCCATGCGCTGCGCGAGGTCTCGCTCGAGCTTCGGCCGGGCGAGGTCGTCGGCCTGATCGGCCCGAACGGCGCCGGCAAGTCGACGCTCGTGAACCTCCTCAGCGGCTTCGATCGGCCCAGCAGCGGCCGCGTGCTATTCGAGGAGCGGGACGTGACGCGCTGGTCGGCCCATCGGCGGGGACGCAACGGGCTCGCACGCACGTTTCAGCACAGCCACGCCTTCCGCGGCCTCACGGTGCGGGAGAACGTGGAGGTGGCGGCGCTCGGCGGTGGTGCGTCGGGACGAGCGGCGACCCGCAGGGCGGACGAGCTCCTCGAGCTGCTCGACCTCACGGACTACGCGCATCGCCCGGCGGCCGGGTTGGCACATGGTGACGAGAGGCGGCTCGGCGTCGCGCGGGCGCTCGCGACGCAGCCGCGGTTCGTGCTCATGGACGAGCCCGCGGCGGGTCTGCCCGAGGCCGAGGTGCCACGCTTCGCCGCCACGGTCAACTTCGTCCGCGACCGGGGCGCAGGCGTGCTGCTCGTCGACCACAACGTCGCCCTCGTCCTCGAGGTGTGCGAGCGCATCCACGTCCTCGACCAGGGGACGACGCTCGCCGAGGGCACGCCGGCCGAGATCCGGGCTCATCTCGGCGTGGCCGCGGCATACCTCGGCGAAAGCGCCGCGGCGGCGGAGCCCGAATGACCGCGCTCACGGTCGACGAGCTTTCGGTGCGCTACGGAGCGGTGGAGGCGGTGCGCGACCTGTCGCTCGAGGTGCGTCCCGGGCAGATCGTCGGCCTGATCGGGCCGAACGGCGCCGGGAAGTCCTCGACGCTGCACGCGATCATGGGCTCGGCGCCCGTGACGGGCGGCGACGTGCGCCTCGGCGGAAGCTCGATCCTCGGCCGCACGCCGGAGGACGTGGCGCGGCGCGGGATCGCGCTCGTGCCCGAAGGGCGCCGCATCTTCGGCGAGCTGTCGGTGGAGGAGAACCTCCGCCTGGGGCTCGCGGCCCGCAGAACGCGGCGGAACGGGCACGGCCTCGCGCGCGCCTACGAGCTCTTTCCCGTCCTGCGCGAGTTCCGCTCGCGGCAGGCGGGGGCGCTGTCGGGCGGGCAGCAGCAGCAACTCGCGATCGGGCGGGCGCTCGCCGCCGATCCGGAGGTTCTCCTGCTGGACGAGCCGTCACTCGGCCTGGCACCGAAGATCGTCGACGTGGTCTTCGAGGTCCTGGCGCAGATCCGCGAGGCGGGGCTCGCGGTCCTGCTCGTCGAGCAGCGCGCGCAGCGGACGGTCGCGCTCGCCGACGAGTCGCACGTGCTCGCGAACGGCCGGCTGCGCCTCACGCTCGGCCCGAAGGACGCGGGCGACACCGACCGCCTCGTCTCGGCCTACCTCACATGACGCTCGCCTTCCTCAACCTCACCTGGCCGACCTTCGCGGACGGGCTCGCCCTCGGCGGGATCTACGCGCTGATGGCGGTTGGGATCGGCCTCGTCTTCGGCGTGCTCCGGCTCGTCAACTTCGCCTACGGGCAGCTCATCATGGCCGGCGCCTATGCGCTCACCTACGGCGCGACGTGGAACCTGCCCACCTGGGAGTCGATCCTCCTCTGCTTCGGCGTCGTGCTCGTGCTTTCCGTCCTGCTGGAGATGCTCGTGTTCCGGCCGCTGCGTCTGCACTCGCCGGCCGTGATGCTCGTGGCGACGTTCGCGGTCGCGTTCCTCCTCCAGAACATCGCCCTGCTCAAGTTCGGGGCGCTCCCGAGGAGCGCCGGCTCGCTCGCGCTGCTCAATGCGCCGTGGGACATCTTCGGGGCCGAGATCAGGAAGATCGCCGTGATCTCGGTCGCGACGGCCGCCGGCTGCCTCGTGATCCTGCAGGTGTTGCTCAAGCTGACGCCGCTGGGCCTGCACATGCGCGCGGCGTCGATGGACTTCCGGACCGCGCGCCTGCTCGGGGTCCGCGCCAACCGCGTGATCACCGGCGCCGTGATCCTCTCGGGCCTGCTCGCCGCCGTCTCCGCCGTGATGCTGACCGTCCAGAACATCAACGTGACGTCCACCTTCGCCCTACAGGACACGATCGTCGTGCTCGCGGGAGTGGTCCTCGGCGGCCTGAACCGCCTCATTCCCGCCACGCTCGGCGGCTTCGCGATCGGCTTCGCCAGCGGTCTCCTCGGCGGAGTGCTGCCCTCGAACCAGGTCCAGTACCTGCCCGCGTTTCTCTTCGCCGCCGTGATCGTCGTCCTGCTCGTCCGGCCCAATGGGCTCTTCACCCGGGCGACCGGGGCCGTGGAGCGCGTATGAATCAGGTTCGGCGGCTGCCGGAGCTGCTCGGGCCGGGCCTGCTGATCCTCGCGACGGCGCTGCTCGGCCTCGAGGTCTCGAGCTACCTCCAGGCGTACTTCCTCGACACGCTCGTCAAGGTCGCGATCGTCGTCGCGCTCTACGTGTTCATCGGCAACTCGGGCGTGCTGTCGTTCGGCCAGATCAGCTTCGTCGCGCTCGGGGCGTGGACGGCCGGTCTCCTGACCATGCCGGAGAGCCAGAAGCGGCTCGAGATGCCCGGCCTCTGGCACTTTCTCCTCACGACGAACGTCGGCAACGCCGCCTCCCTCGCGCTCGCGGCGGTGGTCGGTGGGATTGCCGCGCTGGTGGTCGGGCTGCCGCTGATGCGGCTCTCGGGGCTCGCGGCCGGGATCGCGACCTTCTCCGTGCTCGAGATCACGAACAACGTGCTCACCTACGACGGGAAGATCGGCCCCGGAGTGAACAACTTCTCGTCCGTTCCCGCGACGACCGGGATCTGGCAGGCGGCCGTTGCCTGCCTGATCTGCATCGCGGTCGCGTACGTCTACCAGCGCACCCGCTTCGGCCGGATGCTGCGGGCGACCCGCGAGGATCCCGCGGCCGCCGCGGCGGCCGGAATCTCGATCAAGCGGCAGCGGCTGCTCGCGTTCACGCTTTCGGGGGCGCTCGCGGGGTTCGCCGGCGGCCTCTACGTCCATCTGCAGCCGCTGGCCGCGGGCAATCTCTATCTCGATCTGACGTTCATCACGCTCGCGATGCTCGTCGTCGGCGGGTCCGGAAGCCTGCTCGGCGCGGTCGTCGGCGCGCTGGCGCTGAACGGGATCTTCTCCTTCTTCTCCGCCGCGACGAATACCGTCGACGTGCTCGGCTGGCACCTGACGGTCCCGTCGGGCACGGCCGACATCGTGCTCGGGGTGCTGATGGCCGTCGTGCTCATCCTCCGCCCGGCCGGCCTCACCGGCGGCCGCGAGCTGTCCCTGCCACGGCGCCGGCCCGTGGCCGACCTCGAGAAAGCGAGGGCCACGACATGAGGTTCAGCATCTACTCGGAGCTGCAGAGCTGGCCGGGGAAGTCGTACGACCGGCTGTACGGCGAGGTGCTCGAGCAGATCGAGAACGCGGACCGCCTCGGCTACGACGCCTACGCGGCCATCGAGCACTTCTTCTTCCCGAAGTTCTCGGCGTCGGCGAACCCGTTCGGCCTCTTCGGGATGGCGGCCGCGCGCACGCGGCGCATCAACTTCCGGACGATGCTCCACGTTCTGCCGTACCACAACCCGCTCGTGCTCGCGGCCCAGGTGCACCAGTTCTCGCTCCTCACCGGCGGCCGCTACGAGTTCGGCGTGGGCCGCGGGCACGGCTGGATCCCGCTGCCCGCCGGCCTGCCGTTGGACGAGACCGCGCGGCCGCGTTACGAGGAGGCGCTCGACCTCTTCGTCGAGGCGCTCCACTCCGACGTGGTCAGCTTCGAGGGCGACTACTGGAACGTGAAGGACAGCCAGGTGATCCCCTTCAGCGGGCACAGGTTCCGCGTCGTGCTCGGCGGCACCTCCGACCGCACGTACGACCTCGCCGCGAAGCACGGCTGGGCCGTCGCGGTGCCGCCGCTCCTCCCGTACGCCGCCCTGCAGGAGCAGCTCGACCTCTATCGCGCGAAGTGCGCGGAGTACGGGACGACGCCGGACATCATCTGGATCCACGCCTGCTACATCGACGACGACGCCGACCTCGCGCGGCGCGAGGCCGAGCGGCACCTGCGCGGCTTCCTCGAGGGCAACGCCTCTCCGCTGACCGAGCACCCTGTGCCGCCGGTCGACGCGCTCAACGCCGCCGGGTACGGCTTCTACGCCGCGGGGATCATGGAGAAGCTCGCCGCGACGCCGTACGACGAGATGATCGCGGGAGACATCGTCTGGGTCGGCACGCCGGAGGACGTGATCCAGCGGATCCGCGAGACGATCGCGGTCTGCGAAGGGCTGAGCGAGATCGCGATCACGACGAACCCGGGCGGCGTCGAGCACTGGAAGGCGATCAAGGCGCAGGAGCTCTTCGCCGAGCACGTCATCCCGGTCGTCCGGCAGGAGACCGGGGCGGTCGCGGTCGAGGCGTGACCTCGGTCGTCGTCGCCGGAGCCGGCTCGATCGGCTCGCTGCTCGCTGCGCATCTCGCGCTCGTCGCAGACGTCACGGTGCTGACGCGGCGGGAGGAGCATGCCGCCGCGCTGCGCGAGCAGGGCCTCCGCGTCTCGGGCCGCGGCGACTTCACGGCGCGGCTCGAGGCGACCGCGGATCCCGCCGCCCTGCCGGAGGACGCCGAGCTCGCGATCCTCGCCTGCAAGAGCATCGACCTCGAGCCGCTGGCGGCGCGCCTCGAAGGCGCACTCGCGGGAGCGACGGTGATGACGATCCAGAACGGCCTGGGCGCGGAGGAGGTCGTCGCGGCGCACGGCGACTGGCCGCTCCTCTCGGCGGTCACGTTCATGAGCGGGACGCGGCACGGCGACGCGCACGTCGAGTACGTCCTCGACACCGCGACCTGGATCGGGCCATACCGCGGCACGTCGGAGGAGGACGCGCGGCGCGTCGCCGGGCTGCTCGAGGCGAGCGCGCTGAAGGCGGAGGCGTTCGCCGACCTGCGCCCCGCGCAGTGGTCGAAGCTCGTCTTCAACGCGACCGTGAACGGCGTGGCGGCGCTCACCGGCCTCCCGCACGACTTCCACTTCGCCCAGACCGAGCAGCCGTCCGACCTCGGGAACCTCGTCCGCGAGCTCCTCGAAGAGGGGAAGGCGGTTGCGGCTGCCGCCGGCGTCGAGCTCAACGACGACCCGTGGGAGATGAACGTCCTCGCGACCCGACGCGGCCACCGCCACTTCCCCTCGATGCTCGAGGACGTCGAGGCGCGGCGGCCGACCGAGGTCGAGCTCATCAACGGCGCGCTCGTGCGCGAGGCCGAGCGGCACGGTGTAGCCGTTCCGCTGCAGACCGCCGTCTATAGGCTCGTCAAGGCGAGGGAGGCGAGCTACTCGGAGTGAGGATCAGCGTCGTGCGAACGAGACCGGTACGACGTACCGTCAAGGAAGCGTCACGCCGGACGTGAGGATCTGTGTCGTCGGCTGTGGTGCGGTCGGGTCGCTGTTCGCGGCGAACCTGTCGCTGCTCGACGACGTCGAGGTGTGGGCGTTCGATCTCAACGAGCTGCACGTCGCGGCGATGAACCGCGACGGGCTGCGGCTCTCGGGTGCCGGGGAGGTGGTCGGGCAGCCGCGGGCGACGAGCGACGCGGCGAAGCTGCCGCCGTGCGACTTCGGCCTCGTGGCGACGAAGGCGATGCACACCGAGCCGGCGATCTCGGCGACCGCGCACGCCTTCGCGGACGGCTGTGTCGCCACCGTCCAGAACGGCCTCGGCAACGAGGAGACGCTCGCCCGGCACGTGGAGCGCGTCATCCGCGGCACGACCTTCCCGGCCGGAAAGCTGCTCGAGCCCGGGCACGTGCAGTGGGACGTCCAGGGCGACACGACGCTCGGGCCGTACGACGAGCGCGTGCCGCTCACCGAGGTGGAACGGCTGGCCGACGCGTGCACTCGCGCCGGGATGCCGGCGCACGCGGTCGCGGACGCTCGCGGCCCCCAGTGGCGGAAGGTCATCTTCAACGCCTCGACGAATCCGATCGGCGCGCTCACGGGCCTCACCCACGGCCGCGTCTGCGAGCTGCCCGACCTGCGCGCGCTCGTCAGCGGCCTCGTCGACGAGGGGAAGGCGGTCGCGGCCGCGCAGGGGATCGAGCTCGACGCCGACCCCGAGGAGCTGATCGACCACGCGGCGCAGCCGGAAGTCGCCTACGACCACAAGGCGTCCATGCTCCAGGACGTCGAGGCGCGACGCCCGACGGAAGTCGACTACCTCAACGGCGGCATCGTCCGCTTCGGCGCCGAGCACGGTGTCCCGACGCCGCTCAACGCGGCGATCCAGGCACTCGTGAAGGGAGTGGAGGCTTCGTGGACGCAGAGCTGACCGCACGGCACGCGCGGATGCGCGAGGCGCTCGAGCGCGACGGGCTGGACGCGGCGCTCGTCTGCGGCTCCGAGTACACGGGCTTCGAGGGCGCGGTCACGTACCTCTCGGGCTTCCAGATCGTCCACCGGTATGCGTACGTCCTGCTGCCGGCGGAGGGGGACGCGGCGATCGTCTTTCCGGCCGAGGCCCGCTACGTGGGCGAGCACGGCGACTCGCAGATCGCCGAGCAGGTGTTCGCCGACCGTCCCGGGGAGTGGCTCGCCGAGCGGCTCCGCGGGGAGCGGGTCGGCGTCTACGGGCTCGACTACGCGATGACGGTGCGCGACTATGGGCCGCTCGCGCAGGCTGCCGAGCTCGTCGCGTGGGACGAGCAGTTCGACCTCGCCCGTGCGGTCAAGTCCGAGGCCGAGCTCGCGTCGGTGCGCGAGAGCGTCGAGATCAACACCGCCGGCTTTCACGCCTTCCGCGAGGCCTGGGCTCCGGGCCGGGACGCGGCCGAGGTGCTGGCGCCCGCCGAGCAGCTGTTCGTCGAGCGCGGCTGCGGGCGGCTGACGATGAACATGGTGCTCGTCGGTGCCGAGTTCGCCATCGCGCGCGAGGACACGGTCTTCGGCGAGTTCACGATTCCGTCGCTCGAGATCGCGGGACCGGGCGGCCACTGGGTCGAGGTCTCGCGGGCGCTCGGCAGGCCGAGCGCCGAGGTGAAGCGGATGCTGGAGGCGTACGAGGAGTACTACGAGGCGGCGCCGGCGGCGCTTCGCCCGGGCGCGACAGCCCACGACGTCCACCGTGCGGTCTCGGCCGGCTTCACGCGGCGCGGTTACCACCTCGGTCACGTGACCGGCCACTCGATCGGGATGACGATGATCGAGCACCCGAAGATCGGCGAGGGGGTCGAGACCGAGCTCGCGGCGAACATGGTCTTCTCGATGCACCCGCATGCGATCTCGGCGGATGGTCGAGAATGTCTCTATATGCAGGACACGTGGCTCGTCACGGAGGACGGCGGGGTTCCGCTCGCCGGCCTGGAGATGCGGATCTGGTGAGCGGCGTAGGCTCGACGGAGCCGCCCAGGAGCGGAGCCGCCGGCTTGGCCGGCGGCGAGAGCGGGGAAGGCGCTCCTCACGCGGACGAGGAGGAGTTCCGGCCGATCCTGCCGGGCGAGGGCGCGAGCGACTACGAGCGCTACCTGCGCACCGACGAGCTCCTCGCGCTCCAGAAGGCCGCGGACGAGTGGGTGCACCGGGACGAGCTCCTCTTCCAGACCGTCCATCAGTCATCGGAGCTGTGGCTCAAGCATGCGTGGATGGAGGTCGAGGAGGCGACGCGGCTGATCGAGGCGCGCGACCTCGCGGCGGCCTTGCGGCTGCTCTGGCGCGCGAACCGCGCGATCCGCTACGTCGTCTCGTTCCTCGAGCACCTCGAGCTGATGTCGCCGTGGGAGTACCAGGAAGTGCGCCGCGTGCTCGGCCACGGCTCGGGCTTCGACTCGCCCGGGTTCCGCGGGATCCGGCAGGTGTCGCCCGGCCTCTACGCGGCCTTCGACGCGCTCCGCCGCGAGCGCGGCCTGTCGCTGCTCGAGGTCTACACCCGGGGCCGCGAGCACGAGGACCTGTACCAGCTGGCCGAGGCGCTGATCGACTGGGACGAGCAGGTCGGCGTCTGGCGCGCGCGCCACGTGAAGATGGTCGGCCGCGTGATCGGCGAGGACGTCGTCGGGACGCAGGGCACCCCGGTCGAGCTCCTCGCCGGGCTGCTCAAGCACAAGATGTTCCCCGAGCTCTGGACGGTCCGCACGGACCTGACCGAGTTGGCCAAGCAGTCGGACTGAGACCGGTACCAACTACCGCTACGGAACTGTGTCCTGCTCGCCACGAACATGTGCTCGCCCCAGTACCGACGCGGGCTGCGCCCGTTACGCTTGCGTGACGGTACTTCGTACCGGTCTGTACGGCGCCGGCTGGTGATCCCGCTCGACGAGATCCGCCGGGCGCGCGAGCGGATCGGCGACGACGTCCTCCGCACGCCGCTCGTGCCGTTCGAGCACGACGGCAGGATCCGGCTCAAGCTCGAGTGCCTGCAGCCCGTCGGCTCGTTCAAGCTGCGCGGGGCGTTGTCCGCTGTGCGTGCGGCACCGACCGGCGAGCTCGCGGCCGGCGTCGTCACGGCGAGCGCGGGAAACATGGCGCAGGGCGTGGCCTGGGCGGCGCGCGAGGCGGGCGTGGCGGCGCGCGTCATCTGTCCCGACGGCGCCCCGCGCGCCAAGCTCGACCGGATCGAGGCGCTCGGCGGGGAGGTGGTGCCGGTCACGCACGAGGAGTGGTGGCAGGCGATGCTCGAGCGGGGCCGCGACGGGGTCGACGGCTTCTTCGTCCATCCGGTCACCGACGAGGCCGTGCTGGCCGGCAACGGGACGATCGGGCTCGAGCTCGTCGAGGACGCGCCCGAGTTCGACACCGTCGTGATCCCATGGGGAGGCGGCGGCCTCACCACCGGCATCGCGAGCGCGGTCAAGACGCGTCGGCCGGACACGCGCGTCGTCACGGCCGAACCGGACACGGCCGCGCCCCTCGCCGCGGCCTTCGAGGCGGGGGAGCCGCGGGCGATCGAGTTCACGCCTTCGTGGATCGACGGCGCGGGCGGGCCGGCACTGCTCCCCGGGATGTGGGAGCACGCCCGCGGACTCGTCGACGAGGCAGTGGCCGTTCCGCTGCCCGAGGTCGAGGAAGCCGTCCGGCTGCTCGTCTCGCGCGCGCACGTCGTCGCCGAAGGCGCCGGCGCGCTGGCCCTCGCCGCCGCGCTGCGGCGCGACGACCGCTGCATCTGCATCGTCAGCGGAGGGAACATCGACCCGGACGTGCTCGCCGGGATCGTCAGTCCGGCAGCAGCGGCATAGAGAAGCCGGGGTCGCGGCCGAGCAGGACGGCCCGCGTGATCGCCGCGCTGCCGAAGCGGTCGCGGATCGCGTCGACCGCGGCGTCGACCGCCTCGTCCGGGCCGAGCAGCAGCTGGCGCGTCCGGTCCTCCTCGAGCAGCCCGACCGAGCAGCCGATCAGCGTGATCCCGCGGCGCTCGATCAGCGGCGTCACGCCGGCGAGCAGGGTGCGCGCGGTGACGAGGATCGCCTGCGTGCTCGCGGTCGCGAACGGCAGGCTGTGCGAGCGGGTCGCTCGCTCGAAGTCGGCGAAGCGCAGGCGAAGCACGACGGTCCGGCCGACGCGCCGAGCCGCGCGCAGGCGGCGCGTGATCCGGTCGACGATGCCGACGAGGGTCGCGTCGATGGCCTCCGCCGAGTGTGGCCCACGGCCCAACGCCCGTTGCGAGCCGATCGAGCCGCGCCGCCGGCCTGTTTCGACGCGGCGGAAGTCGCGGTTGTGGGCGAGTGCGTGCAGGTGGTGGCCCGCGGCCCGGCCGAGCATCGCGGCGAGCGTCGCCTCCGAGAGCGCGGCGAGCTGGCCGACCGTGCGCACGTTCCACGCCTGCAGGCGTCTCGCGGTCGCGGGGCCGACGCCCCACACGCATTCGACGGGCAGCGGGTGGAGGAACGCGAGCTCGCGCTCGGGCGGCACGACGACCAGGCCGTCGGGCTTCCCGACGCCGCTCGCCACTTTCGCGAGGAACTTCGTGCGAGCCACTCCCACGGTTACCGGCAGCCCGACGCGCTCGCGCACCGCGGCGCGCAGGCGTACCGCGATCTCGGCGGGCCTGCCGGCGAGCCGCTCCATCCCGCGCACGTCGAGGAACGCTTCGTCGATCGAGAGCCCTTCGACGACCGGGGACGTGTCCTCGAAGACCGCGAACATGGCCCGGCTCGCCTCGGTGTACGCCGAGAAGCGCGGCGGGACGACGACGGCGTCGGGGCACAGGCGGCGCGCCTGCCGACCTCCCATCGCCGTGCGGACGCCGCACGCCTTCGCCTCGTAGCTCGCGGCCAGCACGACGCCGCCGCCGACGATGACCGGCCGCCCGCGCAGGGCGGGGTCGTCGCGCTGCTCGACCGACGCGAAGAAGGAGTCGAGGTCG
>DATEHY010000028.1:0-5068 GCA_035279325.1 Gaiellaceae bacterium
AGCTCGATGATGCGGCGCTGGCGCTCGGGCAGGTCCGCGACGGCGCGCTGCACGCGCTGCCGGCGGACCGACTCGACGGCCTCCTCGGCGGGATCGACCGACGACTCGTCGGCGAACAGGTCGCCGAGCTCCGAGTCGCCGTCCGAGCCGAGCCCCTGGTTCAGGGAGACCGAGTCGACGGCGTCGAGGGCCTCGACGACGTGCTCGAGCTTGAGTCGCGTCGCCTGGGCGAGCTCCTCCGGGGTCGCCTCGCGGCCCAGCTTCGCCTGCAGCTCGGCCGACGCGCGGTTGAGCTTGATGCGGCGCTCCTGGACGTGCACCGGGATGCGGATCGTCTTCGACTGGTTCGCGACCGCGCGCTGGCAGGCCTGACGGATCCACCAGGTCGCATAGGTCGAGAACTTGTAGCCCTTGCGCCAGTCGAACTTCTCCGCGGCGCGGTTGAGACCGATCACACCCTCCTGGATCAGGTCGAGGAGAGGCACGTCGTGGCCCTGGTAGCGCTTGGCGATCGAGACGACCAGGCGCAGGTTGGAGTTGATCATCTTCTCCTTCGCCGCGAGATCGCCGCGCTCGATGCGCTTCGCCAGCGCAACCTCGTCAGCGGCCGTGAGCAGCTTGTGTCGGCCCGCTGCGTCCATGAAGAGCTGCAGCGGGTCGAGCGTGCCCGTGACCGGCGCGGTTGCGACCGGGCGCGTCTCCTCGGGCGTCTCGTCGCGCACGATGACGTCGCGCTCTTCGAGCGCGGTGCGAAGGCCGGCGAGGTCGTCCTCGGTCAGCTCGTGCTCGTCGGCGAGCGACTGGATGTCCTTCTCCTCGACGAAGCCGCGCTCGGCAGCCTCCTCGAGCAGACGCTCGACAGGCGAGAGGTCGTGCAGGTGAATCGTGTCGCTCAGTGTTGATTCCTTTCGCTCGTGATGGGCTGCCGGTTTGGCTGTCCCGGGCGCCGCTACGCGGACTACCGCGGCGCCTCCACCCTCTGATTTATAGAACGGCGCTGCACCGAAGTCCATTCCCCAACCAGGTGTTTTTCTATTTCCGTACAAACTCTCATTCCCTGCTCATGCCGGGAAAATCATCGCTGGACGGCCCGGCCCGAGAGCACGTCGAGGCGGATCCGGAGGACCACCACGCCGTGGCCGAGCGGCCGCGGCTCCGCTGCCCTGCCCGCGGTGCGCGCAAAACGCTCGCGCATGAGCGCGAGCGCGGGCCCGATGTCGTCGCCTGAGAGCTCTTCGTACGTGCCCTGGGCGATCACGCTGCGCCAGCTTCCCTTGCCGTCGGCGTCGTACTCGTCCACCTCCACACAAACACGCGGGTTTTCGCGCAGCATGGCGGTTTTGCGCCCTTCCGTCGTGACCGCGACGACCGCTCCGTCCTCGTACGCGTAGATGAGCGGGACGACGTAGGTGTCGCCGCCCGAGTGGCAGCCGAGGCGCGCGATCCGTTGCGTGCGCAGGAACTCGTCGATCTCGGCGGGCGAAAGCTCGCGCGGGGCTCCTCTGCCTGCCTCGGGACCGGCCATCCGCCCGTGAGCGTAGGCAATACTGGAATCGTGGCGACCCGGGTCTGGATCGTGATGCTGCTCGCCGTCGTCTTCATCGTCGTGGGATCGGCGATCGCGGCCCTGCTGGCCTGGCCCGCCGGAGCGGTGGCGGACTCGGGGAGGGGGGTCGCCGGCGTGTCGCTGCCGGGCTTCGCCGGCACCGTGGAGCACGTCTCGGTCACGGATCCGGCGGGAAGGAAGGTGCCGGTCACCCTCGAGCACGGAACGCTCTGGCCGCGAGAGCAGCTGGCAGCGGGCGAGCGGCTGACCGTCAAAGTCGGCATCTCGCGTCCGAGCTGGATCGGCTGGCTCGTCGGGCGGCATGTCGAGCGCACGGTCACCGTCGTGACGCCGGTGGCGACGATCCCCACGACCCTGCTGCGGCCGAAGCGCGGCAGCCGGGTGACGATCCGGTTCGCCGAGCCGGTGACCCGGGTCGCGATCGGCGACTCGAAGCTGCGGAGGCTGAAGCCGCCCGGCCGCGCCGTCGTGCCGCTCGGCGTCGTCGCCTCGGGCCGCGCGACCGCGGGGAGCACGATGGTCGCGGCTGCGGTGCGGCCCTGGGAGAAGCTTTCGAGCCCCTCCCGCGTCTCGTGGTTCGCGCCGGGTTCGCGGACGAGCGTCGTCTCGCAGCCCGCAGCAGGCAGCCGGATCTCGCCGCTCACGACCCTGACCCTGACCTTTGCCCGCCCGGTGTCCGCGGTGCTCGGCTCGCGGCTGCCGCGGCTCGTGCCGGCCGTCTCCGGCCACTGGAAGCAGTTCGATGCCAACAGCCTCTCGTTCCGGCCCGACGGTCTCGGCTTCGGGCTCGGGGGGACCGTGCAGGTGCGACTGCCGGGCCAGTCGCTCCTCTGGAGGGTCGACGGCGGGTCGACGCTGCGGCTCCAGCAGCTCCTCGCCCGGCTCGGCTACCTCCCGGTCGACTGGCGTGCGTCCTCGGATTCGGCTTCGACTCCGGCCTCCGAGCTGGCCGCGGCCGTCGCGGCGCCGCACGGGACGTTCTCGTGGCGGTACCCGCAGACTCCCAGCTCGCTGACGAGGCTCTGGAAGCCGGGCAGCTGGAACGTCGTCACCCAGGGAGCCGTGATGCGCTTCGAGGACGAGCACGGCCTCGCCACCGACGGCGTCGCGGGCCCGCATGTCTGGCGAGCGCTGATCCACGACGACCTCCACGGCCGGCGGTCGAACGAGGGCTACAACTACGTCTTCGTGCACGAGACGGTGCCGCAGTCGCTGAGCCTCTGGCACGACGGCAGTGTCATCCTCACGTCGCCCGGCAACACCGGCATCGCGCAGTCGCCGACCGCACCGGGCACGTGGCCGGTGTTCGAACACATCCCGGTCGGAACGATGAGCGGCACGAATCCCGACGGGTCGCACTACCACGACCCGGGCATCCGCTGGATCAGCTACTTCCACGGCGGCGACGCGCTCCACGAGTTCCCGCGCGCCTCGTTCGGCACGCCGCAGAGCCTCGGCTGCGTCGAGCTTCCGGAAGCCGCAGCCGCGCGGGTCTGGCCCTACACGCCGATCGGCACCCTCGTCACGATCGAGTCCTGAGCGGCGGCCCTGGGGCCGGCCTCAGACGTTGACCGTGACGCGGAGGTAGGCGGCTTCGATGCGGGTGCGGTCGTCGCTGTCGGCCGTGTTGTGCTCGTTGACGAGCGCCAGCAGCTCGGCGTGTAGCTCGGCCGCTCGGCCGTCCGCCGCTGCCGCCGCGTAGGCGTTCATCGTCGGGCCGTAGTAGTCGCGGAAGTCGGCGAGGTACTCCGCCGGCGCCTGCGGCGACTCGAAGAGGAACATCGTCCGCTCGCACGTGATGTTCTCGGCCGGGATACCGGCGGCTCCGAACCGCTCCAGCACGTGCTCCTCGATGCCCCAGGTCATCGGACTCACGAAACCCTCCGGCGGCGGCGGCGAGTACGCCGTGCTGACCCGGAGGAGCTGCGCGACGAAGGTCGGGTCGTCAGGAATCCAGTTTCCCATCACGATCCGGCCACCCGGCCGCGTCACCCGGACGACCTCGCGCGCGACGTCGAACGGCCTCGGAGCGAACATGGCTCCGAAGATCGAGACGACGAGGTCGAAGCTGTCGTCCGCGAGATCCGTGAGGTCGGTCGCGTCGCCCCACTGAAAGCGCAGATTGGCGAGACCGAGCTCCTGGACGCGCACATTGCCCGCCGCGACGAGGTTCTCGGCGATGTCGACCCCGAGCACGTTCGCCCCCAGCTGTGCCTCCGGGACGGCGGTCGTGCCGTCGCCACAGCCGAGGTCGAGGACCTCGAGGCCGGGAGTCACGTCGAGCGTGGCCACGAGGGCCTCGCCGCTCTCGCGCATCGACGCCGCGATCCGCGTGAAGTCACCCTTTTCCCACAAGGCCTTGTTCGGGTTGACCGGAGGGTCGGTCTGAATACTCATCGTCGCTCGGCTCCTTTCGCATCGTTCCCCCGTGGGATCATCTCCCACTGCGCCCGGCAGGCCAAATCTGGCACGCGGGGCCGTGCGCGGCGCGCGGCTAGACTTTGGCCCCCCGCCGACGTAGCTCAGCTGGTAGAGCACATCACTCGTAATGATGGGGTCCGGGGTTCGAGTCCCCGCGTCGGCTTCTCAGGTCGAAGTCCTAGTCGGCGATGGTGCTCTGCCAGGGGAGCGGGCGGCCGAGAATGCCTTCCACTGCCTTACCGTCTGGTCGGAATATGTCCTCGAGCAGGCGGCGAACTCCGGGTTCGAGCGGGGGCTTCTCCTGCTGCGCGAACAGTGCCTCCTCGAGCCGGGACCGGAAGCGAACGGGGACGGCTCGTCTGCCGATCGTCCGCAGCAGTGGCGAGTGGACGATGCTTCCGGCCAACCGCCCGCGCGGCTGCTGGAACGTATACCGGCGCTCGATGACGAGTTGATCCGCGACGGCGGGGTCGACGCTCAGGAACGCGAACACCTCGCGGAGCGTCGCCACCGGGTCTCGGGCGATCTCTTCGAGGAACACCACATGGACGTTCTGGCCAAAGACGTCGAGATAGCGCTGCAGCGGCTCGCTGTACAAGCTGAGCCGGACGTATTCGCCCGGGCCTTCCCTTCGCACT
Source organism: Gaiellaceae bacterium (assembly GCA_035279325.1). Classification (GTDB taxonomy): domain Bacteria; phylum Actinomycetota; class Thermoleophilia; order Gaiellales; family Gaiellaceae; genus Palsa-739. The sequence goes on from DATEHY010000028.1 coordinate 4,627, forward strand.
CCGGTCAGCTCTTCTTGCACGGCGTCGGAGAACGATCGCGTTTCGGCTCCGAGCGATACGTCGTGCCAGTAATGCGAGTGGGCCCGCTCGACCGGCTCGCGGAGGCTGACCAGGATCTTGGCCTCCGGGCTGACGCTCTTGATCGCGGCCGGGATGGCCGGGTCGCTGAAATAGGACGCGCTCGCCTCCCCCCGCAAAGGCTCCCGCGCTCCGGCGAACAGGGCCAGATACGCCCGCTCGTCTTTGTACGTCGGCGCCAATCTGGGATTGGCCTTGCTGAAGAAGTGAGGCTCCTTCACGGCGGCCATGTAGATCTCGGGATGCTGGTTCAGATACGTCCAAAGCGAAGTCGTTCCCCCGCGCATGACGCCTACAAGGAATAGGTTCGGCCACTGCCGAGCCTTCTCGTCCCGTTTCGAAGTGGAGAGACGCCGAGACTCGG
>DATEHY010000029.1:0-22283 GCA_035279325.1 Gaiellaceae bacterium
GGCAGTTCGATCCGCGTGCGCTGAGACACCCTTCATAGAATGCCCGCGGGTGCGCCGGAAGCTGCCGTCCTTCGTCATCGTCGTGCTGGTCGCGCTCGCGACGGCAGGCGTCGCCGCTGCTGCGAACGGGGGCTTCACGCCAGTGCAGCCCGCCTCGCCGAACTCGACCCACACGCAGACGGCGTATTACGTCATCCTCGGCTTCACGTCGGCGATCTTCGTGCTCGTCGAGGTGCTGCTCGTCCTCTTCGTCGTCAAGTACCGCCGCCGCGGGCGTCCGCGCGAGGTCGAGGGAGCACAGGTTCACGGCCACACGCGTCTCGAGATGATCTGGACCGTGATCCCGGTCTTGATCCTCGCCGTGATCGCCGCCGTCGTCTTCCTCGAGCTCCCCAGCATCGACAAGGCGCCTGCTGCCGGCGACCCGATCCACATCACGGTCGAGGGCCATCAGTACTACTGGCAGTTCGACTACGTCGACTCCCCGACCCACGCGCGGTCGATCGGGACGCTGCACGTTCCCGTCGGACAGGTCGTCGACCTCAAGGTCGTCTCGCCCGACGTGATCCACAGCTGGTGGGTGCCGGCGCTCGGCGGCAAGATCCAGGCGATCCCGGGACGCATCAACCACTTCTGGTTCAGGGCGGACAAGGCGGGCAGCTACGTGGGCCAGTGCGCCGAGCTCTGCGGCGTCTACCACGCGTCGATGCGCGCGGTCGTGCTGGCGGAGTCGCAGCAGCAGTACCAGCACTTCGTCACGAAATACGCCCCGGAGACCATCGGCCGCCAGGAGTGGAACGGCGTCTGCGCCACGTGCCACGGCAACCTCGGCCAGGGCGGCTACGGGCCGGACATCGCCAGCAACGCCCTCCTCAAGCAGATGAAGGGGCTCGAGCAGATCCTCCGCAACGGCTTCACCGGCTCGCTCGGAGCGATGCCACCGGTGGGCAAGACGTGGACGAACGGGCAGATCGCCGCGCTCGTCAGGTACGCGACCAAGCACATCTACAACGCCTCGCCCGCAGGAGCGACCGGTGGCGGCTAGGTCCGAAGCGGTCTATCCCGTCGGCTGGAAGACCGGCCGCGTCGCGAGCTGGCTCGTCACGGTCGACCACAAGCGGATCGGGATCATGTACATCGCGACGGCGCTCATGTGGTTCGTCGCGGGCGGGGTCCTCGCGATCCTCATGCGCTCGCAGCTCGCCACGCCGGGCGAGACGTTCCTGACGAAGAACTCGTACAACGAGGTCATGACGATGCACGGGACGACGATGATCTTCCTCGTCGTCATCCCGATCCTCGCGGGCTTCGCGAACTTCCTCGTGCCCTTGATGATCGGCGCACGCGACATGGCGTTCCCGCGTCTGAACGCGCTGTCGTACTGGCTCTTCCTGCTCGGCGGGATCGTCCTCTGGCTCAGCTGGTTCGCGAAGGGCGGCGCGCCGCACGCGGGCTGGTGGTCGTACCCGACGCTGTCGGAGAACTTCCCCTACACGAGCCCGGGCCACGGCCAGGACTACTGGATCCTCAGCCTCCACATCCTCACCCTCTCGTCGCTGCTGGGGGCGATCAACTTCCTCGTCACGATCCACAACATGCGCGCGCCGGGGATGACGTGGATGCGAATGCCGCTCTTCATCTGGGGGATCGAGACCTACGCGATCCTTCTGCTCGTCGCGCTCCCGGCGCTCTCGGGGGCGATCACGCTCCTGCTGCTCGACCGCACCGTGGGGACGCACTTCTTCATCCCGTCACAGGGCGGGAGCATCCTGCTCTACCAGCACATGTTCTGGTTCTTCGGGCACCCCGAGGTCTACATCATGGTGCTGCCCGTCTTCGGGATGGTCTCGGAGATCCTGCCGGTCTTCGCCCGCAAGCCGATCTTCGGCTACAAGGCCGTTGCGTTCTCGACGCTCGGCATCGCGTTCTTCTCGATGCTCGTGTGGGCCCACCACATGTTCACGACCGGCATGGGCAGCGGCCTCAACTCGTTCTTCATGATCTCGTCGATGGTGATCGCCGTGCCGACGGGGATCAAGATCTTCAACTGGATCGCGACGACCTGGCGCGGGAACCTCATCTTCGACACGCCGATGCTCTTCACGCTCGGCTTCATCGCGCTCTTCACGATGGGCGGCCTGTCCGGGATCTTCCTCGCCGCCTTCCCGGTCGACTGGCAGCTCAACGACTCGTACTACGTCGTCGCCCACTTCCACTACGTCCTCTTCGGCGGCTCGGCCTTCGGATTCTTCGGCGGGCTCTACTACTGGTGGCCGAAGATGTTCGGGCGTATGCTCGACGAACGCCTTGGTAAATGGCATTTCTGGTTGCTGTTCGTCGGCTTCAATCTCACCTTCCTGCCGCAGCACATGCTCGGTCTGCTGGGGATGCCGCGCCGGATCTACACGTACCACCACGGCGGGCTGTGGGAGGTGTACAACCTGATGTCGTCGATCGGCTCCGGCGTGATGGCACTGGCGATTCTCGTCTTCCTCGTCAACGTCTGGCGGGCTCACGTCCTACGCAAGGGCGTCCGCGCCGGCAACGACCCGTGGCTCGCCGACACGCTCGAGTGGTACACGACCTCGCCGCCGCCTCCCCAGAACTTCGACACCGTGCCGTACGTGACGAGCGCGCGCCCGCTGCGCGACCTGCGGCGGCGCCTCGCGGAGCAGGCGCAATGAGGACGGACGTTGCCCGGTGGCTGCAAACGTCGGCGGCAAAGCCGCCGACGAGCGGCCGGCAGACCGCCCTCCCTTCGGTCGCGCCGGGCCCGTGGCTTCGCCTCTCCGCGCTCGTGGCCGCAGGTGGCACGTTGCTCGCGGTCATCTCGGGAGCGGAGGGCCTGGGGACGGCGCACCGGCTGCTCGCCGCCCTCGTCGCTCCGCCGCTCGCCGCACTCGTCGTCTCGGCCTGGTACGCCCATCGCCGGCTCGTGCCGGCCTCGCTCGCCGCGGCCGCGCTCTTCGCCGGAGCCGCCGCCGTGCCCACGCCGCATGCGCACTCGGGGCTCGCGGCGTTCGCACTGGCGGCGCTCGTGATCGTCGTCGCCGACAGCTTCCGCGGCGAGCGCGTCGCGTGGGGCTCGTGGCGGGACTATGTCGCGCTGACGAAGCCGCGCATCATGTCGCTGCTGCTCATCACGGGCTTCTGCGGGTTGATCGCCGGCGCGCGCGGCTGGCCAGGGACGGGGCTCGCCGTCGCCGCGATGGTGGGGCTCGCGCTCGCCTGCGGCGGTGCCTCCGCCCTCAACCACGTGCTCGACCGCGACATCGACCCGCTGATGGGGAAGCGGACGAGCTCGCGTCCCGTTGCGTCGGGTCGCGTCGCGCCGAGCCGGGCGCTCGAGTTCGGCCTCGCGCTCTCGGCGCTCTCCTTCGTGCTGCTCGCGAGCGCGGTCAACGTCCTCACCGCGGTGCTTGCTCTCGTCGGCAACCTCTTCTACGTCCTCGTCTACACCCGCTGGCTGAAGCGCTCGACCTCGCAGAACATCGTGATCGGCGGAGCCGCCGGAGCGGTGCCGCCGCTCGTCGGCTGGGCCGCCGCGACCGGACACGTCGGGATCGCCGCGCTGCTCCTCTTCGTGATCGTCTTCGTCTGGACGCCGCCGCACTTCTGGGCGCTCGCGCTGCTGATCAAGGACAACTATGCGAATGCGCGCGTGCCGATGCTGCCCGTCGTACGCGGTGAGCGGGCGACCGCGCGGCAGATCGTCCTCTACTCGGTCGCGCTCGTGGGCGCGACGCTGCTGCCCTGGGCGTGGGGCGGCGCCGGGCCCCTGTACGTCGTCTGCGCTCTGGCGCTGGGGGCGGTGTTCGTCTGGCTCGCCGAGTGGCTGCGGCGCGACACGACGCCGCGGCGGGCGATGCTCCTCTTCCACTACTCGCTCCTGTACCTCGCGCTGCTCTTCGCGGCTCTCGCGGTCGACGCGGTAATCGGCTGATGGATCCCGAGCTCGCGCGCCGCAACGTCCGCCTCGGCTGGATGCTGTTCGGCGTCTTCATCCTGCTCTTCGCGGGCACGGTGGGGATCGCGCTGATCTACCTCCACTACAAGTAGTGGACGGTGTCTGGCTCGCGCGTCCGGACGAGCCGGGCGCGGGCGAGCCGGTGGCCGTCAAGGACCTGCTCGACACGGCCGGGTTGGCGACGACATACGGCTCGGCGCTCTTTGCCGACCACGTGCCGGTCGTGAGCGCCGAGTCGGTCCTCCTGCTCGAGGCAGCCGGGTACTCGATCGCGGGAAAGACGAACCTCCACGAGTTCGCGTACGGGATCTCCTCGCAGAACCCGCACTACGGCACCGTGCCGAACCCGGTCGCTCCCGGACGGCTGGCGGGCGGGTCGAGCGGCGGCTCGGCCGCGGCGATCGCGGCCGGCGAGGTCGGGCTCGCGCTCGGCACCGACTCCGCCGGGTCGATCCGGATCCCGGCGGCCTGGTGCGGCCTGGTGGGCTTCAAGCCGACGCACGGGCTCGTCTCGATCGAGGGCTGCTTCCCCCTCGCGCCGAGCTACGACGTGGTCGGCCCGATGGCGTCGTCGGTCGAAGGCTGCGAACGGCTCATGGGCGTTCTCGCTCCCGGCTTCGAGCCGGTGGAGCTCGAGTCGCTCGAGGAGCTCGAGGTCGGCGTCGCCTGGCTCGACCGGGCGGAGCCGCTCGTACGCGAGCGCGTGGCCGCGGCTGCCGCGCTCTTCCCGCGCCGGCGCGAGCTCGAGCTGCCGCTCGCGCCCGCCAACCGGACGGACTTCATGCGCGAGGCCGCCGACGTCCACCGCGCCCTCTTTCCCGGGAACGAGGAGCTGTACGGCGAGAACGTGCGCGGCAAGGTCGAGCGCTGCCTGCGGGTGAGCGACGCCGAGGCGGCTGCGGCCGAGCGCGAGCGCTCCGAGTACCGCGAGCAGGTGTCGGAGGCCGTCGGTGAGCTCGACCTCCTCGTGATGCCGACGGTGCCGTTCGTCGCCCCGCCGGCGGACGTCGACGAGCTCGAGATCCGTGCTCGTGGGATCTCGCTGACGTATCCGTTCAGCTCGCTCGGCTGGCCGGCGCTCGCGCTGCCGTGCGGCCCGGCGGAGGGAGGCTTGCCGGCCTCCGTCCAGCTCACTGCTCCGGCGTGCGCCGACGCACGCGCCCTGGCCGCCGGCCGCCTCCTCGAGTCCTTCCTCAGCTCCGATTGGACCCAGCTTTCCTTGTAACAGCCTGTTACTTGGGTGGTGCGCGGTCCCTGAGGCGTGGAGCCGGCGGCGCAAGAAAATGGAGCAGGATTGCCTCGGGAGGCTTGACTCGGAAAGCCACGTCCAGCGCCACGGTCGAGATCGGTGCGCGTCCCCCACGCCGCAGGCGTCGGGCCGTGTGCACGAGAACCCTCACCTGCTCGTAACTCGGCCGGTAAAGCCCCATCCGGGCAGCCGCGCGACCGACGCACCGGTTCATCTCGGCGATGGGGACGGTTCGCCGCGACTGGCGCTCGATCTCGTCGAGAAGACGCTGTGGGATGCGAGGAGCGAACGAGAGCACGACGGCAGAATTGCTCGCTACCCCTCACGAATCCATTGCGGCTCCGTGCCAAAAGGCCACGCGGATCGCAAGTAACAGTCTGTTACAAGGAACGTCAGCGGCGCTACGGCGTCGCCGCGAGTACGGCGGCCTCGTAGACCGCGTCCGGCGTGAAGCGCTCGAGCTCGTCGGAGAGGACGTCGCTCGGCGCGGGGGGGTCTCCGGGAGGGAGCGGCACCGCCTCGCCGTCGAGCGCGACACCCTCCAGCCGCTCCGCCGGATCGTGCTCGAGCGCGATCTCCTCCCGCCCGAGCCGCGACCGCAGCCAGCCGCACAGCAGCCACGCCTGCGCCGCCGTGCCGCGCACGCCCACGGTCCGCACGTCGGCGACGGACGGCCACAACGTCGCGAGATGCTCGCGCCAGCGTGACGTTCGCGCCCACGCGATGTCCGAGGCGGCGCAGCGCCGGAAGAGCTCCGCCAGTCGCCGGTACGAATCGGGTACGTCGTCCCACTCGGTCGAGTCGACGATCAGGCGGTCGGTTACGCCGACGAGCTGCTCGAGCTCCGGCGCGCCCCAAGGCGGCTCGCCGCGCCAACGCAGGAACACCGGCAGGTCCGAGATGAGCAACGGCTCGACGATGCTCGCCGGCGCTTGCGTCCGGGAGCCGCGCAGCGTGAGCTCGACCACCTCGGTCACGAGGCCGCGATCGGTGTCCGGCACCTGCCACCGCTGTACCTCGGCCTGCGCGTCGATCCGGTTGTCCTGCGCGTCCGGCTCGGGGAAGAGGAGGATCGTGCGCGACGGGTGCAGCTCGACCATGCCTTCGAGCGCCGCGCGCGCCGGCTCGACCCAGGCCGGGGGCACCCACGCCAGGTGCGTCATCACGGACGTGCGCATGCTCGTGGCCTCGGCCGCCGCCTGCGCGCGCAGCCGCGCGAGCGCCGAGTCCACGTCGGCGAGGCAGACGTCCTCGCCGAACCAGGTCAAGTCGCCTAGAGCCGTCGCCACGACCGGCCGTCCCGGTGGAGGAGCTCGTCGGCGCTCGGCGGCCCCCACGACCCGGCGGGATAGTTCGGGAACGCCGGCTTGTCGCGCTGCCACGCCGCGACGATCGAGTCGACGAGCAGCCACTGCTCCTCGACCTCGTCCGCCCGCGTGAACAGCGTCGAGTCGCCGAGCATCGTGTCGAGGATGAGGCGCTCGTACGCCTCGGGCATCCCGGTGCGGAACGCGCCGCCGTACAGGAAGTCCATGTGCACGGTGCGAATCGTCATCCCCTGCCCCGGCACCTTTGCGCCGATCGCGAGCGAGACGCCCTCGTCCGGCTGCACGTGGACGACGAGCACGTTCGGCCGCAGCCCCTCGGCCGCCGCCTCCTCGAACGGCGGATGCGGCGCCGCCTTGAACTGGATCGCGATCGTCGTCTCGTGGCGCGCGAGCCGCTTCCCCATGCGGACGTAGAACGGCGTGTCCGCCCAGCGCCAGTTGTCGACGTAGAGCTTCGCCGCGACGTACGTATCCGTCATCGAGTCGGCCGCGACTCCGTCCTCCTCCCGGTACGCGACGACCTCCTCGCCCTCGACGAAGCCGCGCCCGTACTGGCCGCGAACGACCGACTTCGGCCCCGGTGTGTGCAGCGCACGCAGCACCTTCACCTTCTCGTTGTGCACCGAGTCGGAGGTGAAGTCGATCGGCGGCTCCATCGCCGTCAGCGCGAGCAGCTGCAGCAGATGGTTCTGGAAGATGTCGCGGATCGCGCCAGCGTGCTCGTAGTAGCCGGCGCGGGCCTCGATCCCGATCGACTCGGCGACCGTGATCTGCACGTGGTCGACGAACTGACGGTTCCAGATCGGCTCGAAGATCCCGTTGGCGAAGCGGAGAGCGAGCATGTTCTGCACGGTCTCCTTGCCGAGGTAGTGGTCGATCCGGAAGATCTCGTCCTCGCGGAAGTACTCGAGCAGCGTCGCCGTCAGCTGCTTCGCGGACTCGAGGTCGTGGCCGAACGGCTTCTCGACCACGAGGCGCGTCCAGCCGCGCTCGTCGCGCCGCTTGCCGAGCGCCTCCACGATGGTCGGGAAGGCCGGCGGCGGCACGGCGAGGTAGAAGACGTCGTTGCCGCCGAGGTCGTTTTCCTCGTCGAGCTTGGCGAGCAGGTCGTGCACCTTGTCCTCGCCGCCGCTGTCGGCGAAGTCGGTCGACACGTAGTGGAGCTGCGCGGCCAGCTCGTTCCAGACGTCCTCGCGGAACGGATCGCGCGCGTGCTGCTTCACGGCCGTCTGCATGTCCTGCCGGAAGGAGTCGTCGTCGCCGTCGGTGCGCGCGACGCCGACGATCGCGAAGCGCGGCGGGAGCAGCCGGCGGACGGCGAGCGCGTACAGCGCCGGCATGATCTTCTTGTGCGTCAGGTCCCCGGACGCGCCGAAGATCGTGAGCGTGCAGGGGTCGGGCGTCCGCCGCAGCGCGAGACCCTCGGCGAGCGGGTTCTCCCTCGGCACCGTCTCGGTCACTGTTCGGGGCTCTTCTCGAGGTGTCCGCCGAACCCCTTGCGCATCGCCGAGAGCACGCGGTTGCCCCACTCGGCCTCGCCGCGCGAGGCGAAGCGGTCGAACAGCGACGCGGCGAGCACCGGCGTCGGGACGCCCTCCTCGACCGCGGCCTGCACCGTCCAGCGGCCCTCGCCGGAGTCGCTCACGCGGCCCGCGTACTCGTCGAGCTCGGGCGTCTCGTGCAGCGCTTCGGCCGTCAGGTCGAGCAGCCACGAGGCGATCACGGAGCCACGCCGCCAGAGCTCGGTGATCGCCGACACGTCCAGCTCGTACTTGTAGAGGTCCGGATCGCGCAGCGGCGTCGTCTCGGCGTCCGTCTCTTGTGCGTGCAGGCCGATGTTCGCGTGCTTGAGGACGTTCAGGCCCTCGGCGTACGCCTGCATCAGCCCGTACTCGATGCCGTTGTGCACCATCTTCACGAAGTGCCCCGCGCCCGGGGGGCCGCAGTGGAGCCAGCCCTGCTCCTCGGGCGCGGCGTCCCCGTCGCGACCCGGTGTGCGGACGGCGGCGTCGAGTCCCGGCGCGAGGGCCTCGAGCACCGGCACGAGGCGGCCGACGGCCTCGTCGTCGCCGCCGACCATCAGGCAATAGCCGCGTTCCCGGCCCCAGACGCCGCCACTCACCCCGACGTCGACGTAGTGGATCTTCCTCTCGCCCAGCCCCCGCGAGCGCCGCAGGTCGTCGACGTAGTACGAGTTGCCGCCGTCGACGATCGTGTCGCCCTCGGCGAGGTGCGGCGCGAGGTCGTCGAGCACGGAGTCGACGATTCCCGCCGGCACCATCAGCCAGACGGAACGCGGCGCGTCGAGCTGCTGCACGAGCTCCTCGAGCGAGCCCGCCGTGCGCGAGTCGACCTTCGGGTCGAACGTCTTCACGTCGTGGCCCGCGGCGCGCAGGCGCTCGGTCATGTTGGCGCCCATCCGGCCGAGGCCGACCATCCCCAGCTGCACTAGACCTCCTCCAATCTGATGCGTGCCACGCGCCGGCCGCGCTCCTTCAGTGTCTCGAAGTCGCCGGCTGCCTGCGCCCGGATCAGGCGGCGGAAGCCGAACGGCTTGCCGGGAATCGGCAGCTCGTCTCCCTCGTCGTCGACGACCTGGAGGAAGAGACCGGTGTTCGGGCCGCCCTTGTGGAGCTGGCCGGTCGAGTGCATGTACCGCGGCCCGTAGCCGTGCGTGACGACGCAGCTCGTCTGCGTGTGGAGCCGCTCGACGAGGGGGTCGAGGTCGGCGTCCGGGTTCACGAACGCCTGCACGCAGAGGTAGTCGCCCTCGGTCGCCTGCGCGAGCAGCTCGTCGATCGAGCCCTCCGGCTCGAGTGACGGGTCGTCGCCGGTGGCGAGCACCTCGTTCGTCTTGTCCTTCGCGGCCTGGACATCGGGCTGGTCGAACGGGTTGATCTCGAGGTACGCGCCCGCGACCGCGATCGCGAACTCCCACCGGAAGAACTCCCCTCCGAGCGCGTACGGTTCGGGGAGCTCGGGCCGAGCCGCCTGCCGGTCGGGACCCTCCGCCGACTCGCCCGGCGCGGGGACGAGCCCCTTGCTGTGCTTGCCGGTCGACTCCGCGATCAGCTGCTCCGCCCACAACCCGAAATCGCCGGGGGCGTCGCCGATGCAGATCTTGTCGCGCCCTTCGCGCCAGCCGTCGCCGAACCGGCTCCCGAGCTCGTAGCCGGGGTTGCCGTCGCCGGCCCGGCACGCCTCGCGCATCTCCTGCGCCCGCTCGAGCAGCCGCGCGGCGTCGACGCCCATGAGCACGGCAGGGACGATGCCGAACGGCGAGAGCGCCGAGTAGCGTCCGCCGATCGACGGCTCGCCGGCGAAGACGGCGCGGAAGCCGCGCTCGCGGGCGAGACGCTCGAGCTCGGAGCCCGGATCCGTGATCGCGGCGAAGAGCTGCCCTCGCTTGCCGGCCTTCTCCCAGAAGTAGTCGGTGTGCGACCGCGTCTCGAGCGTCGACCCGGACTTCGAGGACGAGACGAAGAGCGTCCGCTCGACGTCGAGCTTCTCCTCGAGCGCGCGGATCGCCTGCGGATGCGTCGTGTCGAGGACGTGGAACCGGTCGACGCCGAAGCTGCGCTTGAGCACCTCCGGCGCGAGCGACGAGCCGCCCATCCCGCACAGCACGACGTCGTCGACCTCGCCGTCGAGCGACCCGGCGAAGCGGCGGATCTCGTCGAGGCGCTCCTGGATGCGCAGCGGCTCGTCGAGCCAGCCGAGCCAGTGCGCCTCGCCGGCCCCGGTCCAGACCGTGGCATCCCGCTCCCAGATCCCCTCGATCAGGCGCTCGCGGTTCACCGCTAGGCGGCCACGGCCTCGCGCTTGGCCTTCACGCCGTCGAGCAGCTCGGCGAACGACTCGGAGAACTTCTGCACGCCCTCCTTCTCGAGGGTCGCGACGACGTCGTCGTAGTCGACGCCGACCGCCGGCAGCTTCTCGTGCAGCAGCGCGCGGGCCTCCTCGAGATCGGTCTCGACCGTGTCGCCGTGCACCTCGCCGTGATCCTGGAAGGCCTTGATCGTCTCCTCCGGCATCGTGTTCACGGTGTGCGGGCCGATCAGCTCCTCGACGTAGAGGACGTCGCGGTAGGCGGGGTTCTTCGTCGACGTGGAGGCCCAGAGGCAGCGCTGCGGAAGCGCACCCTCGGCCTCGAGCTTCTCCCAGCGGTCGCCGCTGAACACCTGCTTGTAGTGCTGGTAGGCGATGCGGGCGTTGGCGATCGCCAGCTTGCCGCGCAGGGCGAGCGCCTCCTCCGAGCCGATCGCCTCGAGCCGCTTGTCGGCCTCGGTGTCGACGCGCGAGACGAAGAAGCTCGCGACCGAGCGCACCTTTGCCGCGTCGCCGCCGCCCTCGACGAAGCGCTCGAGCCCGCGGACGTACGCCTCCATCGCCTCCTTGTGCATGCGCAGCGAGAAGAGGAGGGTGACGTTGATGCTGCGGCCGGCGGCGATGCAGTCCTCGATCGCCTGGAGGCCGGGCTCGGTCCCGGGGATCTTCACGTAGAGGTTCGGCCGGTCGATCCACTCGTGCAGGCGGATCGCCTCGTCGTAGGTCGCCCTCGTGTCGTAGGCGAGGTTCGGATCGACCTCGATCGAGACGTAGCCGTCCTCGGCGTTCCCCTCGTGAACCGGCGCGAGCAGGTCGAGTGCCGACTCGACGTCGCGCACGGCGAGCCGCAGGAAGATCTCCTTCGGATCGTCCAACTCTCCGAGCAGCTCCTTGATCTGGTCGTCGTAGGCGTTGCCGTGCGAGATCGCCTTCTGGAAGATGGTCGGGTTCGAGGTCACGCCGACGACGGCGTCCTCTTCCATCATCCGCTTCAGCTCGCCGGTCTGGAGCAAGTCGCGCGAGAGGTAGTCGATCCAGACCGACTGCCCGCGCGCGCTCAGCTGGTGGAGTCTCGATTCAGCCACGTTTCATCCCTTCTTCCATTCGTCGCACCTTCTCCAGTCTGGCGACGTACCGCTCTCCTCCGTCGAACCGGGCCGCGAGAAACGCGCGCACGAGATCCGCCGCGAGGCTCGGCCCCACGACCTCCGAGCCGAGACAGAGGACGTTCATGTCGTCGTGCTCGACTCCCTGGTGAGCGGAATAGACGTCGTGACAGATGGCTGCCCGGATCCCGGCGATCTTGCACGCGGCGACCGCGGCGCCGACGCCGGAGCCGCAGACGAGGACGCCGCGCTCGGCCTGGCCGTCCTTCAGGGACGCACCGAGCTCGGCGGCCTTGTCCGGGTAGTCGATCCGGCCGGCGTCGGTGTCGGTGCCGAGGTCGACGGCCTCGTGACGTCCGTCGCGCAGCGCCTCGAGGACCGCCTCGCGCAGGTGGACGCCCCGGTGGTCGAACGCCACAGCGACTTTCACGCGCAGGACCGTACATAGAATCGGTCCGAGGTTTTCCGGCACCCGGCGAAGGGAGAGGTCGTAGGCATGAACGACGTCGAGCTGTGGCGCGAGCTGGGACAGCAGCTCCGGGTAGACGGGATCCGACCGGCGGCGAAGGCCGGCTCCGGCCATCCCACGTCGGCGATGTCCGCGGCCGACCTCATGGCGGTCCTCATGGCGAAGTACCTGCGTTACGACTTCGACGACCCGCACGACCCGCACAACGACCGGCTCGTCTTCTCGAAGGGCCACGCCTCGACCCTCCTCTACGCGATGTTCCGCGCCGCCGGCGCGATCTCGAAGGACGAGCTGCTCTCCTACCGGCAGTTCGACTCGATCTTCGAGGGGCATCCGACGCCGCGGATCCCCTGGGTCGACGTCGCGACCGGCTCGCTCGGCCAGGGCCTTCCGTACGCGGTCGGCATGGCCCTCGCCGGCAAGCGGCTCGACCGGCTCCCGTTCCGGGTCTGGACGCTCTGCGGCGACAGCGAAATCGCCGAGGGGTCGCAATGGGAGGCGCTCGAGCACGCGGCCTTCTACGAGCTCGACAACCTCGTCGCGATCCTGGACGTCAACCGGCTCGGCCAGCGCGGCGAGACGATGCACGGCTGGGATCTCGACTCCTACGCGAACCGGGCGCGCGCCTTCGGCTGCCACGCGATCGAGATCGACGGCCACGACGTCGAGGCGATCGACCGGGCGTACGCCGAGGCGATCGACGTCTCGGGCCAGCCCGTCGTGATCGTCGCGAAGACGATCAAGGGCAAGGGCGATCCCGAGGTCGAGGACAAGAACGGCTTCCACGGCAAGGCGCTCGACCACTCCGACGAGGTGATCGCGACGCTCGGCGGCGTCCGCAACCTGAAGATCGAGGTGGCGAAGCCCGAGACGGGCGCCTCGAAGCACGAGTTCCCGAGCGAGGCGCTCGAGCTGCCCCGCTACGAGCTCGGGTCGGAGGTGGCGACCCGCAAGGCGTACGGCGACGCGCTCGCGGCGCTCGGCAAGGCGCGCGGCGACGTGGTGGCGCTCGACGGGGAGGTGTCCAACTCGACCTATGCCGAGGAGTTCCGCGACTCGATCCCGGACCGCTACTTCGAGATGTACATCGCCGAGCAGCAGATGGTCGCGACGGCGGTCGGGATGCAGGTTCTGGGCTGGCGCCCGTTCGCGTCGACCTTCGCCGCGTTCCTGTCGCGAGCGTACGACTTCATCCGCATGTCCGCGATCAGCCGCGCGAGCTACTGCCTCTGCGGCTCGCACGCCGGCGTCTCGATCGGCGAGGACGGCCCGTCGCAGATGGCGCTCGAGGACATCGCCGCGCTCCGCGCCGTCCACGGGTCGACCGTGTTGCATCCCTGCGACGCGAACCAGACGGCGAAGCTCGTCGCGAAGATGGCCGACACCGAGGGGATCGTCTACCTGCGCACGCTGCGGCCCGCGACGCCGGTCGTCTACGACGCCGACGAGGAGTTCGAGATCGGCGGCTCGCGGACGCTACGGCACGGCGACGACGTCGCGATCGTCGGCGCCGGGATCACGGTGCACGAGGCCATGAAGGCTGCGGAGACGCTGGCGCAGGACGGGATCGAGGCGCGCGTGATCGATCTCTACTCGATCAAGCCGCTCGACGCCGAGACGCTCCGCTCGCTGACGTGCCCGATCGTCACCGCCGAGGATCACTGGCCCGAAGGCGGCCTCGGCGAGGCGGTGCTCGGAGCGCTGGGGGACGCCGAGGAGCGCCCGCCGGTCGTAAGGCTCGCGGTGCACGAGATGCCGCACTCCGGCAAGCCGGCCGAGCTCCTCGCCGAGGCGGGCATCGACGCGGACGGCATCGCCGCCGCCGCGCGCGCCCTCGCGCGGGCTCACGCCGGCGCGTCGTAGAGCCTGGCGTAGAGCACGTCGTAGAGCCGTTGCTGTTCCTCCCGCGCCGCGCGGTAGGCATCCGCGCGGTCGGGCCGCGGCTCGACGACCTCCGCGGTCGGTGCCTCGGCCGCTTCATGCCCGAGCCGCTCGAGCGCGAGGACCGCCGCGCCGCGGAGTGACGCCTCCGCCACGCCCGAGACCGCCACCGGCCGCGCCAGCGCGTCGGCCATGATCTGGATCCAGGCGCGGTCGCGAAGCAGCCCGCCACCGGTCGCGACGACCTCGCGGAGGTCCGGGAGCAGATCGGCGATCGCGGCGAAGCGAAACGCCACTCCCTCGAAGGCGGCCTGGCGCAGGTCGAGCGGCGTCGTCTCGAAGGTCAGCCCGTGGACCGTGCCGCGCGCTTCCGGGTTCCAGCCGGTCGACCGCTCGCCGCCGAGGAACGGAAGGAAGACGAGCCCGTGGCTGCGCGGGTCGCGCTCCCCGAGCGACCCCGACGAGTCGGCCAGCGTCCGCCCGAGCCACTCGTAGAGGTTGCCGCCGTCCGAGAGCGCACCACCCTCGACGACGCGGCTGCGATCGGCGAGGTAGAGGAAGAGGCCGGGTTTCGGCTGCGGCCGCTCGGTCTCGTAGACGACGCGGAGCGCGCCCGACGTGCCGACCATGAGCGCGGCACGCTCGCGCGTGGTGCAGCCGGCGCCGGCGTTCGAGCAGGCGGCGTCGGGCCAGAGCGGGACGTCGGCGATGCGGGGCAGCCGCCCGCGGTCGACCCCGAGCGTCGCCAGCAGCTCCTCGTCCCAGTCGAGCGTCGTCAGGTCGAGCAGGCCGCTCGTGGACGCCATTCCGAGGCTGGTCTCGGCCCGGCCGTGGAGGTAGTCGGCGAACGAGACGAAGCGGGCCGCGCCGCGAAAGATCTCGGCCTGCGCCTCGGCGAGCCAGGCGAGCTTCGCCGGCCAAAACGATGGATGGAGGAACGCTCCGGTGCGCGCGTGCACGGCCTCGCCGTCGAGCCGCCGCGCGAGCCACTCCGCGGCGCCGGCGCTGCGCGTGTCGCGCCAGCCGAGGATCGGCGTCAGCGCGTTCCCGCCGGCATCGACGGCGACGAGGCTGTGCGCGAAGCACGAGGTCGCGTCCGGCTCCTCGCCTGCGAGCACGCGCCGAACGGCGGCTGCGACCTCGCCGGGATCGTCGGTGTCGTACTCCTCCTGCCGCAGCGCGCCGGCCGGCGCGCCGTGCTCGTCGAACCGCTGGGCGCGCGCCGAGGACGTGCCGACGTCGAGTGCGAGGACGCCGCTCAGCGCAGCACCTCGATTCCCTCTGCGAGCCAGCGGCGGGCTCGGACGACGTTCGGGCCGTCGGGCGCCAGGTTCACGGTTTCGAGCTGGAGCTCGGCCATCAGCCGCAGGGCGGCCCGCGGATCGCGCTCGGTGAGGGCTTCCTCGATCCGCTCCGCGAGCCGCGCCGGCTTGACCGCGAGCGCCGCGACGTTCGCGGCGAGACGCTTGGACGTCGGCTGCCGCTCCCGGTTGAGCGCGTAGACGATCGCGAGCATCCGCTGTGCGGACTCGACGAGCCACTCCGCGCGGGCGAGGGTCATGTCCGGGCGCGCGATGGTGAGGAGCCCACCCGGCGCGAAGCCGCCCCAGCGCCTGGCGGCCTCCTCGATGCGCTCGGCCGCGAGCTCGTCGGGGTAGACCGCGAGCTCCCCCTGCCAGCGTTCGAGCAGCCCGCTCGTCCGCAGCGGCATGCCGTACCGGAGCGCCTGGTCGGATCCCGGCCGGGCGAACTGTGCCTCGGCGAGCTCGCGCGACCACCAGATCGTCTCCACCGCGACGCCGTCGAGATAGCCGAAGACGCGCCGTGTAGACGTCGCCGGATCGCCCCAGGTGTCGCGCTCCTCCAGGCCCGCCGCGGCGGCGAGCTCGAACGCGCGCTCGAGCGAGACCTGCTGCTCGGTGACCAGCAGCATCTCCACGTCGGACAGCTCGTCGGCGAGCCCGCGCGAGACGCTGCCCGTGACGACCACCTCGAGCACCTCGGGCGGAAAGGCGTCGGCGACGCGCTGCGCCAGCGCCCGCAGCTCGTCGCTCCTCGCCGTCGGCACGCGCCGAATCTACCCGCCCATCGGCATCGCGCCACTGCCCGGCAGGGTGAGCAGCGGGACGCGGTCGGGTGCGGAGAGGAGCAGCACTCCCAGCGCGAACAGGAGTCCCGCCGCCCCTCCGGTCGCCACGCGCCGCCAGGGAAGCACCTTCTCCAGGGCGACGATCGCGGCGACGAGCGCCGTCCAGGCGATGCTCATGACGCCGAGCGCGAACAGGGACGCCATCAGGGCCCAGCAGCAGCCGGCGCACCACGCACCGCTCGCCACTCCCAGCCGGAACCCGCCGAGCCGGCCGGATCGCCACGAGCCGAGCATGAGCCCGAGCGGCGTACGGCATCTGCTCAGACACGCCTCCTTCAGCGGCGTGAGCTGGTACGCGGCGGCGCAGAGCAGCGCCGCGCCGGCGAGCCAGCGCCCTCCGCGGTTCCAGTCGAGAACGCCGGCGGCGAAGTGCGATCCGGCGCCCGCCACCCCGAAGGCGAGGAGCCCGGCCGCTGTCCACACTGCGAGGTACCCGGACGCGAAGGCGAACGGGGCCAGGGCCGTGCGGTCCTGCGCGAGGTGCGCATAGAGGGTGACCGCCGGGATCGCCGACGGCAGCATCATCGCGGCCATCATCGCGATCCAGACGCCGAGGAACCAATCGAGGGTCCCGAGGCTGGTCCACGGGCCGCGGTCCATCCCGTCCGCCCGCGAGATCGTCCACCACCACGCGAGCGCCGCCACGCCCAGGAGCAGCGCAACGAGGGCCCGTTCCGTCCGGATCGCGGCCGTCACCCGGAGTAGGCGAAGTCCGAGGCGTAGCCGCAGGTGCCGGTGTAGAAGAACGTGAGCGGCCCGTCGTTGACGAGGAGCTCGTCGGCCACGAGCTCCTCGCCGCCGCGGTCGTGGCCGGGGATGACGCAGGTCACGCTCTCCCGGCCGGGGTAGCGGTCCCGGATCTGCACGGTCACGTGGTCTCGGATGCGGAGCCACTGCCGGCGCTGTGCGTGGTCGACCTCGATCGCGACCGGGCGCACGGCGAGCAGCTCGCTCTCCTTCCAGACCCAGGGGAAGTGCGTTTCGGCGTCGCCGCCGAGCCGGCCGGTGAAGATCTCCTCGAGCGCCGCGAGCTGCTCCTCGCTCGCCGCCTCGTCGAGGTAGAGGATCCACGACCACGGCGAGCCCGGCTCGTCGTCGTCGTACCGGATCGCCAGCGCGGCGGTCAGCCCGGCCAGGTCGGTCTCGCCGGCGTGTCCGTCCTCGATCAGCCAGGAGAGGACGCCCGTGCAGATGCCGTGGGTCGAGCGACCGCCGGGGACGCCGTCGATGCGGCGGCAGGGGCAGATCGGGTCGCAGTTGCACGACTCGAAGTAGCTCCCACGGATGTGCCAGCTCGTCGCGACGGCCAAGCCGCGAATCTACAGTGACTCCGGGCCATGGCGGTCGTGATCGCATCCAACCTGCGCAAGGAGCTCGCGGGCTCGGTCCTGTTCGACCGGGTCTCGTTCTCGGTCGAGCGCCGCGACCGGTTGGCTCTCTCCGGGCCGAACGGCGCGGGGAAGACGACGCTGCTCCGGATCCTCGCCGGCGAGACCGAGAGGCACGGCGGCGAGCTCGCCTTCGCCAAGGGGACGCGCGTCGCGCTGCACGACCAGCGCCCGCCGCTCGAGCAGGAGCTCACGCTGCGCGAGTACGTGCTCGCGGGCGCGCGCGACCTCGTCGAGCTCGAGGGCGAGCTGACGCGGCTCGAGCAGGCGATGGCGCAGGGAGATCACGCGCAGGCGACCCTCAACCGCTATGCCGAGGCGCAGGCGCGGCTCGAGCACGCCGGCGGCTACGCGTGGCGCGACCGTGCGGCTTCGGTGGTGCGGGGACTCGGGTTCGCGGAGGACGATCTCGACCGGCCGCTGCGCACGTTCTCCGGGGGTGAGCTGACGCGCGCCTCGCTGGCCCGCGCGCTCGGCGGCGACCCGGATCTGCTCCTGCTCGACGAGCCCACCAACCACCTCGACGTGGCGAACCTCGAATGGCTCGAGCGTGAGCTCGCCTCCCTCGACGCGGCGGTGATCCTCGTCGCCCACGACCGCTGGTTCCTCGAGGCGGTGACGACGGCGACGCTCGAGCTCGAAGCCGGCCGCGGGACGTTCTTCCCCGGGCCGTGGCACGCGTGGCGGCGCGAGAAGGCGGCGCGGATGCTGCACGCGCAGAAGGAGGTCGAGCGCGTCCAGGCCGACATCGCCCGACTCGAGCGCTTCGTCGAGCGGTTCCGGTACAAGAAGAGCAAGGCGAGGCAGGCGCAGGCGAAGCTGACCCAGATCGGCCGGCTCGAGCAGCAGCGCGCGACGGCCGCCGGCGAGGTGGCACTGCTCTCCCGGCGCACGCGCGGCCTCGGCTTCGAGTTCCTCAAGCCGGCGCGCAGCGGCCGCACCGTCGTCGAGGCCGACGGCCTGAACGTCTCGGTCGCAAGTAACAAGTTGTTACTAGGTCACGCTTCCTTCGCACTCGAGCGCGGGGAGCACGTCGCGCTCGTCGGCCCGAACGGCTCGGGCAAGACGACCCTCCTCGAGAAGCTGGTACGGGGAGACGGAATTCGGATCGGGCACGGCGTCGAGGTCGGCTACTTCTCGCAGCAGGAGATGGAGCTCGACACGCGCGGCTCCGTGCTCCAGTGCGTGCAGACGATGACGGGCCTCTCGCGGCCCGACGCGCAAAACCTGCTCGGCCGCTTCCTCTTCTCGGGCTGGGACGCGCACGAGAAGCAGGTCGCCGTGCTCTCCGGCGGCGAGCGGCGGCGGCTCGCGCTGGCGGTCACGGTCGCTTCCGGGGCGAACTTCCTCGTCCTCGACGAGCCGACGAACCACCTCGACCTCGAGAGCCGCGAGGCGCTCGAGGCGGCGCTCGACGCGTTTCCCGGAACCGTGCTGCTCGTCTCGCACGACCGTGCGCTGCTCGACGCGATCGCCGAACGGACGCTCGCCATCGAGGACGGAACCCTGCGCGCGTACGACGGCGGCTGGGCGGAGCTCCTGCGCGCGAGGGAGGAACGAGAGTCGCGCGTGCGGCCCGAGCCGGCGCCCGAGTCCCCGAGGCCGGCGAAGCCGAAGCCCGCACCGAAGCCGAGGCAGCGGCGCCCGTCGGCGCTCGAACGGATCGAGGCCGAGATCGCCTCCTGCGAGGCGCAGGTGGCCGAGCTCGAGCGGAAGCTCGCCGAGGACTGGACGGACGTCGACGTGCTCGCCGCGCACAAGCGCAGCCGCGACGCGCTCGCCGCGCTGCTCGAACGCTGGGAGCAGCTGTTCGAGCAAGCCCAGGCGTAGATTTCCCATGTCGAGATCCCCGAGCGAGGAGGCAACCATGGTTGCTACGACCGAGGAGTCGCGCCACGAGCGGCCGTCGATGGGCTGGCTGCAGGGCTTCAAGAACTTCCTGATGCAGGGCGACATCGTGATCGTCGCCATCGGCCTGGTGATTGCGCTCGCGTTCAGCACGCTGATCGCCGCGTTCACGACGAACATCATCACGCCGCTCGTGAACGCCGCGGGCAGCGGCGGGGCGACCGGGCTCGGCTTCCACGTGAACGGCCAGCTCGTGAACATCGGAGCGTTCATCGCCGCCGTCATCTACTTCATCATCTTCATGGCGGTGATCTACTTCGTGATCGTCGTCCCGTACCGCTCGATCCAGCGGCGGCGCGGCGTCACGGTCTTCGGTGATCCGCCGCCGGCGCAGACGTGCCCCGCGTGCCTGTCCGAGGGGCTCCCGGTGGCGGCGACGAAGTGCCGCTACTGCGCGACGGCCCTGCCGGGGGTGGGTGCCTAGGCGAAACAGCGTTTCCGAACTACTCTCCGGCTGTGAGACGGGTGGGGGCATTCGTGCTCGTGCTAGCGGCTGCCGCGGGCGCGGCCGTGCAGGCCGGTGCGGCCCAGTCGCCGAAAGCCCTGCGGGCGGCGATCCTCGCGGCGGCGCGGACGAAGCGCTCCGTCCACTACACGACGACCGGCGGCCGCGGGAACGTGCGGGAGCGGATGGTCGCCGACGTGGCCGCCGGCCGTGGCATCCAGCGAATCGCGTTCACGAAGGCCGGGCGGACCGGCCGCGTCACGGTGGAGGTGGTGAACAGGAACGCCTACATCCGCGGCGACGCGTTCACCCTGCACGACTACATGGGGTTCGCCGACGCTCAGGCCGCGCGGTACGCCGGCCGCAGGATCGCGCTCTCGCACACGAGCCGCGGGTACGCGACCGTCGCCGCGGCGGTGACCTTCTCGTTGTTCCTCGCCGAGCTGCAGCCGAAGGGGAAGGCCGTCCGGATCGTGTCGGGCACGGTCGGCGGGAAGGAGGTCGTCGGCGTGCGCAGCAGCAGCCACCAGCACGGCGTGCGCCTCGTCACCACGCTCTTCGCCCGGCCGGGAGCCGTTCCGCTCCCGGCCGAGGAGAAGGAGGTGGTGCCGGGCAAGAATGCCTCGTCCGTCGCCGCGATGTCGCGCTGGAACGAGCCGGTGCACGTGACGGCGCCGGCGCACGCGAAGTTCGTCGGCTAGGCCCAGAAGCGCTCGAACGCCGAGTCGAGCGGCACCGCCGTCACCTCCTGCCAGAGGTTGTCCGCGATGCGGATGACGAGCGCCTGCTCGACGTCGAGGACGATCCCGTTGCGACTGCCGGTCGCGCGGTAGATCGCGACGGCCCAATCGTCGTCGGCGAAGACCGTGTGGAGATGGCTGCGGTAGGTGCCGTCCGTCTCGAGGCCCGTGCGGCGGAGGAACTCGACGACGTCGCGGCGGCCGTGGTACTCGCCGCTCATCACCGTGTGCCCCGGCACGCGCCAGACGACGTCGCGGGCGAGCGCGGCGGAGACGGCCATCGCGTCCTTGCCGAACGCGGCGAAGACGCGGCGCACGAGAGCGGAGTTCGGGTGCTCGGTGCCGTTCACCCGTCCTCGGCGAGCGTCGCCACCACGGCCTCCGCGATCACCTTGAGCGGACGGCCCGAGGCCTGGCTCGCCTTCCGCAGGCGTGCGAATGCCTCCTGCTCGTCGAGCTGCTCCTTCGCCATCAGCAGGCCCTTCGCGCGCTCGATCACCTTCCGCGCGGCGAGCGCATCGGCGAGGGACTCGGCCTCGGCCCGCAACTCCTGCAGCTCGTCGTGCCTCGCGCGGGCGGCGGCGATCGCCGGGAGCAGGTCCTGCTCGCGGAACGGCTTCACGAGGTAGCCGAAGACGCCCGCCTCGACGGCGCGGGAGACGAGCTCGTTCTGGCCGTAGGCGGTCAGCATCACGATCGGGATCGGCCGCTCCTCGAGGATCCGCCGTGCCGCCTCGATCCCGTCGAGCCTCGGCATCTTCACGTCGAGCACCGCGACGTCGGGCTCGGCCGAGCGCGCGAGCTCGACCGCCTCCTCGCCGTCCTTCGCCTCCGCGCACACGTCGAAGCCGGCGTGCTCGAGCAGCGTGCGCAGGTCGAGCCGGATGATCGTCTCGTCTTCGGCGATGAGGATTCGCATCGACCGCGGGACCTTACGCGGCGCCCTCCACGTACTACGCCCGATGAGGGAGCAGTTCGAACGCGACGGCTTCGTGATCGTGCCGCGGGCGCTCGGCCCGGAGCTGCCGAGGCTCGAGGCGGCGGTCGACCGCGTATGGGCGGAGGAGACGGGATCGCGGGGGCCGCTGCACCGCCTCGCGTTCGTCGGGCTCGACGACGCGTTTCTCGAGCTCGTCGACCATCCCGCGTCGCTGCCGGTCGTCTCCGAGGTCCTCGGCTGGAACGTCTACGTCTACCACTGCCATCTCGACATCCATCCGCCCGAGCCGCGGGCCGAGGCGCGGTGGCGCTGGCATCAGGACGGCGGCCGCCAGAACGTCGAGCTCGAGTCGCCGCGGCCCCGGCTCTCGGTGAAGGTGGCCTTCTTCCTCACCGACGTGCCGACGGCGGAGCACGGCGCGCTGCGCGTCGTCCCCGGCAGCCACCGCTCGGACACGCTCTCGCGCGAGCAGGAGCCGGCGGATGCCGTGCCTCTGCTCGTCGAGGCGGGCAGTGCCGTGATCTTCGACCGGCGACTCTGGCACGCGCGCGGCGACAACCTCTCCGATCGGACCCGGAAGGCGCTCTTCTACGGCTACACGTACCGCTGGATCAGGCCGCGCGACGAGCTGACCGTCGGCCCGGAGCGACTCGCGCGCCTCACGCCGCTCCGACGGCAGCTGCTCGGCTTGGCCGACGACACGGCCGACTACTGGTTCCCGACCGACGCGTTGCGGAGCCGGATGCCGCTGTACTCGAGCGAGGTCTCGATCACCCTGTCCCAGAGCGGGTAGAGCGTCGGCGCGACACGCAGCTCGATCCCCGCCGCCGCGTGACGGTCCAGCAGGTCGCCCACGTCGACACGCTCGATCGCGTCGACAGGGCT
>DATEHY010000030.1:0-37213 GCA_035279325.1 Gaiellaceae bacterium
GAAGAACAACTTGTCGACTGGCTCTCCGACTTCGAACCGGACGAAGAACTCCGAACGCACGCACTCGCGCACGTTCGCCAGGAGGCGCGCCGCCAGGGCGGCAGCGATGCGAGACGCCGCGAACTAATGGGTCAGCTCGAACGGCTGCGCGACCTCTACGTCATGGACGACGTAAGCAAGAACGAGTACGTCCTCCGCCGACAGGCAATCGAGGAGGAACTCGAACGCGTCGGGGCGCCGTTCGATCCCCAGTTCGACGAAGCGGAGGCGCTGCTCGCCAAGTTCGCCGACTTCTGGGCGACCGAGCCCTCACCCGCGGAGCGGCGCCGCGTTCTCGCCACCCTCTTCGACCGCGTCTGGCAGGACGACGGCGCCATCGTCGCCGTCAAGCCGCGGACGCCCTTCCTCCGCTACTTCCAGATGGCCGACGAACTCTCGCGACGCCGCGCAATGCGGCGGGGTGACAAACGCGGGAGCGAAGGTACAGCCGCAAATGGGTCCGCAAACCGCGGAGCCATGCGGCGGGGTGACAAAGGCGGGAGCGACGGGACTCGAACCCGCGACCTCCGGCGTGACAGGCCGGCGTTCTAACCAACTGAACTACGCCCCCGCGGGAGGCCTAGTGTAGCCCCGCGTTTACTCTGCGGCGGTGGGGCTGAACCTCGCCGACTGGATCGCAATCGCGATCGTGCTCATCTCGGCGACCGGCGGGCTGCGCCGCGGCCTCGTGCTCAGCGCGCTCTCCTTGCTCGGGCTGGCGGCCGGCGCCTACCTCGGCTCCCGGCTCGGTCCGCACCTGCTGCACGGCGGGTCGAGCTCCAAGTGGACGCCGATCGCCGGGCTGGTCGGCGCGATTCTCGGGGCGATGCTCCTGCAGTTCGGGGCGCTCGTCGCCGGCTCGTTCATCCGCGGCGGCCTGCGGTTGGCGCCGTTGCGGGTGATCGACTCGGCCGGCGGGCTCCTCCTCGGCGCGGCCATCGGCCTCGCGATCGTCTGGGTCGGCGCCTCGGCCGCGCTTCTCACGCCCGGCCGTACCGCGATCCGGAAGGAGGTCGAGCGCTCCGAGATCGTCAAGCAGCTCGATGCCGCGCTGCCGCCGCGCACGCTCCTCAACCTGCTCGCGCGCATCGATCCGTTCCCGTCGATCGTCGGGCCGAAGGCGCCGTCGCTGCCGCCGGAGAGGGGAGTCCTGCGCGACAGCTCGATCCGGGCGGCGACGACGCGAGTCGTGAAGGTGCTCGGGACCGCGTGCGGGGTCGGAGTGGAGGGGAGCGGCTGGTTCGCCGGTCCGAATCTCATCGTCACCGCGGCACACGTCGTGGCCGGTGAGAACGACACGATCGTCCGCATTCCGGGGCGGACGTTCCCGGCTCCGGCCGACGTCGTCCTGCTCGACGTGCACAACGACGTCGCCGTGCTGCGCGTCTCGGGGATCGATGCTGCGCCGCTGCCGCTCGCCGATCCGCGTCCGGACGCTCCCGTCGCGATCCTCGGCTATCCGCTCGACGGCGGGCTCGCCGCGACCCCGGGCCGTATCGGCCTGACCGCGACGGTGCTCACGCAGGATGCGCTCGGCCAAGGGCCGGTTGCGAGGTCGATCACGGCGGTGCGCGGGAACGTCGAGCACGGAGACTCGGGCGGGCCCGCGGTGGACCGGGCCGGCCGCGTCGAATCGTCGATCTTCGCCGCTCGGCTCGGCTCGGCCAGCGGCTACGGCGTCCCGACCTCGATCATCCGCGACGATCTCTCACATGTCGCCGCGCACCCGGTCTCGACGGGATCCTGCGCCCCCTAGGAGGGCTCGGGGAGGAGCTCGACGACGTCGAGCGGCCGCCGGAACGGCGCCATGACGTAGACGCCGTTCGCGAGCTCGCGCGCGCCGTTGATCAGCTCCCGCCCCAGCGCGAGGCCGACCTCGCGCGCCCCGGAGCCGGCCGAGCGATATCGCTCCTGCACGTGCTCGGGCACGACGATCCCCGGCACCTCGTTGTGGACGCGGACGAGCGTCTCGGTCGTCCGGATCGGCCAGATGCCGACGAGGACCGGCACCGGCCAGCCGCCGATCCGCTCCCGAAAGGCGTCGAGCGCCTCGAGGTCGAACAGGATCTGCGTCATCGCGAAGCGGGCCCCCGCCGCCACCTTGCGGTGGAAGCGCTCCGCCTCGAGCCCCAGGTCGTCGGCGGTCGGGTTCACCGCCGCGCCGGGGAAGAACGTCGTCGGCGCGTCGATCGCGCGGCCGTGCCAGTCTTCTCCCGCGTTGAGCTTCCCGATCAGCTCGACGAGGCCGATCGAGTCGACGTCGTAGACCGCGTGGGTGCCGGGGTAGTCGCCCGCTTCCGGCGGGTCGCCGGTGACCGCGAGGATGTTGCGGACGCCCTCGGCGTGCGCGCCGAGCAGGAGCGACTCGAGGCCCGTGATCGTCGTGTCCCTCGGGGTCAGGTGCGGGATCGTCTCGACTCCCGTGAACCGCTCGATCGCGACCGAGGCCATGATCCCGCTCATGCGCGCCCGTGCCCGCGGGTTGTCGTTGACGTCGACGAACTGCGCGCGGCCCGAGTCGCGCACGGCACGGGCCGTCTCGATCAGCGCTTCCGGATTCGCTCCGAGCGGCGGGTCGACCTGGACGGAGAGCACGAACTCGCCGTCGCGCAGCATCCTCGCGAGCCTGGTTTCTTCCTTGTCCATCACGAACGGCGTGGCCTGCTCGCGGGCCTGGACGAGGAAGGAGCCGGCGGGACGGCGATTTGCGTCGACCGCCTCGCGAATCGCGGCGATCTGGGCCGGCGTCGTGCCGCAGCAGCCGCCGATCAGCCGGGCACCGAGCGTTCGCGCCTGCGCGGCGAACTCGGCGAAGTACGCCGGCGTCGCGTGCGGGAAGACGATCCGCTGTCCGCTCATGCTCGCGAGGCCGACGTTCGGCAGTGCGGCGAGCGCGTCCCCGTCGCCGCTCATCTGCGCCAGCGCCGTGAGCGCCGCCGCGGGGCCGGCGCCGTGGTTCGCGCCGTACGCGGCGAGATCGAGCGGCCGCAGGCGCTCCGCCGCATCCTCCGCCTTCACGCCCCCGAGCGTCTCGCCGTCGGCATCGAAGGTCAGGAGGGCGACCAGAGGCAGCGCCGAGACGGTGCGGACTGCCGCGATTGCCGCCTCGAGCTCGTCGAGGTCGTAGAACGTCTCGACCATGAACAGGTCGACGCCGCGTCCCTCGAGCACTCGCGCCTGCTCGGCGTAGAGCTCGCTCCGGTCGTAGCCGGCCAGCTCGACGTCGCCCAGCGGCCCGATCGAGCCCGCGATGAAGACGTCCCGGCCGGCAACCTCGCGGGCCTCGCGCGCGACGCGCACCGCCGCGGCGTTGATCTGCTCCAGCTCGTCGGCGAGGAACTGCCGGGCGAGCTTGGCCCGGTTCGCGCCGAAGCTGTTCGTCTCGATCAGCTCGGCGCCGGCCCGGATGTAGCCGAGATGCACCTCGAGCACGCTCTCGGGCGCGCGGAGGTTCGCCTCCTCCGGGCAGCGGAGGCCGGCGACGGCGCTCGAGAGCAGCGCACCCATGCCGCCGTCGGCCACGATCGGCGTCTCCTGCGCCAGCCGCTCGAGGAACCGGCTCATGCCTCTGCGTGGACGGTGCGGCCTTCCATCCCGCCCGCGACCGTCACCAGCTCGCCGGTCACGTGGCCGGAGAGCTCGTCGGAGGCGAGCACGACGACCGCGCGCGCGATGTCCTCGGCCTGCGCGACCTTGCGCAGCGCCATCGTCCTGCTGAGGCGGGCGACGAGCTCGGGGTCGAGCTCGCCGCGCGTCATCGGGGAGTACGTCCAGCCCGGCGCGACCGCGTTCACCCGGCTCCGCGGCGCGATCCGGACGATCTCGTTCTTGAGGCTCAGGAGCAGGCCCGACTGGAGCGCGGCCTTCGCGGCGGCGTAGTCGGCGTGGCCGGCCTCGCCGAAGCGGCCGGCGGTCGAGCCGACAAGGACGAGGTTGCCGTGGCCGCTCCGCTCGACGATGCGGAGGAACCCGCGCGCGGTGAGGAAGGTGGCCGTGAGGTTCGTCCGCAGCGTGTCCTCCCAGCGCTCGAGCGGCAGCTGCCAGACCGGCTCGTCCGCGCGCGGCCAGAAGCCGGCGACCGCGGCGCAGACGTCGAGGCCGCCGAGCTCGCGCTCCACCGCGCCGAAAAGCGCGTCGACCTCGTCCTCCGCCGTCAGATCCGCCTGCAGCGCGACGCCCCCGGTATCGTCCGCGAGCTCCTCGGCTCGCTCCTTGCTCGTGCGGTAGTGGATCGCCACGCGCGCTCCTTCGGCCGCGAACGCGCGCACGCACGCAGAGCCGATCCCGCCGGCGCCGCCGGTCACGAGCACGCGCTTGCCGGCCAGTCCCGTGTCCACGGGCTGACGTTATCGTCCCGCCGTGCGCGTCCACGTGATCAGCGACATGGAAGGCGTCGCCGGCATCGTCAAGTGGCAGCAGACGACCGGCGGCGAGAAGCTCTACGACGAGGGTCGCGTCCTCTACACCGAGGAGATCAACGCGGCCGTGCGCGGCGCGAAGGCCGCCGGCGCGACGGAGATCGTCGTCATGGACTGCCACGGTGCCGGCGGCGCGTACGACTTCAACTCACTGCTCCCCGAGCTGCTCGACCCGGCCTGCGAGTACGTCGTGCAGCAGGAGTGGACGGAGTACACCGCCTTCCTCGAGGCGGGCTGCGACGCGGCGCTGTTCGTCGGCATGCACGCGATGGCCGGCACGCCGGACGGCGTCCTCTCGCACACCGTCTCGGGGCAGGCGTGGCAGAGCCTCAGCTTCAACGGGACGCTCGTCGGCGAGACCGGGATCAACGCAGCGCTCTGCGGCCACTGGGGCGTCCCCGTCGTGCTCGTGACCGGCGACCGCGCGGTGTGCAGGGAGGGCCGCGAGCTGCTCGGCGAGGGGCTGACCACGGTCGAGGTCAAGGAGGGGCTCGGCCGGTTCAGCGCGCGCTCGAAGACGCCGGCGGAGGCGCGACGTCTCATCGAGGACGGCGCGAAGAAGGCGCTGTCCGACCTCTCGGCCGTCGCGCCGTACGACCCCGGCCGCCCGAGCGAGATCGCGATCGAGTTCACGACGCCCGACCGCCTGCTCGAGTTCGCGAACCGCAAGGGCGTCGAGGTGACCGGCCCGAAGTCGCTCGTCGTCCGCGGCGGCGACTGGTGGTCGGCCTGGTCGGGCTTCTTCTTCTAGGGCTGCCTCGAACGCGCGCGGCGTCCGCGTTCGAGACCTCGGCCGGGATCAGAAGTCGCCGCAGGTTCCGTACTTGATCTCGGAGATTCGGCTGCGCCCCGGATCGAGATAGAGGATCAGCCCGTCCGGTGTCTCCCAGCCGTTGGTTCCGACCGGGCTCAGGTGGCCGTAGGCGGCGCGAGCCTGCGCGAGCGTGCTGCCGAGTGTGATCCCTCGGGTCGTGACGAGCGGCGGCCGGGCACTTGCGCCGAGATGCTTGCCGGCGCGGTCGCGGGTCGGCGGCCAGCCGCCGGCGATGTAGCGGAAACCGACCAGGCGTCCGTGCCTGAGCTCGGCGTAGAGGTGCTGCCAGACGACCTCCGCGAAGCCCGGGCCGCAGGCGCGATTCGTGGGAGGGTTCGGCAAGCGGGTGCCGAGGAGCTTGCTCAGGCGGGTCACGACCTGCTTTCGGGGGAGCCCGAATCGGACGTCGCCTATCGCCTTGTTCGAGAGGGTGGGCGGGTTCCAGCGGATCCTGAACCAGTGCGACTTCCTGTGCGGCTGGTAGCAGGTCTCGAGGTACGGCGCGCCGGGGCCGGCCGTGCTGCCGCAGTCCCAGACGACGCTCGCCACCGTGCAGACGCCCCAGCTGTTGTGCGACATGGGGTGGCAGGCGGGGGCCGCCCGGCGCGCCGCGCTGCAGCCGGTGTCGGCGGTGACGAAGCTCGCGGAGCCCGCGACCGGCGTGCAGCGCCGCTTCGTCGGGCCGGCCACCACGACGAACCGCTGGCTCGGCAGCGGGACCGTCTTCTCGTGAATGCGCCCCGCCGCGCGGTAGCGGAGGACGAGCGATCCCGGCACGACGACCTTCCGGCCGGATGCAAGCGCGGCACAGTCGTGCATCAGATAGTTCGACTGCACGGTGGCGATGCGGCCGGGCGGCAGCGTCAAGGGCCTCGTCGGGGCCGCGCTCCAGTGCTTGTAGACGAGATCCATCCCGCTGTAGCCGGAACCCAGGTTCGGCACGGTGCTCGGCCGCCTCTGCGGAGGCGACAGGCGGAGCTGGATGGCGACGAGATCGACGAGCTGCGGCGAGGGATTCGCGCCTTTTGCGCCGACCAGGGTCACCGGCGCGTGCGATCGGTTCTGGATGCCGAACGCGTGCGCGTAGTGGCGTCGGCCGATGCAACCGAGGCTGGTCCCCTTCGGTCCGTCTCCGCTGTCACCGAAGAGACCGCTCTCGCCGCCCCCGACGAATCCGCCGTTCAGGACGAAGGGCCCGGAACCGATGTGCTGGGCCGGAGGCCTCGCCGGGCGGGACGGCCCGACGAGGTCGTAACGAGGCGTGTTCGGTCCGCGCAGCGCCAGCGCCGTTCCCGCCGCAGCGCCTGCGAGCGCCACGACGGCCACCGCAACGAGAACGCGCCTCCGTCTCATCCTGCGCTTCGCCTCTCTGATCAGCGGCTCGAGCGAGAAGGGCGGACGCCGGATGTAAGCCATCATAGCGCCATTATCGCTAGCACCAGAGCGCTTCGTCAAGCCGAGGCGACATGGGCTAGCCGGGCCCGTCGTCGACGATCCCGAGCCCTTCGACCAGCGTGAAGAACGCGCGCGCGAACGGCGAGGACTCGCTGCGGGCTCGCACCTCCTCCCAGTCGATCTGCTCGCGCAGGGCCCGCGTCCACTCGAGCAGCGCGCCGAAGTCGGGCTCCTGCTCGGTGATCGCCATCAGCTTCGAGACCATCACGTCCTCGAGCGTGGAGACGTGCAGACGCACGGCCATCACCTCGGCGAGCGGCGCCCGCTCGATCAGCTCGTCGGTGATCGGGCCGCTCAACGGGTTGTAGATGAGGTCGACGAGCGAGCCGTTTTGGTGCCACGCCTTGACGAGCCAGCCCTCGGGCGGGCGCTCCGTCGCCCAGCCCGCCGCCTCGAACGCGGCGAGCGCGGTCTCGATGTCCTCCGGGCGGACGAGGAAGTCGACGTCGTGCTCGCTGCGCGGCCCGCCGCGTGCCCAGGCCGAAAGGCCGCCTCCGAGCACGAAAGGGATCTCGGCCCGCTGCAGGACGCTGGCCGCGTCCTTCATGGCCTCGATCAGCTCCTCGAAGGTCGGCTCCGGCATCGCCGGGTCGTTTCCGGTTTGTCCAAACGCGCAACATGAGGCGCCATGATCCGCATCGCGGCAGCTGCGGACATCCACGCCTCGGACGCGAGCGCCGAGCGCGTGGAGCAGGCATTCGCCGACCTCCGAGGGGAGGCGGATGTCGTCCTTCTCGCCGGCGACCTGACGACGAGCGGCGAGCCCGAGCAGGCGGAGGTGATCGCCGCCGCGTGCCGGCCGCTCGACGCGCCGATCTTCGCCGTGCTCGGCAACCACGACCACCATGCGGGCCGCACGGAGGAGTTGGCGGCGGTGCTCGACGGAGCCGGTGTCCGGCTCCTCGATCGCGAGTGCGCGACGTGCCGGGTGGAGGAGCTCGAGCTCGGTGTCGTGGGGGCGAAGGGCTTCGTCGGCGGCTTCCCCGGCTCGGCGCTGCCGGACTTCGGCGAGCCGCTGCTGCGCGGTATCTACGCCGAGACGAGCGCTCAGGTCGAGGCGATCGCGAGCGGGCTGCAGGCGATCGTCCACTGCGACCTCCGGGTCGTCCTGCTCCACTACGCGCCGGTCGCGGACACGCTCGAGGGCGAGCCGCCGGGCATCTACACCTACCTCGGCTGCGACCGCCTGGCGACGCCGATCGCCGAGAACGGCGCCGACCTCGTCCTGCACGGACACGCCCACGCGGGCTCGTTCGAGGGCTGCATCGGCGAGATCCCCGTCTACAACGTCGCCGTCCACGTGACCGGCCGCAACTTCTGGATCTTCGAGCTCGAGGGCAGCGGCGTGCGCCGCGGCGGTGAAGTCGTGGAAGTCCGCGAGCCGCCGGCGTAGCTAGGTTTGCCGACATGGAAGGCCGCGTCGTGCGCATCTCGATCGCGCCCGTGAAGGCGCTGCACCTCGTCAACCCGGACGAGGTCGAGCTCGGGACGGCAGGAGTGACCGGGGACCGCCGCTTCTGGCTCGTCGACGCGGACCGGAGGCTCGTCAACGGGAAGCGCCACCCCGAGCTGATGCGGGTGCATGCGGGGTGGAGCGAGGAGTCGCGCAGGCTCGCGCTCACGTTCCCGGACGGGTCCGTCGTCGAAGGAGACGTGGAGCCCGGCGAGCCGTTCGCCGCCGAGCTCTACGGGACGCCGCATCCCTCGAGAACCGTTCCCGGACCGTGGCAGGACGCGCTCTCGCAGTTCGCGGGCGAGCCGCTTACGCTGCTCTGGTCGGAGGGAGGCGCGCAGGATCGCGGCAGCGACCGCGGCGGCTGGGCATCGGTCGTCTCCCGCGGCTCGCTCGAGCGGATGCGGGCGGAGGCCGGCGTCGCCGAGCAAGTCGACGGACGCCGCTTCCGGATGCTGTTCGAGATCGACGGCGTCGAGCCGCACGCGGAGGACGGATGGCTCGGCCGCCGGGTGGCCATCGGCGATGCGGTGATCGTCCCGCTCGGGGACGTCGGCCGTTGCGTCGTCACGACGTGCGATCCCGACACGGCGGTTTCCGACTTCGACACGCTCGAGCTCCTCGCCGGCTACCGGCGCGACGGTGTCGTCGAGCCGCTGCCGTTCGGCGTCTACTGCGACGTCGCGGTGCCGGGGCGCGTCCGGGTCGGCGATCCGGTGCGGCTCGTGGTGCCGGACGCCGTCCAGGCATAGCATTAGGGCGATGGCTGCTAAGCCGAAGGCGGAAGAGAAGGGGCCGGTCGAGCGGCTGCACGAACGGATCGTCGCGGGCGACCGCGGCTGGTTCTTCGCCAGGATCGCGGACCGGGTCGCCGAGCAGCGCGTCGCCAAGGGCCTTTCCCAGCGCGAGCTCGCCGAGCTCGTGGGGACGACGCAGTCGGCGATCGCCCGCCTCGAGCGCGGCGGCCGGCCGCCGCGGATCGACACCCTGCTCCGCATCGCGGATGCGCTCGACTGCGAGCTCGTCGTCGAGCTCGAACCGCGCAAGTAACAACTTGTCACTAGGTTGGACAGGTCCCGGATCGTCCTAGCGGTCGCGGGGGATTCGATCTCGGCCGGCTCGCCGCTGTGGGATCCCGACCCGGCCGTGCGCGCGCGGATGGCGTCGCCCGACGAGCGGAGCCAGTGGCAGTGGTGGGCGTCGCGGGCCGACGCGCGGCTCGAGTTCCGAACGACGGCGGTCTACGGGGAGCGCACCGACGAGATCGCCCGGCGGCTCGAGCTCGTCCTCGCGGGCGCGGACGTTCTCGTGCTGCAGGGCGGCATCAACGACGTCGTGCAGCGGCGAGCGGTCGAGGAAGCTGCGTCGAATCTCGAGGCGATGCTCGCGCGAGGCGGCGCCGCCGGGCCCGCGCTCGCCGTCGCCGACGTGCTCCCGTGGAACAACGGAGACGAGCGCGCGGCCGACGAGATTCGCGGTCTCAACCGGCTGATCCGCGAGGTCGCGGCGGCCGCCGGCGCGACGCTCCTTCCGTTCCACGACACGCTTGCCGATCGCCGCGACCCGAGCCGCATGGCCCCGGGGCTGACGGACGACGGAGACCATCCGTCGGTCGCAGGACACCGTCTGCTCGGCGAGCGGGCGTTCCGGCTAGACGTCTAGCTCGAGTCCGTCGTACGCTCGCTCGACGCCGTCGGGGAGGGAGAGCTCGTCCGGGCGGTGGATCACGACGAGCCGTCGCGCGCCGGAGGACGCGTGCGCGTCGAGCGCCTCCTCGGCCGTCAGGTGGCCGCGGATCCCCGGCTCCGGCTTGGACAGGGTCGCCTCGCAGAGAAAGAGGTCGGCGTCGCGCGCGAGGTCGACGAGCCCGTCGCACGGAGCGGAGTCCGCGCTGTACGCGAGCGTCCGGTCGCCGTCCGAAACGCGCAGGCCGTAGCTCTCGAGCGCGTAGTGGAGCATGCGGTACGCGACGAGCTCGAAGCCCGCCGCCCTGAAGGGCGTCTCCTCGGCGTACTCGCGCACCTCGAAGAGCTCGAGGACCGCATTCGCGTAGAGGACGGGGTCGAGCCCGTGCAGCGTCTCGCGACCGCCGCGCGGCAGCCACAGCTCGGGCGCCTGCACGTCGCGGCCCGCGCCGAACAGGCCGCCGAAGGCCCACGGGACGAGGTCGCCCCAGTGGTCGAGGTGGAAGTGGGTGATCACGATCGCGTCGAGCTTCGGCCACGGCTCGAGCCGTCGCAGGCGTGGCAGCACGCCCGGCCCGCAGTCGAGCAACAGCCGACGGCCGTCCTCCTCGACGAGATATCCGGACTGGGCGCCGCCGGGGTTGGGCCAGGCGGGAGAGCAGCCGACGACGTGGACGCGCACGGGCCCGATTCTTGCTGCAACGAGCCCGTGCTCGCATCGAGAAGCGCAGCTGTGTATAACTGCGCCGTGGCCGGAGCCTCGACGGACACCCTGAAGAAGGTCCCGCTCTTCTCGGGCCTCGACGACCGGGAGCTGCAGCAGATCGCGGACAGCCTGCGCGAGCGCCGTTTCCATGCCGGCGACACGGTGACGCAGGAGGGTGCGAGCGGTGTCGGCTTCTTCGTGGTCGAGGACGGCGAGGCGGAGGTCACCGTCGGCGGCGAGACGAGACGGTCGATCGGCCCCGGCGACTACTTCGGCGAGATCGCGCTCATCAACGAGTCGCCGCGCACCGCCACGATCACGGCCCGCACGGACATGGTGTGTTACGGCATGACCCCGTGGGACTTCCGCCCGCTCGTCGAGACCAACTCGGTGATCGCCTGGAAGCTCCTCACCGCCATGGCCGAGAAGCTCAAGTAGCCCCGGCCGGCGCCGTCTCTACCGGAAGCGCCGCGCCGCGTAGTAGTCCGCGTACTCGTCCATCGTCGAGATGCGAACGCGAGCGCCCGTGTGCGGCGCATCGATGAAGCGTCCGTCGCCGACGTAGATGCCGACGTGGCTCGCGCCGTAGAAGAAGACGAGGTCGCCGGCTCTCAGCAGCCCCCGGCCGATGCGCCGGCCGTGGGCGAGGTCGGCCCAGCTCGAGTGCGGCAGCACGATCCCGAAGTGTCCGTACACGAAGCGGACTAGCCCGGAGCAGTCGAAGCCGGTGCCGGGAGTCGAGCCGCCGTAGCTGTACCGGATCCCGAGGAAGTGGCGCGCATACGCGACGACGCGCCGGCCGAACAATGCCGCCTGGTCGGCGGAGTGAGTCGCGAGCCGCCGCGTCGGCCTCGGCTCGGGCCTCTGCACCGGGACGGTCGACTTCCTCGCCGCCGGGCGAACCGCGCGTCCCTGCAAGGGCCGGACGAGCGCGAACGCGAGAGCGAGGGCGATGGCGAGCACCAGTATGAGAAGGCGGATCGGCCGCATGAGAAACGAGAACTCCCGTCGATGGGCGCGGCCGTCGCAGAGTGCGGCCGCTCGCTTTCGGCGTGGACCGGGACTTCAGCACATGCCAGGAGGCCGCGCCTCACCCGATCGGGTGGGTCGACCTAGCTTCCGGCAGTTTGGCGTAAGTTCGGCGAAAAGTCCTTACAGGCTGTTCGCCGCTCCGGGACTACGCGCGGTGGGGGCGGACGAGCTTGAGCAGGTCGGGCAGCTTCGGCCAGCCCTTCACCGCGAGGTCCTCCCAGAAGATGAACTTTCCCGACCGCGAGACGAGCTCGAGCCAGGGCGAGTCCTGCACGCGGTAGCCGTCGGCGACGGTGCCGTTCCGGTCGACGGCGACCGGGTACGAGAGCGGGTGCGGCAGGCTGTGCAGGAAGCGCGGCAGGGCCTGCGGCGAGGCCTCGACCCCGGCTTCGTCGATCGCGACGAGCGGTGGGAGCCCCTCGCGTCTGGCCACCGCCTGGTAGCGGTTGAGCGCCTCGAGCTGCGCGCCGAGGTCGGTGACCTCCGTCTCCCAGGTGTCGAAGAAGAGAACGAGGTGCGCTCCGGAGCCCGGGCCGAGGCGGACCGTTCCGCCACCCGCCCGCGGCAGCGTCACCTGCGAATGCGGGCCGTAGAGATGCGGCTCGCCGAGCGGCTGCGCGCCGCGGACCCGCGGGTGGCCGGGGAGCAGCGCCGAGATGCTCTGCGCGATCTCGTACCCGAGCTGGTCGATGCTCGAGTAGGCCATCAGGGTCAGATACAGGCGGGACTCCCGGCCGTTCCGGTCGATGATGTACGTCGCCGGCGTGTGGTCGATCGTGCCGTCCCGGACGGCCGCTTCGATCCCGTACGCACGCCACACCTGCCTCAGCTCCGGCAGGGAGCCCGTCAGGAAGCGCCATTTGTGCAGCATCCCGTGCGCCTTGGAGTAGGCGCGGACCCACTTGACCTGGGTCTTCTCGGGATTGGCGCCGACCCCGATGAGGTCGACTCCGGAGGCCGCCGGCCCGAGCAGCTTCTTCGCATGGAGCAGCGCCGTGGTCGTGAGAGGGCAGATCGTCGTGCACTCCGGGTCGTTGAACGACAGGACGACGACCCTGCCGCGGAGCGAGCGCAGCGAGACGCGCTTGCCGAACTGGTCGGTCAGCGTGAACCCCGGCGCCATCGCGTTGAGCGGAGCGCCCGGGTCGAGCTGCGGGTTCGTGGTCGCGGGCGTCGCGGAGATCGGGGTCGTCGGCGTGCTCGAGGAACGCGTCGCCGCGAGCGCGGTGCCGACGCCGACGCCGACCACGAGCGCGATTCCGAGAACCATCCACTGCAGCCGGCGCGACACCGAGGACCAGTATGGCAGCGCGACGAGGCCGCGATATACGCTCCCCGGGCGTGGCCGTCAGCTCATCCCTCAGTGCCACCGGGATCCGCTGGGACCTGAGCGATCTCGAGCCGGACGCGGCGCAGGCCCGCCGCGACTGGGACGATCTCTTGCGGCGAGCGCGCGATTTCGCGGACCGCCACCGGGGTACGGTCGGCCGCTCGGGCGCCCAGGGATTGCGCGACCTGTTCGACGAGCTCGACGAGCTCACGCAGGACATCTCCCGCGTCCACTTCTACGCGACCGCACGGGAGCACACCGACGCCACGGACCCGGAGACGAGCGATCTCGCCACGCTCGCGCGCGACCGGGCCGCCGACCTCGAGAGCCTGCTGCTCTTCGTCGAGCTCGAGTGGATCGCCCTCGACGACGTCGAGGCCGACGCACTGCTCCAGGCCGCCGAGCTCGAGCCCTACCGGCACCGGCTGGAGGTCGCGCGGGAGGAGAAGCCGTACGTCCTGCCGGAGGGCGAGGAGCAGGCGCTCAACGCGCGCCGGCCCGCGGTCTCGGCCTGGGAGGCGCTGCACGGCCGCGAGCTCGCGACCCTGACGGTGGAGTTCGACGGCGGCGACGGGCCCGAGCCGCACACGATCGACCGCCTCCTCTCGTATGTGCACCACCCGGACCGCGAGCTGCGTCTCGCGGCGCTCGACGTCCTGTACGGGACGCTGGACGAGATCGCGGACGTGCAGGCGGCGTGCTACGACGCGATCGTCGGCGACCGGCTCTCGATCGACCGGCTGCGCGGGGTTCCCGACCCGATGTGGCCGACCAACCAGCGCAACGAGCTCGACGGCGCCGTCGTCGAGACGATGATGGCGGCGATCGAGGAGCACTATCCGATCGGCCGCCGCTGGTTCGTGCGCAAGGCCGGGATCCTCGGTCTCGACCGGCTGCAGCTCGCCGACCAGTACGCGCCGGTCGGCAGCGACCGGCGGGTGGAGTGGACCGAGGCAGTCGCCATGGTCGACGACTCTCTGCACGACTTCGAGCCGCGGCTGGCGGACATCTTTCGCAGCTGCCTCGACCGCGGGCACGTCGACGCGGAGCCCCGGCCGGGCAAGGTCGGCGGCGCCTACTGCAACTCGGTCTCGAAGACCGTCCTGCCGTACGTCCTCATGAACTACACCGACCAGCTCCGCGACGTGATCACGCTCGCGCACGAGTTCGGACATGCCGTGCACGGGAGGCTCGCGCTCGAGCGGCAGACGTACCGCTCGTACCACACGGGCCTGGCGCTGGCCGAGGTGCCCTCGACGTTCACGCAGCTCCTCGCCGTCGAGCGGCTGATCGACCTCGAGGAGGATCCGGCGACGCGCGTGATGCTGCTCGCCGACCGCGCCGAGGCGGCGATGGCGTCGATCTTCCGTCAGACGATGATGGCGCGGTTCGAGGGTCGTGCGTACGCGGCGCGCGGCGAGGGGAAGGCGCTCAACCGCGACCGGCTCGCCGGGCTGTGGATGGAGGAGAACGAGCGGTACTACGCCGAATCGATCGAGCTGCCCGACGGCTACCGGCTCGGCTGGTCGTACATCCCGCACTTCATCCACGTCCGCTTCTATACGTACGCCTACGCGTTCGCGCATCTCGTCGCGTTCTCGCTCCTCGCGCGGTACCGCGAGGATCCCGAGCATTTCGCTCCGGCGTATCTCGAGTTCCTGGCGAGCGGAGCGTCGCGGTCACCGCAGGATCTGCTGGCGCCGCTCGGCGTCGACCTCCGCGACCCGCAGACGTGGGCGCACGCGTTCGCGGAGTTCGACCGCTGCGTGCTCGAGGCCGAAACCGGCGCCGACGAGCTCGGCAGCGGCTAGCGCCGCCGGCTAGGCCGCGGCGAAGCCCTCACGCCGCAGCAGCTCGCGCGCCCGCGCTGCATTGTCGCCTCCCGCGACGAGGATCACGAGCACGCCGCCGTACTCCGGCGAGACGTGGCGGAGCTCGAAGTCCTCGAGGTTGATCTGTGCCGCGCCGAGGATCTGGGTGATTCGCGCGAGCACGCCCGGCCGGTCGGGGACGCGGATACGGATCCGGTTCAGCTGCGCCGGCGCCGTGCCGTAGGCGAACGACTCGAGCCGCTCGCGGGCTGCGGCCGCCGTCGCGATCGTCGCCTCGACTCGCTCGCGGTCGCCTTCGCGCAGCACCCGCTCGAGCTCGTCGAGCGAGCCGCGGAGACCTCCGAGCGCCGCCGCGATCTCGTCGGCGTTGTCGAGGAAGATGTCGCTCCAGACGGCCGCATTCGCGCCGGCGAGCCGCGTCATCTCGCGGAGCGAGGCTCCGGCGAAGGCGAGCGGCGCCTCTTCTTCCTCCGCCGCCTCGGCGACGCGCAGCATGAGCAGGTTCGCGAGCACGTGCGGGAGGTGGCTGGTGAGCGCGAGCAGGCGGTCGTGCGCGGCGGCATCCGTTCGCACCGCGCGTGCGCCGAGCGAGCCCACGAAGCGCTCCACGAGGGCGACGCTCTCCGCCGACGAGGCCTCGGTCGGCGTGAGGAACCACGTCGCCGCGTCGAAGAGGTCCGCCGCGGCGCGCCCCGGCCCGCCGGTTGCTCCGCCCGCCACCGGGTGGCCGGGGACGAAGCGCGGGTCGGCGAGCGAGGCGAGCGTGCGCTTGGTCGAGGCGACGTCGGTCACCACCGTGCCGGGACGGGACGCGTCGAGCACGGCCTGGACGACGGCCGGAGCCGCGCCCACGGGAACCGCCACGACGACGAGCTCTGCGTCGGCGACCGCCTCGGCGAGCGACGGCGCCGGCTCGACGGCACCGCGTGCGGCAGCCGCCTCGAGGATCCCTCGATCGGAGTCGAAGCCGCGGCACGCGGTGTCGACCCGGCCGGCCGCGAGCGCGACCGACGTTCCCACGAGGCCGGTGCCGACGACGGCGAGCCGATCGACGGCGCGCGCCCGATCCGACACGCCTTCCGGAGCTGCCGGCACCTGCCGCCCGGCCGCCACCTCTTGCTTCAGGACGTCGAGGATCGCCGAGAAGATCGCGCCGACTCCTCGCTCGGTGAGCGGCCCCGGGTTCGCGGCCACGAGCGTCTGTAGCAGCTCGGCCTCGCGCGCGGGATCGATCCAGCGCTCGCCCGCCGAGTCCTTGTAGTCGCGGACGGCGGCGACGAGCTCGAGGCGCCGGTTCAGGAGCTCGAGCAGGCGCTGGTCGAGCTCCGAGATCTCGCCCCGCAGCGCGTCGAGCTCGCTCACGAGACGTGCCTCTCCCCGGCCTCCACCGCGACGGCGAGCCGGTTCGCCGGCGGCGCGAGCGGGCAGACCCAGCCCGGGTCGTACGAGCACGAGGGGTTGTAGGCGAAGTTGAAGTCGAGCACGAGCCTGCCGTGGTCTTCCCCGAGGTCCGCGCCCTTCGCCGTGTCGAGG
Source organism: Gaiellaceae bacterium (assembly GCA_035279325.1). Classification (GTDB taxonomy): domain Bacteria; phylum Actinomycetota; class Thermoleophilia; order Gaiellales; family Gaiellaceae; genus Palsa-739. The sequence goes on from DATEHY010000030.1 coordinate 16,298, forward strand.
AGGTAGCGGCCGCCGCCGTAGCTCTCATCGCCGCTCGTTGCATCGCGGAAGGAGAGAAAGGCGCCGCCGCCGTACGCCGCGAGCCAGGTCACCTCGAGCGAGAGCCGCTCGCCGCGCAGCTCGAAGCTCGCGCGCGCGAACGGCTGGAACGCGATCGCCTCGGCACCGCTCGTCGCCACCGCCTCGGGCGGGGCGTCGACGTCCTCGAGCTCCGCGAGCACGCGCGCCTCGGGATCGTAGGGCCAGTACTCGAGCCCCGCGAACGACGCGCGCCGCTCGGCCGGCAGTGGAGACTGTGGATGCATGCGGAACAACTCGTCTCGTGTTTCCCGCCAGAGGCGCCAACCGGATTCCGGTGAGAGCGAGCGGACCGCGGCATAGAGGCCGAAGACGCGGCGCTTCCAGTCGAGCAGCGCGAGCGTGTCGGCGGCGGTCATCGCCCGACGCTACCCGGCGAGCTTCCTCGTGCGCTCGACCGCGCGCCGCAGCGACTCCTCGTCGAAGAGGTACGGCGTCGCGTTGGCGACGAAGCGGAGCGGCCCGTTGAGCTCGTCGCTGCCCGCTGCGGCGTTCGCGAGGTAGCGAACCGGGATCTCGTGGCAGACGACGAGGATCACGGCCTCGTCCCGCGCCAGCAGCCGCTCGCACGCGTCGGCGTAGCGCAGCGCCGCTTCGTCGAGGCTCTCTCCGCCCGGGAAACGCTCCTTCCGGTTCGAGTGCGCGGGAGCGTCGCGATAGGCGTCGAGCGACACGCCTTCGAGCTCGCCGACGCGGACGTCGCCGAGCTCCTCGTCGAGGACGTGCGGGACGTCGCGGCCCGCGAGCGCGATGTTCGCCGTCTGGAGCGCGCGGGGGAAGGGTGAGACCGCGACGAGGTCGACGGGCAGGGCGGCGAGCTCTCCGGCGAGGCGCTCGGCCTCCTCGATTCCCTGCTCCGAGAGGCCCCGGTCGAGGGCCGGGTCGCCGTTGACGATCCTGTCGACGTTGAAGAGCGACTGGCCGTGGCGGACGACGAGGAAGAGCCGCATCGGGGGAGCCTAGACCGGCCGCTAGCCCACGGCCGGCTCCGGAGCGAAACGTCCCGCACGCTCACTGACCGGAGCCGACCGCATGCTCCGGCGCTCGTTTCCGCTCAGGCGTCCCCGAAACGCGACGACGCGCGGATCAGCTGCTTGATCGGGCCCTGCCGCCTCGGGAACAGCCAGTGGTCGGCAGCCGCGCCGACCAGCCAGACGACGATCGTGCCGCCGACGAGCGTCCAGAAGCCGTCGATGTGCAGGCCGCCGACGAAGGCGTCGGTCAGCCAGAGGATGAACATCGCGACGAAGAACCACGCGACGCCGAGCGTGAGCAGCATCAGCGGGAAGGTGATCAGCTTCAGAACCGGCTTGACGAAGGTCGCGAGGATCCCGTAGACGAGCGCGGCCAGGATGAGGGTCCCGGCCGAGCCCCCGACCGAGATCCCGGAGAAGATCCACGCGGCGACCGCGAGGGCGGCGGCGTCGATCGCCCAGCCGACGACGAAGCGAAGCGGGAACGGCATGCGGCGATCGTAACCTCGGGAGCGCAGTCCGCAGAGGTGGGAGGTCGTCCCTTGCCGCGGACCGCCTCCCACCTCCACATCGATCCGACGCCTTAGGACGCCGCCACGGACGCCTCGCGCCGCGAGGCGGTGGCCGGGCGGGCGCGCAGGAAGAGCGAGACCGACGCGACCGCGAGCCAGAGCAGCCAGAGCAGCATCGTGAAGAAGAACAGCGAGAAGATCGCCGCGACGCCGGCGACGAAGCCGAACCAGCCGAGCCACCGCGGCAGGATCTCGTAGCGGCGGACGGCGACCGAGGCGGCGAAGATGAGCGATGCCATCGCAGCCCCCGCGGTCACGGCCAGCACGTAGGACACGTCGCCCGCGGCGTGGATGACGCCGCTGTACACCTGGTGGTGATACGTGTCGTCGCTCATCGTCTTGATCCCGTCGGCGACGGCGATCCCGGCCATCGCGACCGCGACGTAGACCGTTCCGCCCACCAGCACGATCGTGGAGAGAAATGTCCCCTCCTCGGGCGCGGCCTCTTCGCTCTCGCGCAGGCGCTCCCGCAGCGCCCCGACGAACCAGATCAGCGCGAAGAGGCCGAGCCCCGTCAGCACCCAGCCGAGGTGGACGTGCAGACGATTGCTCGAGCTCCCGTACCAGGACGCCATCTTCGCCGGCGACGAATCGCTCGGCCCGTCGAAGAGCAGCGCCGATCCCACGACCACCAGCACCACGAACACGACTCCGCCCAGGGTGGACCAAAGCCGCAAGCCACGACTTGCCATTCGAACCCCTCCTCTGTGAATGCCAGATCTTGCTCCCCGCCTCTCGAGAAGCGCGGGTGGATTGTGTACCGATGAAATCGGCTTGTCCAGTCTCCGGCGGTCGAGGGGATGCGCGGGCGGATGGTTGCGCTCGGCGCCGGCGACGACGAGCCGGTCGCGATCTTGCGGGTCGCGCCGAACGGTGCGATTCTACGGCCCATAGTCGCTCCAGCGCTCCCCCTCCACGCATGAGTCTCCGGGACGAGCACATCGGATCACGGAAGGACTGGGGCGCGTACATCGATCTCACCACGGCCCTGCATCTCCGAACGGTCGCGCAGGTGGACGAGTACCTCGCGCAGGTCCGGGCTCGTCTCCAGGAGGCGACGCGGCAGCGCGAATGGGCCGGGCAGGGATCGAACCTGCGACCTTGGGATTAAAAGTCCCCTGCTCTACCAACTGAGCTACCGGCCCGCGTTCGCTGCCGGGCGAGCGTAGCGCCGCGCCATAGGATCTGCATCGTGGCGCCGTACCCGTACGAGGCGGAGTTCCCGTCGCTCGACCTCGACCGGCCCGAGCCCGGGATCCTGCGCCTGACGCTTCGCGCTCCGGGCCGGCTCAACGCGGTGAGCGAGGCGCAGCACGGGGAGCTCGCGCGCGTCTGGCAGGCGATCGGGCAGGACGAGGAGACACGGGCGGTGCTCGTCCGCGGTGCCGACGGCGCGTTCAGCTCGGGCGGCGACCTCGACCTCGTGCTCGCGATCGCCGACGACGCCGAGACGCGGCAGCGCGTCTTCCACGAGGCCCGCGACCTCGTCTACAACCTGCTCCGCTGCCCGACCCCGATCGTCTCCGCGATCACCGGTCCGGCCGTCGGCGCCGGGCTCGTGGTCGGCCTCCTCGCGGACGTCTCCCTGGCGAGCCCGGGGGCGCGCATCGTCGACGGCCACACGAAGCTCGGCGTCGCCGCCGGCGACCACGCCGCGATCGTCTGGCCGCTGCTCTGCGGGATGGCGAAGGCGAAGTACCACCTGCTGCTGTGCGAGGAGGTCGACGGCGCCGAGGCCGAGCGCATCGGGCTCGTCTCGCTCTGCGTGCCCGACGACGAGCTCGAGGAGCGCGCGCTCGCGGTCGCGCGGCGGCTGGCGTCGGGCTCGCGCGGCGCGATCTCGCACACGAAGAGCGTGCTCAACGAATGGCTGCTGAGGGCGGGGCCGATCTTCGACGCCTCGCTCGAGCTCGAGTTCCTCGACATGACCGGGCCCGACGTGCGCGAGGGCGTCGCCGCGATCCGTGAGAAGCGCCCGCCGAGGTTCGCGTCGTGAATCAGGGCGAGCTACGCGAGCTGCTCGGCGAGCCGGCCGAGCTCGTGCGGAAGAAGATCGCCGACCGGCTCAACCCGCTCACGCGGCAGTTCGTCGAGCGGTCCCCCTTCGTCGTCGTTGCGACCGGACGCCCGGACGGCGGCCTCGACGTGTCGCCACGCGGCGACCCGGCCGGCTTCGTCCGCATCCTCGACGAGCGGACGCTGCTCCTGCCCGACCGCCCGGGGAACAAGCTCGCCGACACGCTCACGAACCTGCTGGAGGACGACCGGATCGCGCTGCTCTTCCTGATTCCGGGCGTCGACGACACGTTCCGCGTCAACGGCCGCGCACGAATCGTCGACGATCCCGAGCTCCTCGCCGAGAGCGCGGTCGAGGGCAAGGTGCCGCGGCTCGGGCTGCTCGTCGAGGTCGAGGAGGCGTACACGCAGTGCCCGAAGGCGCTTCTGCGCTCGGAGCTGTGGAACCCCGAGCGGCACGTCGACCGCTCGGAGCTGCCGAGCTCGGGTCAGATCCTGCGTTCGGTCGCCGACCCGGAGCTCGACGTCGAGGACTACGAGGACGCGCGGGCCGAGCGCTACCGGCGCCGCGAAGGGTTCTGCTAGCGCCGCCCCGCGTAGGACTAGGTCGCTGCCTGCCGTTCCCAGGCGTCGAGCAGCTGCTCCACGTTCCGCCGCTGCTCGTCGCTGAACTCGAAACCGGCGAGGAGGCGCCGGGCTTCTGCCACGTCGTCGTTCTCGACCGCCGCCTCGAGGTGCTCGCGCATCGGGATCGGCTGCCGCAGCTGCCGGCGCAGCCAGCGGAGGAGGCTCACCTGCGCGGCTTCCACGGCCTCAGCGCGGCCGTCCGGGGTGGGGAAGCCCGCGGAGGCGGCGCCACACCGCCTGCGCGAACGGCGCGATCAGCACGCCCCAGAGGAGGAGACCGCCGAAGATGCAGATCGCGTCGATGCCTTCGCGTCCCTGACGCTTCCAGTAGACGTCGCGCAGGTTGAGCCAGAGCGCGAACTCGTCGAGGATCAACGCCGAGCAGATCCCGTACGCGAAGGCGGTCAAGCGGAACCAGCGCCGGGGCGGCCGGTCCTCGACCCCGAACAGGAGCAGCCACGCGTAGGGCAGCAGCAGGCCGACCATCCCGACGCGCGGGCCGAGGTGATGGTGGAGACGGAGGCCTTTCTCGAGCTCCCCGCCGATCTCCAGCTCGACCTTGCGCACGTCGGCCATGGCCGCAATTGTGGCGCCCGCCGCTGCGAAGGTCGAGCGCCGACTGCTGCGCGTAGAGCGAACGCCGGTCGATAAGGTCCCGGTTCACTGTCAGGGGAAGAAGAAGGGGGAAAGATGGTGAGTGGTTTCAGCTCCGGGAGGAGCCGCTGGTTCGCACGGCTGCCTCTGTTGGTCGCGGTGGTCGCCTTCGGCAGCTGCATGGTCGCCTCGGTGGCCGCGGCCGACGACAACCCGCAGCCCATCGACTTCACACACAACGCCTTCGACGCACCGGCGCCGGTTCCCGGCGTGGTCTGGGGGCAGGGGCCGAAGGTGAAGACGGGGACCGCGATCTGCACGACCGCGACCTCGACGGACGCGAACGTCAACACCGACTGCGAGGAGAACGGGCCTCACAACGAGACCTCGATCGCGGTCAACCCGACGAACACGGACAACATGATCGGGGGCGTGAACGACTATCAGCTCTCGCTCAATCCGGGCGGTCACCTGACCGAGACGATCCTCTCGCGAGCGCACGTGACGTTCGACGGCGGCGCGACGTGGTCCGAGTATCCGGTCTTCTCGGACTCGAGCTACACGGCCACCGGCGATCCGTCGCTCGCGTTCGACGCGGCCGGGAACGCGTACTACGGGACGCTCGGCTTCCGCTTCGTCGGCTCGAAGAACGTCCAGAACGCCGACGTCCTCGTCTCGAGCTCGGCCGACGGCGGCAAGACGTGGGCCGTCCACCGTGTCGCCCAGGGGAGCGGCGTCGCCACGAGCGTCGGCGCGTCCCTCGACAAGGAGTACGTCGCAGCGTGGGGCGACGGCAACGCGATCGTGACCTGGGGCGACTTCGTCCAGGTGCAGAAGGGCAACGTCATCGGCACGGTGCTCTACGACTCGGTCACCCACGACGCCGGCAAGACCTGGTCGGCTCCGACGGTCATCTCCGGCTCGCTCGACCAGGGGTTCGTCGCGACGCCGACGGTCACGTCGGACGGAAGGATCTTCGTCTCCTTCCTCAACACGGTGAACCTCGATCCGAACTCGGCGGGCTTCGGGCGGGACGACTACATGGTCGTCCAGGTCGATCCGACCACCGGTGCGCCGCTCGAGTCTCCGGTGACGGTGGCCGGCGTGATCGACGGGAACTACGACTTCCCGTGGAACACGATCGATTTCCGGCCGACGTACCAGGACAGCATGTTCCGCACCTGGGCGGCCGGCAACATCGCCGCCGATCCGACGAACCCTGACCATCTGGCGATTGTCTGGTCGGACATGCGGAACACGCAGGGGCTTCCGTTCCTGCCGTTCCCCGCGAGCCCGTACTCGGTCGCGACGAACTCCGACGTCGTGGTCAGCGAGTCGACCGACGGCGGTGCGACGTGGTCCGACCCGACTGCGATCACGCTTCCGGGCGACCAGTTCATGCCGTGGGCCGCGTTCGACGAGTCGGGCATGCTCCGGATCGGGTTCTTCGACCGTTCGGTCGACCCGGCGAATCACGTCTACGGCTACTCGATCGCGTCGGAGACGTCGCCCGGCGTCTTCACGGAGGCTCCGGTCTCGACCGCTACCTCGGACCCGACGATGAACGACCGCTGGTTCGCGCGGAACCTGGATCCGTCGTTCCCGAACGCCACCGGGTTCCTCGGCGACTACAGCAACATCGCCGCGATCCCGGGCACCCCGAACGGCATCGTCGCCTATTGGACCGACATGCGGAACGAGAACTGCTGGGGCCTCGCACCCGGTTGCGGCCGCACCGGCGAGGACGCGTACTTCGCGAAGGTCGGCTGAGGCCCGCTCAGCTCGACGACGAACTGGGGCCGCCTCGCGCGGCCCCAGTTTCTCCGAGACCCGAGAAGAAGAGAAAGAAAAAATGGGCGGTGCAGGGCTCGAACCTGCGACCTACGGCGTGTAAAGCCGTTGCTCTCCCAGCTGAGCTAACCGCCCGGGTGGGCGGAGGGTAGCGCGACCGGCTCCGGAGCCCCGGCGCGACGGGCCGCGAGTCGTGCGAGCGCCAGCGCCCCCACCGCGAAGGCTGCGAGGAACACGGTCGCGTCGACGAGCACGCGCGCGTATCCGTGCTGCGAGACGTCCACGAACGGGTACGGGTACCAGCCGACGGCTGCGCCGCGCGCGAGCGTGTACGCGAACCAGGCGACCGGATAGGCGAGCCAGGCGAGCGCGACCTTCGCCCCGAGCCGGTGGCGCGGCGGGTCCACGAGCCAGTCGACCGCGGCCGCGGCGGGGATCACGTAGTGGAGGACGGAGTTCGCGAACGGGTTGTGCGTGTCCAGCTGCTCCTGCAGCCCCGACAGCAGCGCTGCGAAGACGATCCCGGTGATCGCGATGTAAAAGGTCGCAGCCGTCCTCACGGCATCGAAGCCGGGCGACCGCTCGTCGCGACGGACGAGCGCCGCGAGCACCAACGCCGCGGCGACGAGGATGTTCGACTGGATCGTGAAGAAGCTGAAGAAGTTGCCGGCGCCACGGAAGCTCGGGTGGCCCTGCAACCGCGCGAGCTGGTACGTGACCGCGACGACGGCGAGCAGCGCGGCGGCGACCCGCAGCACGTCGTGGACACGCGCGCGGTTGGACACGTGCGCTACTTCTCGTCGAGCTCGAGCGCGGCCGAGTTGATGCAGTAGCGGAGGCCGGTCGGATGCGGCCCGTCGGGGAAGACATGGCCGAGATGGCCGCCGCAGCTCGCGCACAGGACCTCGGTGCGCACCATCCCGTAGCTCGTGTCGGTCTCCTCCTCCACCGACTCTTCGCCCGCCGGCGCGGAGAACGCGGGCCAGCCGCAACCGGAGTCGTACTTCGCCTCAGACTCGAACAGCTCCGCGCCGCAGCCGGCGCAGCGGTACGTTCCCGGCTCGAACGTGTGGTCGTACTCCCCGCTGAACGGCGCCTCGGTTCCCTTCTCGCGCAGGACGCGGTACTGCTCGGGCGTCAGTTCGAGGCGCCACTGCTCCTCGGACTTCTCGATCTTGGGCATGGCCCGAGCGTAGCTATGCCGGAACAGGGCCCGTGGTACCGCGGACCACGAGCTCGAGCGGAAGCAACTCGCACAGCGGCTCGACCGCCCGGCGCCGCGCGAGCACCTCGAGCAGGAGTTGCGCGCCTCGCCGGCCGCTCTCCACGAGCGGTTGGCGCACGGTGGTGAGCCCGACGTAGGCGGCGACCTCGATGTCGTCGAAGCCGACTACCGAGAGCTGGGCCGGGACCTCGATCCCGAGCGCCCGCGCCGCCTCGAGGACGCCGATCGCCTGGGTGTCCGAGGCTGCGAAGACCGCCGTCGGGCGCTCCCGCAGGGAGAGGAGCTCGGCGGCGATCGCACGCGCGACGTGGGGTAGGCGCGTCCCCTCGCGGACGTAGTCGTCCCGCACCTCGATCCCCGCGGCCGCGAGGGCCCGCTCGTAGCCGCGGGTCCGGTCGCGGCTCCAGTCGAAGCGGAACTCCGGCGGCGGGTCGCCGATCAGGGCGACGCGCCGGTGGCCGAGCTCGACCAGGTGCCGCGTCGCGATCTCGCCGCCCGCGACGTCGTCCACCGCGATGCTCGGGAAGCACGAGTGCACGGCGTCGATCAGCACGCAGGGGATTCCGGCCGCCTGGATGCGCTGAACCTCGGGCTCGGGTGGGAGGGTGGAGACGACGAGCAGGCCGTCCGCCCGGTCGCCCCGGTCGAAGAGCTCGAACGCGCGACGTTGCCGGTCCTCCGACTCGATGTCGAAGACCATCAGGTCGTAGCTCGAGCTGCTGAGGCCGTCGACGATGCCCCGCACGCGCTGCACCGCCGACGGGTTCGTGAACCACGGCAGGAGGGCCGCGACGATCATCGTCCGCTGCAGCGAGAGGCTGCGCGCGAGCGAGCTCGGCCGGTAGTTCAGCGCCTCGATCGCCTCGACGACCCGGTCGCGCGTCGTCGAACGGACGCCGCTGTGCCCGTTCAGGACGCGCGAGACCGTCGCGACGCCGACGCCGGCCCGGGCTGCCACGTCGGCGATGCGCGCCGTTCCTGGTAGCGGTTCCATCGCTAACAAGCGTCCCTTTTCGTCGTCTTCAAGTCAAGGGGATCCGCGTGTTGGTGCGACATATCAAAGGGTGTAAGAATGGTGTTCTATGCGTCCGCGAAAGATTGCACCCAACTGTCTTGAAACCGGTTCCAACGAGTAGGGAGGGTCGTCGCTCATGACGAAGCGCTTGGTAGCGGTCCTCGGCCTGGTCATCCTGGCCGTGGTCCTGGTCGCCGCGTCCGCCCAGGCAGGGCGGAAGACGCAGAAGGTGACCAACGTCACATTCGCCGGGTGGTCCTCGGGTCCCGACGAGGACGCGCTCGACACACAGATGGCGAACGCGTTCAACAACACGGTCGGGAAGAGGGAAGGCATCCACGTCTCCTGGCAGGTCATCAACGGCGACTACGCCGCCGCCATGACGGCCCGCTTCGCCGCTCACAACGCGCCGGACGTGTTCTACGTCGACTCGAGCGTGATCGGCAGCTGGATCAAGCAGGGCGTCATCGCACCGTTGAACGGCCTCATCAAGAAGACCCACTTCAACACGAAGCCGTTCTATCCGAAGCTTCTCGGGGCCTTCAAGAAGGGCTCGACGATCTACGGCTTCCCGAAGGACTGGTCGCCGCTCGCCACGGAGATCAACAACAGCTTGTTCGCGCGGGCGGGTCTCAAGAAGGCGCCGAAGACGTGGGCCCAGCTCAAATCCGATGCCAGGACGCTGCAGCAGCACGGCGTCGCTCATCCGATCTGCCTCTCGGCCGACTGGGCGCGGATGGGCGCCTTCATGTACCAGAACGGCGGCTCGATCACGAAGAACCTGACCTCGAAGGCGAACCGCCAGGCCGTGAACTTCTATGTCGGCCTGATCAAGAGCGGGCTGGCGTACACGCCGCCGGCGGGCAGCTGGTGCGGGCAGGAGCTCGGCCAGAGCCACGCCGCGATCATCTTCGAGGGCAACTGGCTCCTTCCGTACATGCCGTCGACCTATCCCAACACGCACTTCTCGGTGGCTCCGATGATCAAGGGCAAGCAGCAGGGCAACCTCGCCTTCACCGTCTCGTGGTCGATCGCGAAGAGCAACCCGAACAAGGCGGCGGCGTGGAAGGTGCTCAGCTGGCTCGTCGGCAAGCAGGGTGAGAAGATCTGGATGTCGAAGGGCCTCGCGCTCTCGCCGCGCAAGGACGTGGCGTCGAAGGGCGGGCGCAAGCCGTTCCTCGCAGCGGCTCCCTATGCCCGCGGCTGGGGCTTCGGCAACCCGCACTTCGCCAACGCCTACACCATCATGGGCAACGACCTGAACGCAGTCATCTCGGGCAACAAGACGACGCAGCAGATGCTCGCCGACGTCGGCAAGGCCCTCAAAGGCAAGTAGCTCCAACTGACCTGATCGTTCCCCGCGCGGCGTCGGCCGCGCGGGGAACGGCTCCACTCGTGATGGCCACCACGACCGCGACCGAAGCCGCGCCTCGCCGTTTCCGCGCCTCGCTGGCGAGCGCCCGCCTGCGCGAGGCGGGCTGGGGTTACGGCTTCGCGCTCGTGCCGATCGCGATCTTCGGACTCTTCTTCATCTATCCGTTCGGCTATGCGCTCTACATCAGCTTCTTCCACTGGGGGATCCTCGGCAAGACCTCCCAGGGAGCGGGCACCTTCAACTATTCGCAGGTCATCCACGACCCCGTCTTCCGCACGGCGCTCGAGAACATCGGCGAGTACACGGTCGTGATCGTCCCGCTCGAAATGGCGCTGGGGCTCTTGCTCGCGCTCGCCGTCAACCAGAAGGTCCGCGGGCGGAACTTCTTCCGCTCTGCGTTCTACTTCCCGTCGATCGCCTCGTCGGTCGCGATCGTGACGATCATCCTCTACATCTTCAGCCAGAACGGCCTGTTCAACCATGCCCTCGGCTTCAGCACGGACTGGTTCGGCAACGCCTCCACGGTGCTGTGGGGGATCGTCGGGATGAATGCGTGGACGACCTCCGGCACCGTGATGCTGTTCTATCTCGCCGCACTGCAGTCGATTCCCGATGACGTCTACGAGGCGGCAGCGCTCGACGACACCGGTGCCTGGCGGACGTTCTGGAAGATCACCTTCCCCCTGCTGAGGCCCGCGCACTTCTTCTGCCTCGTGGTCTTCAGCATCGGGGCTCTCAAGTTGTTCGACCAGTCGTTCCTGATCGGCGGTCCTTCGGGGGGCCCGAACTACGCGACGATGACGCCCATCCTGTACGTCTACAACCAGCTGGTCTCGAACGCGGCATTCGGCGTCGCGGCCGCGGCTGGGATCGTCTACACCGTCATCCTGTTCGGGCTCACGGTCGTCGAGCGCCTCACCGTGGGGCGGCAGGAGGCGGCATGACGCTGCAGACGTCGGTCGCGAGCGCCGAGCCGTACGTTCCCGGGCGAGCCCGGTCGGAGATCGTCCGCAAGCTCCTGCTCTACGGGCTGTTCCTGCTCATCGCGGCGATCTTCTTCGTGCCGTTTCTGTACACGATCATCACGGCCTTCAAGACGATCCCGGACAGCATCAACGTCACGTTCGTTCCGCATCCGTGGACCACCTCTGCCTGGCACACGCTCTGGAAGAACTACGACTTCCCGACCTACATCAAGAACAGCGTCTTCCTGGCCGCCGTCATCGTGACGTGCAACCTCTTTCTCTCGGCGCTGGGTGGCTACGCGTTCGCCCGGCTCAGGTTCCCCGGCCGTGAGCTCCTTTTCCTGCTCGTGCTCGGGACGCTGATGGTGCCGGACCAGCTGCGTCTGATCCCCATCTTCCTGATGATCGTCCACTGGGGCCTCTACGGCAGCTTCTGGGGCTACATCATGATCAACCTCGTCTCGGCGGTGAACCTCTTTTTCATGCGCCAGTACTTCCTGACGATCCCACGCGACTTCGAAGAGGCGGCGAAGCTCGACGGAGCTGGTTACTTCAAGACCTTCTGGCGCGTCATGCTGCCGCTCGCCCTGCCCGCCATGGCCGCCCTCACCATCCTCCAGTTCCAGGGCACGTGGAATGACTTCTTCTGGCCGCTGATCCTCTTCGGCCAGGGAAACCCGAGCCACTACACCGTCCAGCTCGGGCTGGCGGAGCTGCACTTCGACTACACGTCGTTGTGGCCCGAGATCTCGGCCGGGGCCATCATCGCCATTCTCCCGGTCCTCGCCATCTTCCTCGCGTTCCAGCGCTTCTTCGTCTCCGGCGTCGTCTCGGCGGGAGTCAAGGGATGAGCGCTCGCCGCGCTCTCGGGCTCGCCTTCGGCGACCTGTACCGCAACTCGTGGCGGCTCGTCCCGGTCAACGCGGCACTCGGATTGGTGGTCGCGTTCTCTGCGTTCGCCGCGGTCGCGGTTCACGCCTTGCTCGTCCTCCTCGTACTGGCAGGACCGCTCGTCGCGGCGCTCGCCCACTGCTCGGTGACTCTCGTGCGCACCGGCAACCTCCGGCTCGCGGACGCGTGGGAGGGACTGCGGCTCTACTGGCGTCGCGGACTTGCGCTCGGTGCCGCCGGCGTCGCCCTCGGCGTCCTGGCCGGGATCGCCCTCCACTTCTACACGCGCTCGAGCGCCGGCTGGCCGCTCGCGTTTCTCACGCTCTACCTTGTCGTGCTCCTGGGCACCTATGCGGCGGTCCTGATGACGGTGTCCGTCGCGTATCCGGAGCTGCCGTTGCGGCCGGCGGCCAGGGTCGCTGCGACCGTTGGAGCGCAGCGGCCGGGTGCGACCCTCCTGCTCGGCCTCGCGCTCCTCTTCGTCAATCTGGCCGGCGTGGCGGCCGCCGTGATGCCGTTTCTCACGCTGACGGTGGCGTACTCTTTCGTCGCCGTGGCGCACTTCGTGCTGCCCGCAGAGGGGAGGGAGGTCTGATGGCACCCATCACGTTCGAGCACGTCACCAAGCGGTTCGACCAGACGACCGCGGTCGACGATCTCAGCATCGAGATCGCCGACGGCGAGTTCCTCGTCTTCGTCGGTCCGTCGGGCTGCGGCAAGACGACCGCGCTGCGGATGCTCGCCGGCCTCGAGGACATCACGAGCGGCCGGATCCTGATCGGCGACCGCGTGGTGAACAACGTCGCGCCGGGCGCCCGCGACGTCGCCATGGTCTTCCAGTCCTACGCGCTCTATCCGCACATGACGGTGTTCGACAATCTCGCCTTCAGCCTCCGCAACCAGAAGGTGAAGAGGGCCGAGATCGACCGGCGCGTCCGGCAGGCGGCCGACGTGCTCGAGCTCGGTGACTTCCTCAAGCGAAAGCCGAAGCAGCTTTCGGGCGGGCAGCGGCAGCGCGTCGCACTCGGGCGGGCGATCGTGCGCGAGCCGAAGGCGTTCCTCATGGACGAGCCCCTGTCCAACCTCGACGCCGCCCTCCGCGTGCAGACGCGTGCAGAGATCCTGCGGCTGCAGCAGCGCCTGGGGACGACGACGATCTACGTCACGCACGACCAGGTCGAGGCGATGACGATGGGCGACCGGATCGCCGTCATGAACAAGGGGGAGCTCCAGCAGCTCGGCACGCCGGAGGAGCTGTACGAGCATCCGGCCAACACGTTCGTCGCGCGCTTCATCGGCTCGCCGTCGATGAACATGCTTCCGACGTCGGTGCTCGGGATCGGCGGCACCGGCCAGCTCGCCGGCTTCCGCCCCGAGCACGTCCGGCTCGGCAACGGCCGCGCCGGCGCAGGGAGCCTCGACGCCGCGGTCGAGGTCGTCGAGTACCTCGGGGACGAGCAGCTGGGGCATCTCCGGCTCGGCGATCACGAGGTCGTCGTCAAGCTGCCGGTCGAGCCGCGGCTGCGCGCGGGGGAGCGCGAGACGTTCTCCGTGCCCCTCGACAAGGTGCTGCTTTTCGACGAGGAGAGCAGCAGAGCGGTCGGGCCGGCCGCGTAGACGTTGCCCCTGACGGTTCTCGACGGGTCGACCTTCTGCGTCTGCGACGAGCGGGGCGACGTCGACGGCCTCGCCACCGCGTCCGGCTTCTTCGCCTCGGACACGCGCTTTCTCTCGCGCTCGGTGCTCACGCTCGCCGGCGCGCGGCTCGATCCGCTCTCCCACGACCATCCGACGCCGCAGATCGCATTCTTCGTGCTGCGGAACCCCCTGGCCGGCGGCCTGCGCCCGAACGAGCTCGTGATCGAGCGCGAGCGCTTCGTCGGCGACTGCATGGAGGAGCGGATCGTCGTCGAGAATCACGGCCGGCGCCGGCTCGACGTCGAGTTGGCCCTGGAGCTCGCGGCCGACTTCGCCGACATCTTCGTCGTCAAGGATCTCGAGCCGGGATTCGGACGGCCGGTCGAGGTCACGCTGCCGGAGGCGCGCCCGCCCGAGCGATCCACGAACGGGACGCTCGTCTTCTCCGACGGCTCCTTCCCGGGCCGCACCGCCGTCCACCTGTCGGAGGCGTTCGAGGAGTCGGACGGCGTCGCCAGGTTCGCGCTGTCCCTGGATCCCGGGGATCGCTGGCGGCTCGTCGTCGGCGTCCAGGCCGAGCTCGAGGGGGTGGAGCCGCTCGCGGCGGAGTCGTTCGCGCGCGAGCTCGACGAGGAGCGGCGCGAGGCGACGCGCTCGCTCGCCGAATGGCAGAGCGCGGCCCCGGTCCTCACCGCCGGCTGGGACGACCTCGTGCACACGTGGAACCGGTCGCTCGCCGACCTCGGCGCTCTCCGCATGCGCGCCCGGGAGCTGGCCGACGGCTACCTCCTCGCCGCCGGTGCGCCGTGGTTCATGACCGTCTTTGGTCGCGACACCATCATCTCGTCCCTCCAGTCGCTGCTGCTCGGGCCGGAGCTCGCCGCCGGGACCTTGCGGGTCCTCGCGGCGACGCAGGCGACCGAGGACGACGCGGAGCGCGACGCGGAGCCGGGGAAGATCATCCACGAGCTGCGCCGCGGCAAGGCGGCGCTCGCCTGGGTCGACCGCTACTACGGGACGCTCGACGCGACGCCGCTCTTCCTCGTCCTGCTCTCTGAGCTCTGGCGCTGGACCGACGACCCGGCGCTGCCGCTCGAGCTCGAGGGCGCGGCCCGGCGAGCGCTCGCCTGGATCGACGGCCCGGCCGACCTCGACGGCGACGGCCTGGTGGAGTACGAACGCCGCAGCTCGCACGGGATCCGGAACCAGATCTGGAAGGACTCCGAGGACTCGATGGCCTTCCGCGACGGGACGCTGGCCCAGCCGCCGATCGCGCCGGTCGAGGTTCAGGGCTACGTCTACGACGCGAAGCTGCGAACCGCCGAGATCGCGCGCGAGATCTGGGGCGACGATGCTCTGGCCGCGAAGCTCGAGAGCGACGCGGTCGAGTTGCGGCGCCGCTTCGACGAGGCGTTCTGGCTGGAGGACCGGGGGTTCTACGCGCTGGGCCTCGACCACGAGAAACGGCCGATCGACTCGCTGACCTCGAACCTCGGGCATCTGCTGTGGAGCGGGATCGTTCCGGACGAGCGCCGAGAGGCGATCGCGGGGCTGCTGACGGGCGATGCGCTCTGGTCGGGCTGGGGCGTGCGGACGATGGCGGTCGGCGAGGGCGCGTACAACCCGCTCGTCTACCACGACGGCACGGTCTGGCCGCACGACAACTCGCTCGTCGCGTGGGGGCTCGCGCGAAGCGGCCGCCCCGCCGACGCCGCTCGCATCCTCCGCGCGACCGTCGAGGCGGCGGCCCACTTCGACTACCGCCTGCCGGAGGTCTTCGCGGGCTTCGCCCGCGAGCACACGGGGTTCCCGGTCGTCTACCCGACGGCGTCGTCGCCGCAGGCCTGGGCAGCGGCGACTCCCCTTCTTCTGCTCCAGGCGGTGCTCGGCCTCGCTCCGGACCGGGCGGCGCGTCAGCTCCGCTCGGAGGCGGGCTGTGTGCCGGAGTGGCTCGACGGGCTGACGCTCGCCGGCGTCCGGGCGTTCGGGCGGCGGTGGACGGTGCGGGTCGCGGGCGGCACCGTGGGCGTCGAGCCGACGCCGGCCGGGTAGTCGGCTGCGGCTCGACGCCGATAGATAGATAGATACCCCCAACGGGATTCGAACCCGTGCTTCAGCCTTGAAAGGGCCGCGACCTAGACCGCTAGTCGATGGGGGCCAGGCGGAACCAGGCTACCGAGCATCGGGTTATGAGAATCGACACGACCGGACATCCCGTTGGATGACCGGGTATTTGTCGGATCGCGGCCGGTCGGTCAGGGACTTGCCGGCCCTCTGTCGTCGTCGCCACTGCCGCGGCAGAGCGCTGTACTTCGCCGGGCCGTAGACGGGCTCGACGAGCAGACGCGCGTTGTGAGGATCCGGCGGGCGAACCATCTAGGGTTCTCGAGCGAATCGCTTTAGGAGACCCAATCTGTCGCGCGCGTGCTGCGCGTCAATCTTCGGGGGTGTTTGTTGGGACGTCGCGGCGGCATATCTATGCGGTCGGTGGTGCGGCCGGGCCGTCCGGATCGACGACCGAGTGCGTCGATGCCGCGAGACCTCGCCCACCTTTCCGACGAAGCGGTGGTCGCCCTCGTGGCGCGGTCGGAGGAAGCGGCGCTCGGCGAGCTCTACGACCGCTATGGGGCGGCGGCTTTTCGTCTCGCCCGGCGTGTCGTGCGCGACTCCGCGTTGGCCGAGGATGTCGTGCAGGAGGCGTTTCTCGCGATCTGGCGCGGTGCAGCCCGCTTTCTGCCGGAACGTGCGCGTGCTGCTGCGTGGATCATGACTCTGGTGCATAGACGAGCGGTCGATGTTGTTCGGCGCGAGCAGCGCCGCCGCGGTCTGCCGCTGGAGGACGGCGAGGACGACCGCGTCGAGGGGGCGGCTGATGACGCCGTTTGGCTGCGGTTGGAGCGAGAGCGCGTGCAGCGGGCGCTAGCCGCGCTTCCCGACCAGCAGCGGGAAACGCTCGAGCTTGCCTACTACGGAGGCTTTACACAGGCGGAGTTGGCGGCTCGGCTGGGCCGGCCACTCGGCACGATCAAGAGTCAGATGTTCGCTGGTCTGACCAATCTTCGCCGCTCGCTCGAAGCGACGGCTGAGGAGGACTCGTGGAAGGCGAGTTGATCCACGAGCTCGTTTCCGGGTATGCCCTCGATGCTCTGAGCGTCGACGAGGAGCGAGTGTTCGAAGCGCACTTGGCGCACTGTCCGAGGTGCCAGGAGGATCTCGCCGCTCTGACGGAGACGGCCGCCGAGCTTGCCTTCGCTGCTCCGTCGTCCTCGGTCCCGGCCGGGCTTCGCGGCCGGATCGTGCAAGCCGCGCGGGACGACGGCAGAAAGGTCGTGCCGCTTCGGCCGCGCTGGGCCTACCCGGCTCTCGCCGCTGCGGCCGCTGCCGCGGCTTGTGCGGCGATCGGGCTCGGCGTGTGGGCGGCGACATTGCATTCCCGGCTCGGTTCTGCCCAAGCGCTCGTCACCGTTCCGCTGCGCGGGGCCAGTGGATCGCTGATTCTGAGTCGCGGCGGGGAGGCAGCTCTGGTCGTTTCCCGGCTGGCCGCGCCGCCGGGGGGTAAGGCGTACGAGGTCTGGGTGATCCACGGCGCGACAGCCCGCCGCGCCGGCCTCTTCTCTCCGCGGGCCGGGGCGACCACGGTCATCAGGCTCGCCGAGCGCGTATCGAGCGGCGATCGAGTGGGGATCACGCTCGAGCCCAAGGGAGGCTCGCCGCAGCCCACCGGCAAACCGCTCGTGCTCTCTGCCCGAGCCTAAGGGTGGCGCCGCGGCTCGAGCGGGGCCGATCCCCAACCGAGCCCCGAGTGCGACGTCGGTCCGAACCAGTCCCCTCAGTGGTGCGAACGCCTAGGTGAGGAGGCAGCCCAGCCTCGAACACGATCTAGGGGGACTTCCCAATGTCCAAGCAGAACGACGCGCGTCCGTTCGCCTCCGCCGACGACGTGCAGACGCTCGAGAACGCGCTTGCCGACACGTCGACGAGCCCGCGCTCCCGCGCCTGGCTTCTCAGGCGGGCGGCCATCGGAGCGGGTGTTGCAGCTGCGGCGACGCCGCTCGGCCGTGCGCTCGCCAAGACCGCAGCCGATACCCCGCAGGACGTCGGCACGACTGCCGTCACCGCCGAGGCGCTCGCCGTCACCTATCTGACCGAGCTGATCGGCCGTCTCGGCTCAAAGCTCGGGAAGGCGGAGCGGCCGCTGAAAGCGGCGAACCAGTCGGAGCAGGACCACTACATGTTCCTGAAGGGCGCCGGCTTCACGCCGCTGACGACAAGGTTCTGGATTCCGGATGCGGCGTTCGAGCCGACCAAGGTCGCCGCCACGATCGAGGTCTTGGAGACCGTGTTCGTGAACGCCTACCTGATCGGGACGACCGTGTTCGCGAACGCCAAGAGCGACACTCTCGCCCGCTACGCCGCTGAGATCTGCGGCGTCGAAGCCGAGCACCGCACCCTCGCCCGCCAACTGCAGGGGAAGCTGCCGGACGACCTCGCCTACGAGAGCTACAAGGTCAAGACGCTGAGCGAGATTGTGGCCGAGCTGAAAGCGGCCGGCATCGGCTTCGGCCAGCAGGGCTCCAAGCCCGGCGCCTTCTACACCTACAACGGCACCACCTCCTCCACCGTCGTCGCACTCGACAACAACGCCCCCGACCAGTCTGTCGCCTTCCCGGTGCCGAGCCTCGTCGGCGTCAAGGGCGCGACCCATACCGCCAAGGCCCCGCAGAAGATGCCGCGCGGCAACCCCGTCCTGACCGGCTGATCCGAGACGAGACGAGAGGAGCAACCACGATGAATCCCAAGCACCAACCACAGCTGACCACGGACGACGTGCAAACGCTCGACAACGTGTTCGGGCAGCACCGTCTGCCGCCGCTCACCCGCCGGGCGCTGCTCGCGACCGCCGCAGGCGCGGCCGTGGCGGCCGGCGTGCCCGGCATCGCCTCCGCCGCCAACAGCGACAGCGCGATGGAGATCGGCACGGCGGCTGTCACCGCCGAAGCGCTCGCGGTCACCTACCTGAGCAACCTGATCAAGAAGGGCGGCCACGCCTTCCCCACGCCTGTGCAGAACGTCCTCAAAGCCGCGAACCAGGCCGAACAGGACCACTACGAGGCGCTGCACGGGCTCGGCTTCAAGCCGTTGACGACGAAATTCTGGATCCCCAACGCCGCCTTCAACCCCAAGAACGCCGCCCCGATCATCGAATACCTCGAGTCGGTGTTCGTCAACGCCTACCTGATCGGAACGACCGCGTTCGCGGGCGCGGGGCAGGCGAACTTCGCCCGCTACACGGTCGAGATCGGCGCGGTCGAAGCCGAGCACCGCACTCTCGCCCGTGCCTTGCAGGGCAAGCTCGGCGACAACCTCGCCTTCAGCAGTTACACGGTGAAGACGATCCCCGAGATCGTTTCCGCGATCGAGAAGCTCGGCATCGGATTCGGCAAGCGGGCAAACGTCCCGGGCCGGTTCTTCTCCTACCGGGGCCCGCTGCCCGGCACGACCGTCGCACTCGCCACCGACAAACCGGACCAGGCCGCCGCCTGACCGATACGGCTCGGGAGCAGCCCCGGAACATGGGGCCGCTCCCGAGCCCCGGCCCCACGTGCCTAACGTTTCGCAGACCGGCAAACGTCTCCTGACGATCGGCGCCGTCACCGCGGCCGTCGCCGTCGGACTGCCGGCCGGCCTGCTCGGCAGTGCAGCAACCTCGAGGGCGTTTGGCCACGACGCCGCCCCGGGCGTCCCCGCGGCGCGTCGCCTGCGGGCTGCTGCGGCCGCGCTCGCACGAACCACCAGGTGGTCCGCCAGGGCGAATCTGATCGCTCAGGCGCGAAGACGCACGATCGCCCTCTACCACCGGCGGAGCACGCATCCGTATCGCAGGCTGGGACCGCTGCCGTACAGCTACGGCACCCGGCCGGTTTTCCGGGTGCTGGCGACTCGCGGCAACTGGCTGAAGGTCTCGTTGCCGATACGGCCCAACCGGTCCAGCGCCTGGATCCAACGCTCGCTTGTCGACCTCGTCAGCACTGACTACCGGGTCGCTGTGCGGTTGCGTGCGCACCGGCTGCTCCTCTGGCGCGGACGGCGGCGCGTACTCGACACGGCGATCGCGGTCGGCAAAGCCCTGACCCCGACTCCGAACGGCACCTACTTCATCGCGTACGCACTACGCACCACCGACCCCAGCAGCTTCTTCGGTCCCTACGCATTCGGTCTCTCCGCCTACTCGAACGTGCTCACCAGCTTCGCCGGCGGCGACGGAGAGGTCGGAATCCACGGCACGAATGAACCCTGGCTGCTCGGGCAAAGCGTCAGCCACGGCTGCATCCGCATCCGCAACAGCGTCATCACCCGTCTCGCCCACCTACTTCCCCTCGGCACCCCCGTCCAGATCCAACGCTGAACAACAGAAGGAGAAAACAGATGATCGGTCTGACCAGCCCCACCCACATCGTGCTCCTGCTCCTGATCGCTCTGCTTCTCTTCGGCGCCAAGCGGCTCCCCGAGATCGGCCGCTCGCTCGGCCACGGAATGCGCGAGTTCAAAGACTCCGTCTCCGGACACGACCATTCCACGGCCGACGAGACCCCCGCGCAGATCGGTCGCTCGCTCGGTCACGGCATTCACGAGCTGAAGGAATCGGTCACCGGACACGACCGCCCGACCGCCGACGAAGCCGCCATACGAGTCTCCGCGGCCGAGACGCGCCGGCGTGCAGCCGATTCGCGCGAGCACGAGGCGGCCTAGCCCGGTGAAACGGCTTCCGCGTCGCCTCGACCACGGCGAAGAAGCAACGCTCGTCGAGCACCTCGAGGAGCTTCGCCGGCGAATCCTGGTCATGCTGACCGCCCTCGCGCTCGGCACGATCGTCGCCTTCGTCTGCCACGGCCAGATCCTCGAGTGGCTCAACAGACCCCTGCCGCCGGATCACAGGCGTGTGGTGACCTTCGGCGTCACGGAGCCGTTCACCGTCTCGCTCACCGTCTCGATCTACACCGGCTTCCTGCTCGCCTTGCCCATCATCCTCTGGCAGGCCTGGTCCTTCTTCGCGCCCGCCGTCGACCCGAAGTCCGAACGACGGATGCTCGGTCTCGCCTCTCTCGCAACCCTCCTCGGAGCCGGCGGCCTCGCGTTCGGCTACCTCGTCCTGCT
>DATEHY010000031.1:0-39845 GCA_035279325.1 Gaiellaceae bacterium
CAGAATGTCCGCTGAGCCCCCGTAGCTCAGTGGATAGAGCAGCGGTTTCCTAAACCGCGTGCGCATGTTCGATTCATGCCGGGGGCACTGGCTAACCGGGCTCGCCGATTCTCACGGCTTCTCGTTCGTCCCCGGTGCGAGAGACCGCTCTCGTAGGCCCAGAGATCACTGCTTGGACGCGGTCTCGGACACCGAGTTTCTGCAGGATGCGGGCGACATGCGTCTTCGTGGTCGCCTCGCCGACCACGAGCCGCTCGCAGATCCGGGTTGGAAAGGCCGCGCACGAGAAGGTCGAGCACTTCGCGCTCGCGTCGGGTCAGCTCGGTGAGCTGCGCTGGGGGTGCCGGCGGTGCGGGGGGATCGCGGCGGGCGAACTCCTCGATCACGGCACGCATCGATGGTGGCCGAAGACGGCGGGATCCCCGATCGAGGGTGCGTGCGGGATGTCGCGTACGGCTGACCGTGTGCCGGCCCGGTCCGTGGCGGCCGAAAGAAGCGAAGGGCCCGCACGTGCGGGCCCTTCGCCGTTCGGTCGAGTCGGTGCCTACGGAGAGGGCGTTGCCGCGAGGGCGGCCTGCGCGTTCACGAGGCCCCAGCCGTACGTCGTGTCGTAGTTCGGGACGCCGAGATCGGTCGCCGTCCGCTCCATGATCGTCTCGACCTGATCCGGCGTGAGGTTCGGGTTCTTGCCGAAGATCAGGGCCGCGACCCCGGAGACGTGCGGCGTCGCCATCGACGTGCCGCTGTCGAGGTTCCAGGCCATGGCGATGTTGTAGAGCGTCCCGGTGTTCGACGTCCCCAGCCCGGCGACGATCGCCTGGCCGTCGGCCTGCGAGACGATGATCGTCGGCAGCCACGGCGTGCCGTTGTCGTCCGGCGTGCCGAGCGTCGGGTTCACGGGAACCGTCGTGTTGTTGTAGAGCAGGACGCCGGAGGCTCCGGCCTTCATCGCGCTGTCGACCTTCTGCGCGAAGCTGAACGACCCGCGCTGGATGACCGCGACCCACGTCCCGCTCGGCGGCGTGCCGCAATCGGCCGGCGTGCCGCCCAGCCCGCAGTTGACGAACTGACCGGTGACGCCGTTCGTGGCTCCCGAGAACTCCGCCGGGTTGCCCATGTACGTCGTGCCGCCGATCGTCACCTCTGCGTCGCGACCCTGGCCCGCCGGGAACGACGAGAGGTTGTCGACGCCCGGAGCGACGAGGTCGAGCTGCGCGCCGGTGTTCGAGAAGGATGCGAGCTGGTCGTTGCGGTCGACCGCCCCGACCGAGACGACGCTCTGGTACGCGCCCGGGAAGGAGAGCTTCTTCGCCGAGTCGTTGCCGGCGGCGACGACGATCAGCGTCCCGTTGTTCCGGATCCGGTTGTACAGCGCCTCCTCGGCCTGCGACCGGTCGCCGCCGCCGAGGCTCATGTTGATCACCTTGCAGCCCTGGTCGGCGAGCCACTGCACGCCGGCCATCACCTGGCTCGTCGTACCGCTGACCGTGCCGTCCGGCTGGGTGCCGAGCACGCGCGCCTCGTACAGCTTGGCCTCCGGCGCGACGCCGTGGATGCCGCTGCCGTTGACCGCGCCGAGGAGAATCCCCGAGACGTGTGTCGCATGCGTCTCGGTGGTCTCCACGCCGAGCTGGAAGACGTCGACCGTCGGCTTGCTCGGGTCGAACGCGTCATAGCCCTTGACGAAGTTCGGTGCGATGTCCGATTGCGTCGTGTCGAGACCCGTGTCGGCGACGCACGCCTTCACGCCCGCGCCCATGTAGCCCTCGTTCTGAGCCTCGACGGCGTGGGTCGTGACGAGGCCGTAGAGGCCGTTGTCGATGGTCGGGACGAGCTCCGACGACTGGAGGTCGCTCGCGAGACTCAGCGGCGTGCGCATGGGATCGTTCTCGACGTAGCTCACGCCGGCCGTCTGCTTGACGGCGTTGACCTGATTCGGCGCCAGGTCGACGGCGAGCACGTCGATCGACGGGAACGAGTACCGGACTGTGCCGCCGTGGCTCGTGACGAGAGCCTTGTCGGCGGCGTTCAGCGAGTGGCTGAAGCCGATCATGTAATGCTGCACGGACGACGGCTGCGCGCTGCTGGCCGTCGCGGCGCCTGCCAGCAGTGCGATCGCACCGACGGTAAGCGCAGCGAGAAACGCTTTCTTCACGGTGTGAACCCCCTCCCGATGGTCCGGTGCCGGCCGGCCCCCTCGTGGCCCCGGCACGTGTGGCCCGCGCATCTTAGGTCAGCGGGCGACCAAGCTCAACGGAGCGCGCGTTCGAGGCGCTTCGCAGCCGCGGCGAGCGCGCGCGGGTCGTCGAGCACCGGCGCGTAGAGGTCGCCGTGCCGCTCGAGGCGCTTCAGCGCGACGTCCATCGGGAAGTCGGTGGGGCGCAGCCCGGGCTTCAGCTCTTCCCAGCGGAGCGGCGTCGAGACCGGCGCGCCCGGTTTCGGCCGCACCGAGTAGACCGAGGCAATCGTCTTCCCCCAGCCGTTCTGGCGATGGTCGAGCAGGACGCCGGTGCGTTTCTTCTTCAGCCATTCCGTCGTCACGAGCCCCGGGTGCCGGGCCTCGAGGAGCCGCGCGGCGGCTTCTGCGAACGCGTACGTCTCCTTGTACGTCGCGCGCCGCTTGACCGGCGCGAGCACGTGGATCCCGTCGGCGCCGCTCGTCTTCGGATAGCCGGGCAGGCCGACGTCCTCGAGCAGCTCGCCGATCAGGCGCGCGGCCTCGATGGCCTGCTCGAATCCGTCGGGCTCGTCCGGCGGGTCGAGATCGAAGACGACGTAGTCGGGGCGGTCGGGCTTGTCGACGCGCGAGTACCACGCATTCATGTCGACGCAGTTCATCTGCACCATCCAGAGCAGCGCCTCCGGCGAGTCGACGAGCGCGAAGTCGACCTCCCGCGAGCCGCCCTCGCGCGGATGGGTGGTGAAGCGGCGCGTGCGGATCGAGTCGGGCATGCCGCGCGGTGCCTGCTTCTGGAAGTAGACCTCGCCGTCGATCCCGTGCGGGTAGCGCTTCAGCGTGAACGGCCGGTCGCGCAGGTGCGGCACGATCGCGGGCGCGATCTGCTCGTAGTAGGCGAACAGGTCGCCCTTCGTGATCCCGTCCTCGGGAAAGAGCACGCGGTCGGCACTCGTCAGGCGCACGGCCACGACGAACGGCCTTATCTGAGCTTGCTCAGGAGCAGGCGGGCGAGGCGCAGCTCGGTGCTGCGAAGCGACGCCCTCGTCGAGGCGAGCCCGGAGACCGTGAGCGTGAGCTCGGTTCGCCTCGCCCCGAAGACGACCAGCTCGATGTCGAGGCGCAGCTTTCCGAGCGCCGTCGTCAAGTCCGCCACCGCGCGATACGCCCGCGTGTACGTCGCCAGACGGGGGAAGGCCACAAGGCCGAACGAGACGAGCTTCCCGT
The DNA here is from genome assembly GCA_035279325.1 of Gaiellaceae bacterium. Classification (GTDB taxonomy): domain Bacteria; phylum Actinomycetota; class Thermoleophilia; order Gaiellales; family Gaiellaceae; genus Palsa-739. The sequence continues at coordinate 3,404 of DATEHY010000031.1, forward strand.
TCGCGCCGAGCGACTTCGCGAAGCCTTTTCGCAGGCACGACATAACCTGAGGCGCGAGGACGGTCCGCTGCCAGTCGAGCCGGACCATCTGCGGCGTCCGCAGCACCTGCGCCTCGCTGTCGATCTCCGACACCTGCTTCTGCCACGTCGTCTCCGCCGCGCCGTTGAGCACGAGGTCGGACTGCTTCGGCCGGTAGTTGCAGCCGGCCATGGTCGAGGAGAGATCCGGCTTCTTGAAGCCGCCGCGCCAGCCCGAGCCGACGTCGGCTCGACGGAGCACCTCGGCCTTCGCCTGCGCCTGCCCGGCCTTGGTGAGCTCGATCCGCTCCTTGCTCGGGTTCGCGGCCAGAACGACTCCCGCTGCGACCAACGCCCCGAACACGGCCCCCATCAACCCGCCGCTCCTCACGCGTCCAATCTAGCCGCGTCTCGGGCGAGGCGCGAGCTGAGGACTCGCTCCCACAACTGGTCGCTGCCCACGGCCAGGCAGCCGTCGACGACGGCGTCCTCGCCGAGGGCGCTCGCGCGGACGTCCGGCACGACGGGCGAGAGCCGCGCGAGCTCCCGGGCGACCTCCTCCGCAAAGCCCGGCGCCCGGCCGATGCCGCCGCCGAGCACGATCAGTCCGGGATCGACGACTGCCACGATCGCCGCGAGCGCCCGCGCCACGACCGCGGCCTCCTCGACGACCACCTCGCGCGCCCGTTCGTCCCCGGCAGCCGCTGCGGCGAAGACGCTGCGCGCGCTGCGGAGTCGCGCTCCCCGCTCCCGCGCAGCACGCACGACGGCGGCGGACGACACTGCGGATTCCATCGGCCCGTCGGCGTGCGGCAGGAACGCGATCTCGCCGGCTGCGCCGTGGGCTCCGCGATGGAGCTTGCCCTCGAGGATCAGGCCCATGCCGATCCCCGTGCCTACCGAAACGAAGGCGAACGTCGAGACGTCGCGGCCGTGGCCGTGATCGCGCTCGGCGACCGCCGCGGCGTCGACGTCGTTCTCGATCGCGGTGTCGGTGCCGAGGAGGCTGCGGAGCTCACGGAGAACCGCGGGCCGTTCCCACCCGGGCAGGTTCGGAGCCAGCTGCAAGGCGTGACCGCTCGGCCCGACGATCCCCGGACTGCCGACGACCGTCTGGAGCAGCGTGCCCTTGCCGTCGACTCCGGCCTCCTGCAGGAGCTCGCCGGCCAGCGCCGCGAGCTCGCGCACACGGGCCACTCCGCTCGAGGACCGCGACGGCCGGCTCTCGCGGGCTCGGACGGTGCCCCCCAGATCGGCCACGGCGCCGCGAACGAACCGGCGCCCGACGTCGAGCCCGAGAACGAAGCCCGCGTCGCGGCGGATCTCGTACAGCAGCGCGCTGCGCCCGCGGCTCCCGGCCCGCCGGCCGGCGTGCTCCACGAGTGCGTCGCGCTCGAGGCTCGCCAGCGCGAGGCCCACCGTCGGCTTCGAGAGGCCGGAGATGCCTGCGAGCTCGCTGCGCGAAACGGGCCCGTTCCCTCGCATCCGCTCGAGCAGCAACTGCTCGTTGAGCGTCCGCATCAGGCGAGGCCGTGCCGCTCCGGTCGTCGCGGTCGTCGTCACGATCTTGTCACGACGATAAAGATAGGTTAGTTTCCTAACTCATGGAAGGCGCACGGCTGCGCTGTCAGCGCCGCGCATCGCTCACCGCGAGGACCGCCGCACGGCGGCCAAGGAGGGATACGACATGAGGAGAGGGCTTCTCGTCGTGCTGCTCGCCGGGATCACCGCGGCCGCTTGGACTGCCGTCGGCAGCCAGGCCGGGATCAAGCACACCGCCGGCGGCACGTCGGTCACGATCGCAAACGTCGCGGGCCAGACCTGGACGTGCAACTTCAACCCGTTCAACCCCGACGTCCAGTTCCTCTCCTTCGGGCCGCTCTACGAGGAGCTCGTCTTCGTGAACGAGCTCAAGAGCGGGGCGCCGACCCCGTGGCTCGCGTCGAAGTTCGCGTGGTCGAACCATGCGAAGACGCTCACCTTCACGATCAGGAAAGGCGTCAAGTGGTCGGACGGCAAGCCGCTCACCGCAGCCGACGTCTACTTCACCTTCCAGCTGCTCAAAAAGCACAAGGCGCTCGACCTGCAGGCGGTCTGGTCGGTTCTCAAGAGCGTGACCCGCAAGGGGAGCAGCCAGGTCGTCTTCAAGTTCAAGTCCGCGGCGGCTCCGTACTTCTACTACGTCGCCGGTCAGACGCCGATCGTGCCGCAGCACATCTGGTCGAAGATCTCGAACCCGGTCAAGTACACGGACAAGACCCCGATCGGGAGCGGCCCCTACACGGTGTCCACCTGTAACGCGCAGCGCATCATCTACGCGAAGAACGCCCACTTCTGGCAGCCGGGCAAGCCGAAGATCGACACCGTCGTCTATCCGGCCTACACCGACAACGGGCCCGCGAACCTCGCGCTCGCGACCGGCCAGGATCAGTGGGGCGGCCAGTACATCCCGAACATCAAGACCGCGTACACCGCGAGGAGCAAGGACAACCATTACTGGTTCCCGCCCGTCGCCAACGTGTCGATCTTCATCAACCTCAAGGACCCGATCCTCAAGAACGTCGCCGTCCGCCGGGCGATGGCCTACGCCGTCAACCGGTCGCGCGTGGCCGCGATCGGCGAGTCCGGGTACGAGCCCGCCGGGAACCAGACCGGGATCGTGTCGCCCACGTTCAAGAGCTGGCTGAACAAGAAGCTCGCCAAGAAGGTCACCTACGACCCGGCCAAGGCGAAGTCGATCCTCGAGCATGCCGGCTTCAAGCTCAGCGGCGGCGTCTTCCACACGAAGTCGGGCAAGCCGCTCTCGTTCTCGATGATCAACATCAGCGGCTACACCGACTGGATCGCCTCGGCGAGTCTCGTCCAGGCGGATCTGAAGAAGATCGGGATCAAGGTCACGACCTCGAACATCTCCGGCTCCACCTACGACAGCGAGACGTACAACGGCCACTTCCAGCTCGCCTACGACGGCAACGAGGCCGGCGGGCCGAGCCCGTACTACGAGCTGCGTCAGGAGCTCTACTCGAAGAACTCCGCGCCGATCGGCAAGCAGGCCTCGTCGAACTGGGAGCGCTACTCCAACCCGGCGGTCGACAGGCTGATCAACTCGTATGCGTCGACGACCAGCCTCGCCAGGCAGCACGCGATCGTCAACCGGCTCGAGGCCGCGATGGTGCGGGACATCCCGATCATCCCGATCACCGAGGGCGTCGACTTCTACCAGTACAACACGAAGTCGATCACGGGCTGGGTGACGCCTCACAACGCGTACGCGAAGCCTTCCCCCTACGAGGTTCCGGACTGGGGTGTCGTGCTCACCCACCTCGAGCCCAAGGGATGAGAGCCTGAGGCACAGTTCACCGACATGAGGCGCGGGTCTTGAGGTTCGTCCTCCGCAGGCTCGGGTTCTTCCTGGTCACGCTCTGGGCGGCGATCACGGCGAACTTCGTGATCCCGCGTCTCATGCCGGGCAACCCGGCGCTCGCGATGATGTCCCGCTACCGCGGGCACATCAATCCCCAGGGCCTGCACGCCCTCGAGGTCGCATTCGGGGTCGACACGCACCAGAGCCTGCTGAGCGCGTACTTCACCTACCTCGGCAACGTCTTCCGCGGCCACTTCGGGATCTCGCTCACGTTCTTCCCGGACCCGGTGATGCACGACGTCCTCCAGGCGCTGCCGTGGACGCTCGCACTCGTCGGCTCGACAACGATCATCGCCTTCGTCCTCGGGACGCTGGTCGGCCTGGTCGGGGCGTGGCGGCGCGGCGGAATGCTCGACAGCGTGCTGCCGCCGATCTTCGTGATCACCTCGGCGTTCCCGTACTTCTGGCTCGCGATGCTCGCGATCTGGCTGTTCTCGCTCAAGCTCGGCTGGCTGCCGCAGAGCGGGGGCTACGACATCATCGACACGCCCGCCTGGTCGTGGCACTTCGTCCACGACGCGTTCGTGCACTCGATCCTGCCGGCCCTCACGATCCTCGTCACCTCGATCGGCGGCTGGATCCTGACGATGCGCAACAACGCGATCTCGGTTCTGACCGAGGACTACGTGCGGATGGCACGCGCCAAGGGTCTGAGCCCGTGGCGGGTGATGTGGAGCTACGCGGGCCGCAACGCGATCCTCCCGAACCTGACCGGGTTCGCGATGTCGCTCGGCTTCGTCGTCAGCGGGGCGATCCTCGTCGAGTTCGTCTTCAACTACCCAGGGGTCGGGTGGATGTTCCTCCAGTCGGTGCAGAACCAGGACTACGCGCTCATGCAGGGCCTGTTCCTGATGATCGTCCTCGCCGTGCTGACGGCGATCCTCGCGGCCGACGCGGCGACGGCGCTTCTGGACCCGCGGACGAGGGACGTGCGATGAGCGTATCCTCGCTCGGCGCCACAGACGAGCTCGCGACCCCTCCCGTGGGTCCGGCGCCGCTCGCCGCGGGCATCGGCGGCGGTCGTCTCGCAGACCTCTGGCGCGCGGTCAGCCGCAACCGCAAGGCCGTTGCCGGGCTGCTCCTGCTGCTCGTCTTCGTCGTGGTTGCGATCTTCCCGGGCCAGATCGCGCCGGACGACCCCACCGCCCAGATCTACCCGCCGGGGCTGGGGCCGTCGTGGCACCACCTGCTCGGCACGACCTCGCTGCACCAGGACATCTTCTCGCAGCTCGTCTTCGGCACCCGGCTCTCGCTCGTGATCGCGCTCGCCGTCGGCGCCCTCGCAACCGTGCTCGCAGTGCTCATCGGAGTCTCCGCCGCCTACCTCGGCGGCATCGCCGACGGGATCCTCTCGCTCGTCACCGACGTGATCCTCGTGCTCCCGATCTTCCCGCTCATCATCGTGATCACGGCGTACCGCAAGAACTCCGGGCTGTTCACGCTGATCGTCGTGCTGGGAGTGCTCGGCTGGTCGTACGGCGCGCGCCAGCTCCGCTCGCAGGCGCTGTCGCTACGGACGCGCGACTTCCTCGAGTCGGCCCGAGTTCGCGGGGAGCGGCGGTTGTACGTGATCCTGTTCGAGATCCTTCCGACGATGACGTCGCTCATCGTGGCGACGTTCCTCGGTTCGGCGCTCTATGCCGTCCTGGCCGCGGCCGGCCTGCAGTTCGTCGGGCTCGGCGACCCGAATAGCCAGAGCTGGGGCACGATGCTCTACTGGGCGCAGAACAACGAGGCGCTCTTCGGCGGTCAGCCGTTGTGGGCAATCGCTCCCGGAATCTGCCTCGCGCTGCTCGGCGCCGCATTCGCGCTGCTCAACTACGGCTTCGACGAGATCAGCAGCCCCGCGCTGCGCGTGCGGAGGCTGGAGCGCACCCGGCTACCGAAGCGCTTGCCCTCGCCGGCGCCGACGCCGGACAGCGGCGTGGACGGGCCGGTGCTGAAGGTCGAACGGCTCAGCGTCGCGTACGCGACCGACGCCGGGCCGGTCGTCGCCGTCGACAACGTCGACCTCGAGCTCGAGCGCGGCGAGTTTCTCGCGATCGTCGGCGAGTCGGGCTGCGGCAAGTCGACCCTGCTCTACGCGATCGCCCGGTTGCTCGGCTCGCCGCTGCCCGGCGAGATCGTCGGCGGGAGCATCTTCTTCAAGGGCAAGGATCTCGTCCTGCTCGAGGAGCGCGAGCTCCGCCGCGTCCGCTGGCGCGACCTCTCCGTCGTGATGCAGAGCGCGATGAACGCCCTCAACCCCGTGCTCACCGTCGCTCAGCAGATGCGCGACGCGTGCCGCGCGCACTCGAACATGTCCAAAGCCGAGATCGAGGAGCGCTCGCGCGAGGTGTTGCGGCTCGTCTCGATCGACCCGATCCACCTGCACAGCTACCCGCACCAGCTCTCGGGCGGGATGCGCCAGCGCGCGATGATCGCGATGGCGCTGCTCTTCACGCCCGACCTCGTGATCATGGACGAGCCCACCTCGGCGCTCGACGTCGTCGCGCAGCGGTCCCTGATGGTGCAGATCAAGGAGCTGCAGGAACGGCTCGGCTTCGCGGTCATCTTCGTCACGCACGACATGTCGCTCGTGAGCCACTTCTCGGACCGGCTGCTCGTGATGTACGCCGGTCAGGTCGCGGAGACGTCGAAGACGCGCGAGCTGTTCGACCGTCCGCGCCATCCCTACTCGCAGGGCCTGCTCGAGGCGTTCCCCTCGATCCGGGGGCCGAAGGTTCGCCTGCTCGGGATTCCCGGATCGCCTCCCGATCTCGCCCGCCCGCCCGCGGGGTGCCGTTTCGCCCCGCGCTGCGCACACGTGCAGCCGCGCTGCACGTCGGCCGAGGTGCCGCTCTTCTCGGTCGACGGCAGCCAGGTCCGTTGCGTCCTCGCGGAGAGCGCGCGCTGAGCGGGACGCTGCTCCGCACCGAGGGACTGACGCGGCATTTCCGCGTCGGCAAGATGACCTCGCGGCAGACGCTGCACGCCGTCGACGACGTCGACCTGACGATCGGTCGCGGCGAGATCGTGGCCCTCGTCGGCGAGAGCGGCAGCGGCAAGAGCACCATTGCGCGGCTGCTCGCCTTGGTCCACCGGCCGACGCGGGGCGAGATCTGGTTCGAGGGCAAGCCGCTCAGCCGCCTCCGTGGGCGGCGGAGCCGGCTCGCGTACAGCGCCGCGGTGCCGATGGTGTTCCAGGATCCGTACAGCTCCATCAACCCCGCGTACCGTGTCTCGCACGGAATCGTGCGCGGGATGAAGCTGCACCGCTCCGACCTGTCGCGAGCCGAGCGCGCTGCCGAGCTGGACCGCGTGCTCGACTCCGTCGGGCTCGTGCCCGCCGGCGAGACTCGCCGCCGCTTCCCGTACGAGCTCAGCGGCGGTCAGCGCCAGCGGGTCGGCTTCGCGCAGGCGCTCGCGCTGCGGCCGAAGCTGATCGTCGCCGACGAGCCGGTCTCGATGCTCGACGTCTCGATCCGGGTCGGCGTTCTCAACCTGATGGGCGAGCTGCGCGAGCAGGAGGGCGTCTCCTTCCTCTACATCACGCACGACGTCGCCGGCGCGCGCTACCTCGCCGATCGCATCCTCGTCATGTACGCCGGCCATCTCGTCGAGGAGGGCCCGACCGAGGACGTGCTGCAGCGGCCGAAGCATCCCTACACGCAGCTGCTCGTCTCGGCGGTTCCCGATCCGCGGGCCGAGCTCGGCCTCGCCGACGCCCGCGACGTCGGCGAGCCGCCGAAGGTCGTCGACCCGAGGCCCGGCTGCCGCTTCCGGCAGCGCTGTCCGCTCGCGATCGCCGAGTGCGAGACGGTGACGCCGCAGCTACGGGAGCTCGGAGACGGCCGCCGCGTCGCCTGCCACGTCGCCGCCTGACTCCGTGGTGCTCTCGAGCTCGGCACGCGCACGCTCGTAGGCGTCCACGCCCGCCCCGAGCCGGTCGAGCCCGACGAACACGGCCCCGACGATGGGCCGGGAGCGCGCAACCCGCATCGAGAGGTGCGGCCCGAGCTCGCGCAGGCCGGCCTCGATGCCGCCGAGCAATCGCTCGTTGCCGGATTGCAGCACGCTGCCGCCGAGCACGACGTCCACCTCGTCGTTCGTCACTCCGAGCCGGACCGCGGCCGCGCGGACGAACGCGACGACCTCGGCGGCTTGCCGGTCCACGAGCTCCCCGGCGACCAGATCCGACGCGGCCGCTTCGAACACGAGGGGAGAGAGCTCTCCGAGCCGTCGCCAGGGAATGTCTCCCGCGTGGATCGCTCTGGCGAGCGCGACGGTGTCCGCGGCTCCGAAGTGCTCGGGCACGAGCTGTTCGAGCACGGTCTGCGGGCCGCGGCCGTCCTGGCTGCGGGCGGCGGCGGAGACCGCGGCGAGGCCGACGGCCCCGGCGCCGTCCATCACGTCGCCGCTGACCGCTCCGAGCGAGGGGAAGCGCACCTCGCGCCCGTCCGGCGCGACGCCGACGCAGTTCATGCCGGCGCCGCAGGTCACGCCGATGCCCCAGCCGCGCTCGCTGCCCGCCCGCAGCACGGCGAACGTGTCGTTGCCGACCACGACCTCGGCCGCCCAGCCGCGGCGCTCCGCCTCGGCCCGGTAAGCCTCCTCCTCGTCGGGAAAGTCGAGGCCGGCGATGAGCAGGACGGCGAGGTCGCCCGGTGCGCCGACCCGTGCCGCCAGCTCGTCGAGCACGTCGGCGCTCGGCCCGACGTCGATGTGGTGCGGGTGGCTGAGCGGGCCGCGGGCGAAGCCGAGCACGGCGCCGTCCTCCCGGACGAGCGCGGCATCGGTCTTCGAGCCTCCGCCGTCGACGGCGAAGACGGTCTTCAGTGGACGGCCTCGGCGACGAGCCGGTCGAGCAGGCCGTCGACGAGCTCGACCTGGCCGATCAGCGGATGTGCGAGCAGCGCCTTCCGCGCGTCGACCGGATCGCGGCCGAGCGCGGCGCGAACCGTGAGACGCTCGTATGCGGCGACGTGCTGGACGAGCCCCAGCAGCTCGGGAGCGAGCGGGGGCTGCGGCAGCGCCTCCGGTCCGTCCCGGCCGACGCGTGCCGGGACCTCGACCACGTCGTCGGCCGCCAGGCCGGCAAGGGTCTCGCCGTTGCGGATGTCGACCTCGTGCACGGCGCCGGCGCCCGTCGTCAGCGACGAGAGCAAGCCGAGCGCAGCCTCGCTGTAGTACGCGCCCCCGCGCTGCATGAGCAGATCCGGCCGCTCGTCGACCGCGGGATCGCGGTAGACGTCGAGGAGGCTCTCCTCGATCCTCCGCACGACCGCCGCGCGCGGCTCGCCGTCCAGTTGCTCGCGCAGCACCGCGTCGTGCGCGTAGAAGTAGCGGAGGTAGTAGGACGGGATCGCGCCGAGCTCGTCGAGCAGCCGCCGCGGCAGCTCGATCTCCTCGGCGAGCTCGTCGCCGTGCTCCGCGAGCAGCGCGGGCAGCACGTCCGCTCCGTCGAGCAGCACCTGGCGTACCCACGTGAGGTGGTTGAGCCCGACCTGATCGACGACCACACGCGCAGGCTCGACGCCGAGCCAGGCGGCGAATCGGCGCTGGAAGCCGATCGCGACGTTGCAGAGGCCGACCGCGCGGTGGCCGCCGTCGAGCAGCGCCCGCGTGACGATGCCGACGGGGTTGGTGAAGTCGACGATCCAGGAGCCCGGCGCGGCGAGCGCCCGAGCCCGCTCTGCGATCTCGAGGACGACGGGAACCGTGCGCATCGCCTTCGCGAACCCGCCGGCGCCGGTCGTCTCCTGCCCGATGCAGCCGCAGGCGAGCGGCAGCGTCTCGTCTTGCAGCCGCGCGTCCTGGCCGCCGACCCGGATCTGGATCAGGACGAAGTCGGCCCCGGCGAGCGCGGAGTCGAGATCGCCGGTCACGTCGAGCCGGCCGGCGAAGCTCTCGCGCGCGAGCATCCTGCGCGCCATCCCGCCGACGACCTCGCGCCGCTCCGGGTCGACATCCTCGAGCACGACCTCGTCGACGTCCAGGCGTGTCAGTCCGGACACGAGCTCCGGCGTATACGTGGAGCCCCCGCCGACGACCGCGATCTTCATTCTGGTTAATCTTACTAACGAGTTGACCGAAGCCAAGGCCGTACCGGCGCTCCTGCGGGCGCTGAACGAGCGGACGGTGCTCGACATGGTCCGGGGGTCGGGGCCGATCTCCCGCGCCGAGGTCGCCCGCCGGACGGGCATCTCCAGGCCGACCGTGTCGCTCGTGCTGCGCTCGCTCGTCGAGGACGGCCTCGTCCGCGAGACCGAGCACGAGACCGACGGCCCGCACTACGGCGCCGTCTACTACGAGGCCCATCCGGAGGCGGCCGCCGTGCTCGCCGTCGACTTCGGGGCCGGGGCCGTCCGCACGGCGCTCGCCGACCTGTCGGGTGAGGTGCGCGCGAGGGAGGAGATCCGCAGCCGCGGCTCGGTGGACGAGCGGATCGACGCGCTCGCCGGCACGGTCCGGTCGCTCCTCCGTAGGAGCAAGCTCCCCGCCGACCTGCTCGAGAACGCGGTCGTCGCCCTGCCGGCCGTGGTCTCGCCCTCCGACGGGAAGGTCTCCTCGGCCGACCTGCCCGGGCTCGGCCCCGGCGACCTGCGCGAGCGGCTCGAGCACGCGCTCCGGATGCCGGTTACGCTCGAGAACGACGTCAATCTGGCGGCCGTCGCCGAGCAGCGGCACGGAGTGGCCGCGGGCGTCCCCGACTTCGCCTTCGTGCTCGTCGGCGCCGGCCTCGGTGCGGCCGTCGTCGTCGACTGGAAGCTGCACCGCGGCCACAACGGCGCCGCGGGCGAGCTTGATGCCGTTCGCAACGGGTGGGCGGACGACGTCGATCCGTGCGCAGCGGCGATCTCCCGGTTCGCCGCCGGGGCGGCCCGCGGCAGGAAGACGATCCTCGAGGCGCCCTACGAGATCCGAGACGTCTTCGCGGCCGGCCGGATCGGCGACGAGGCGGCGGAAGCCGTGGTGGACGAGACGGCTCGCCGCATCGCGCTCCACGTCCTCCCACTCGTCGCGACCCTCGACCTTCCCCTCGTCGTGCTCGGCGGCAGCGTCGGCGCCAACGCCGAGCTCCTCGAGCCGGTTCGCGGGCATCTCGAGGCATGGCTGCCGACTCCCGCGCCGCGTCTCGAGGTCTCGGCGCTCGGCGAGGCGGCCGTGATCGAAGGCGCGCTCGCCGCCGGCGTCGACTCGGCCCTCGAGCGCGTCTTCCAGCGCCGTGTTCGCGGCTGACCGCGGCGGCCCATAGGGAATCGCGGCGGGCCTGTGGAAAAGATCGGTAGCCCGCGCTACCGTTTGCCCAAATCGAATCGCCTCTTCGTTGCGGCCGACGGGGCGCGCCCAGGATGAAGCTGCAAGCACCGGTCACCAGCGCTTTTCCGCTTCGTGCTCGCAATCGCGTCGAGCCGGCACGGCACGAGGTCGATCCGCGGCCGAGCAGGCTCCGGCTCGTCGTCGCGCTTCTGCTCCTTGCAGTGCCGCTCGTCGTCGCCGCGTGGGGGCTCGGCGGCTACGCGGCGCAGCGAGAGCGCAACAACGCCGACAGCGCGCTGGCCGGCAGCTTCGGCTCCGCGGCCGATGTCTACCGAAACCTCGTCTCTCGCGCCGGCGCACTCGCGACCCGCAAGGCGAGCAACAGGCACATCCAGCTCGAGTTCCTCCGCGGCGGCCCGTCGATTCTCGCCTGGCGGCTGGACGCGAACGGCAGGTCGAGCTCGTGGTCGGGTCCGATTCCCGAGACGGCAGCGGTGCGCGAGGTCGACGTGCACTCGAAGGGACACAAGGTCGGTGAGGTCGTGGTCTTCCTGCCTCTCGACGTCTCGCTCGTCGGCCGGCTGACCCGCAGCGCCGCGCTCGGCGACCATCAGGAGCTCGCTCTGGCGCGAGGCACCACGCTCATCGCGGCCCACGGGATGATGCAGATCCAGTCCGGTGAGCTTCAACGGCACGCCACCGACCTCCGCGCGAGCGGCCAGGGCTACCGGGCGGTATCGACCGACGTCGGCGGGCCCGCGACCCGGACCAAGCTCGTCGCGTTGGAGAGCAGCAGTGCCATCGATGCCAGGGCGAGCTCCGCCGAGTGGCGCGTGATCGGGCTCGGCGTCGGGCTCATCGCGGCGCTCCTCGCGCTCGCCTACGCGGTCTCGCCGTCCATTGCGCGGACGAGGGTGTCGAAGGAGGAGCGCGAGCGGTCAGAGCGGGTGCTCGCGCACGTCGGGGACGGCGTCTTCCTCGTCGACCGCGACGGCGTGATCCGCCTCTGGAACGCGGCCGCCGAGGCGATCACCGGCCTGCGTTCGGACGCGATCTGCAACAGGCCCGCCGAGGAGACGATCCCCGGCTGGACGGCGATCGCGGCCAGGGTCCCGGTGGCGAGCCGTCCGGGCGACGTCGACGACGCGTCGACCGCCGAGACCGTGCCGGTGGAGGTCGAAGGGCGGGAGGTCTGGCTCTCGATCGTCGGCGTCAGTCTCGGCGACGGCACCGTCTACGCGTTCCGGGACGTCACCCGCGAGCGGCGGCTCGAGGAGCTTCGCTCGCAATTCGTCGCGACGATCTCCCACGAGCTGCGAACGCCGCTCGCCTCGCTGCACGGCGCCGCGATGACCCTGCTCGAGCGCGAGCACGACCTGAGCGGGCAGACGCAGCACGACCTGCTCGACATGATCGCCGTTCAGTCGAAGCGGCTCGCCAACCTCGTCGAGGAGATCCTCCTGGCCGGCCAGCTCGACAGCGGCTCCCTGCGGGTCGTGATGGAGCCGTTCGATCCGGAGGAGCTCGTCTGGACGGCGGCCGCGGCGGCGCGCCTGCGGGTCGGCGACGACACGAAGATCGACGTGACGATCCCGGCCGTCCTGCCGAAGGTGGCCGGAGACCCGGAGCGGACACGCCAGGTACTCACCAACCTCGTCGACAACGCGATCAAGTATTCGCCGTCCGGCGGCCGCATCGAGCTCGGTCTCGAGGTCGACGACGCTCACGCCCGGTTCTCCGTCCGCGACGAGGGGCTCGGGATCCCGCTCGGCGAGCAGAAGCGGATCTTCGAGAAGTTCTATCGCCTCGATCCGGACCACCGGCGCGGCGTCGGCGGCAGCGGTCTCGGGCTCTACATCTGCCGCGAGCTCGTCCGCTCGATGAACGGCCGGATCTGGGTCGAGTCCGACGCGGGCAAGGGAGCGACGTTCACCTTCGAGCTCCCGATCGCCGAGCGCGTCGCCGCGCCCGCCTGACCTCACCGCCGCGGGGTCAGGGCGTAGATACGGCCGAGGCCGACGAGATAGAGCCGGCCGCCGCCCGCGACTGCGGGCGAGTACTCGCCGTCGTGCCACTCCTCGCGCAGGTGGCCGCTCGCCGCGTCGAGCGCGTAGGTCCGATGGTCGAAGCTCGAGAAGTAGACGAGGCCGTCGACGACCGAGGCGGCGCCCGAGATCGACGCGCTCGTTCGGAAGCTCCAGCGAAGCTGGCCGGTGCCGCCGGCGATCGCGTAGAAGGCACGGTCGTAGGAGCCCAGGAGGACGAGGCCGTGCCAGACCGCAGGCGAGGCGTAGACGTAGCTGCCCGTGCCGAAGCTCCAGAGGACCTGCCCGCTGCGGGCCGAGAACGCGTAGGCGCGGTCGTCGAGCGACCCGACGTACACGCGCCCCGCGTCGACGGCGGCGGTCGAGTAGAAGCTGCCGTGTCCGACGCTCCGCCAGACGAGCCGGCCGGTGCGCGCCGAGAGCGCGAACATCGTGCCGGCGTAGTTCCCGATGTAGATCCGCCCGTCGGCCAGCGCGGCCGAGGCCTTGATGGGCGCGCCGGTGTCGTAGCTCCAGCGCAGCCGCCCGCTCCGGGAGGAGAACGCGTAGACCCGCCCGTCCTGGTCGCCTACGTAAACGAGGCCGCCGGCCAGGAGCGGCGACGACTCCGAGGGGCCGATCGGCCGCCGCCAGCGGATCCGTCCCGTCTCGGCGGAGAAGGCGACGAGCTCGCCGCCCCCTCTCGCCGCGTGGCACTCGGCGTTGCCGATGAAGGTCGCGAAGACGAGGTGGCCGGCGAGCGTCGGCGACGACCAGCCGCAGAGACCGGAGTCGTAGCTCCAGCGCACGCGGCCGTCCGTCGGGTCGAGCGAGTAGAGCTTTCCGTCGAACGCCTCCTCGAAGACGCCGCCGTAGCCGACGACGGGCGGGAACTCGAGCAGATGCCGGCCGTGGAACGTCCAGAGGCGCCTGAACGGCGGCCGGAGCCGCGCTGCCGCGACCGAGCGCAGTCGCGCGTTGTCGGCTCCGTAGGTCGGCCACGGCACCGCGCCGGTCGTCACCGGTGGCTTTGTCGGCGTCGTCGGCGGAGGCGTGGTGGTGGAGATCGGCACGGACGGCTGCGGCCGGCTGCTCCCGCACGAGACGAGGGCGCCGGCCGCTGCGAGCGCCGCCAGGGCCGCGAGGCTCTTACCTATTGCTCGTCTCTCCGCTCAGATGGCTCCAGAGGTTGGAGAAGAATCGTGACAGCGCCGGCCAGTGCGCGCTTGCCTCGAAGTTGATCGCGCCGGCGTCGAAGACGGTCGAGCGGCCGCGCGTGTAGATCGTCATCTCCGCGGGCTTGCCGGGGCCGAGCTCGTTGGGGATGACCGCGAGCACGTGGGTGTGCGGCGGCGAGGAACTGTTCGGCTCGTCGACCTCGATGCCGTAGTTTCCGACGCTGCTGCCGTCATGGAGGCCGGTGCCCTTGAACAGCCAGGGCGCCGCGGCGGTGTTGGTGATGCGGTACGGCCGGTTCGGATAGTGACCCTCGTCCCAGCCCGCATACTGGGCACCGAGGAGCGCGGCTTCCGGACGCCCGAGATCGCGCCACCGGGTACGGCCGGTCATCGTGTTCCCCGAGACCCGGACCCGGTAGAAGAAGCTGTTCGCCGCCAGGAACGCGAGGTTGCCGCCCGCGTTCCGGTAGGCGGTGATCAGGTCGAAGGTGTGCGACGTGACGTACTCCTCGTGGCCGCCGAACACGATCAGCCGGTAGCGCCTGAGCTGCCCGGCGTTCGCGATGCGCTCGAGGTCGTCGTCGGAGATGAAGTCCGCGCGGTAGCCGCTGCGCCAGTACCAGCGGAGCAGGCCGAGATCGAAGCGCTGGAACTGCTCGGGCAAGCCGGCCGGCACCGCGCCGCCGTTGACGCGGGAGTCGGCGAAGGGATGCGTGAGGTCGATCGTGTGCACCGACGGGTCGAGGTACCAGCTGTCGCCGTCGACGGCGTCGTACGCGTGCCAGGTGTTCGTCGGCTCGACGACGAGCACGGGCGCGGTGCCGAGCCGCGCCGGGCGCAGGACGAAGGGCGCGTAGTCGGTGTGTCCGGGCCACGTCAGGCGGGCCACGTAGTCGCCGCTCGGCCAGCTCGAGCCGAGGCGGACGTGGACGAGCCATTGCCGCGTGCCCGCAGGGCGGCTCACGCGCTGCGGCTCCGTGACCGGCTTGCCGAACGTCTTCTCGTCCCAGCCCGGTGCGGCCGCGGGGCCGGGCGTTCCGGAGGCGCCGGCCTGGAAGATCTGGAGGGTGACGCTGTTCGTCTGGCCGCCGCCGATGGCGAGCAGGGCGACCTGGCCGGGGGCGTAGCTCCTCGCCTCGAACCCGGCGAGGATCAGCCCGGTCGAGGCCCGGCTCGCGCTGAGGACGGCGCCGTAGACGATCGCGAGCGCGACGACGACCGCGATGCTGGAGACGGCCGAGGCGGTTGTCGCTCGCTGCCGCCAGGACCGCGGCGAGCGCGGAATCCGGCGTCCACGGAGGCGGTTCGCTGAGATGTTCACGCCGCGACCGTCGGCGGCGGCGCCAACCGCGCCCTAACGGCCGCCTAACGGCGTTAGGAAGCGCTCCTGCGAGGGTGCTAGAACCTTCCGGTTGGTCGAGTTCGCCATCCTCGGTCCGCTCGAAGCTCGCGCAGAAGGAGAGCCGATCCCGCTGGGCGGGCCGAAGCAGCGCGCGGTGCTCGCCATGCTCCTGCTCGAGGCGGGAAGGGTCGTCTCGCAGGACCGCCTGATCGAGGCGCTGTGGGAGGAGAGCCCGCCGCCGACCGCCGTCGCCTCGCTCCAGAACTTCGTCGCGCAGCTGCGGAAGGCGCTCGGCGCCGAGTCGATCGAGACGCGGCCGCCCGGGTACGTCGTGCGGCTCGACGCGGAGCAGCTCGATCTCGCGCGCGTCCGCAGTCTCGTCGATTCGGCGCGCGCCGGCGAGCCGGTGCGGCGCGCGGCGCTGCTCGACGAGGCGCTGGCCCTCTGGCGCGGCGAGCCCCTGGCCGAGTTCCGCTACGAGTCGTTCGCGCGAGAGGAGATCGCGCGCCTCGAGGAGTTCCAGCTCACGCTCGTCGAGGAGCGGGCGGAGGCGAAGCTCGCCATCGGCGAGCACGCCGAGCTCGTCGCGGAGCTCGAGGCGCTCGTCCGCGTCCATCCGCTGCGCGAGCGCCTGCGCGCCCAGCTGATGCTTGCGCTCTACCGCGCCGGCCGGCAGGCGCAGGCGCTCGAGGTCTACCGCGAGGGACGCGAGCGCCTCGTCGAGGAGCTCGGCCTCGAGCCGAGCCCGCTCCTGCGCGGCGTCCACGCCTCGATCCTGCGCCAGGAGACGTTCGCCGTCGGCCGTGGCGCGATCCCCGAGGTCGAGCACTTCGAGGAGGTTGCGGCGGCGCTCCTCGCCGGCAAGGTCACCGTCGTGGTGGGCTCCGACTCGGAGCCGCTCGCGTCGGAGCTCGCGCGCCGTTTCGGCGTCGAGGCGGTGACCCCGGAGCTCGCCCGCGTCTCCCAGGCCGTGGCGGTGCTGAACGGCAGCGGCCCGCTGTACGACACGCTGCATGCGCTCGTCGAGGGAGACGGCGAGCCGTCGCCGGTCCATCGCTTCCTCGCGCGGTTGCCCGCGCTGCTGCGCGAGCGTGAGACGACGCAGCCACTTCTCGTCACGACCGGCTACGAGCTCGCGCTCGAACGGGCGCTCGAGGACGTCGAGGAGACCTACGAGACGGTCTGCTACCTCGCCTCGGGCCAGCTGCGCGGCAGCTTCTGCCACATCGCCCCGACCGGCGTGGCGAACGTGATCGAGCGGCCGAACGCCTACACCGGCGAGCTCGCGCTCGACGAGCGCACGGTGCTCCTCCACCTCCAGGGCCGCATCGACAGCTCGACCGGGCGCGCCTGGGAGAGCTTCGCCGTGACCGAGGACGACTTCATCAACTACGGCGACGTCGCCCGCCGTCTGCCCGTCTCGCTCGCCGCGCGCCTGCGGCGCACCCACCTCCTGCTGCTCGGCTACACGCTCTCGACCTGGACGCTGCGGGTCGTGCTCGAGCGCCTCTGGGGCAGCGAGCCTCTGCCGTATCGCTCGTGGTCGGTGCACCCGGGGCCGCAACCGCTCGAGCGGGAGTTCTGGCGGAGGCGCGACGTGGAGGTGGTCGACATGGCTCCGGCTGCATACGTGGCCGAGCTGGAACAGGCGCTCGAGAAGGCGTCGGCGTCATGAGCGGCGTCCCCGGGAGCCCGTACAAGGGCCTGGCCTCGTTCGAGGACTCGGAGCTCGACGCGCTCCTCTTCTTCGGGCGGGAGCGGGAGATCGCCGCCGTCGCGGCGAACGTGCTCGCGAGCCGGCTGACGGTGCTCTACGGGCCGAGCGGCGTCGGCAAGAGCTCGCTGCTCGGCGCCGGTGTCGCGCGGCGACTGCGCGAGCTGAGCGGGGCGCCCGTCGTCGTCCACGACACGTGGGCCGAAGATCCGGCCGCCCGCCTGATCGCCTCGATCCACGCCGAGTGCGGCGAGCTCGGCGCCACGGCCGGGCTCGTCGACACCGTCGCGGCGGCTGCGCAGCAGAGCGGCGAGCTCCACCTGCTGCTCGACAACTTCGAGGAGTACGCGCTGTATCACGGCGTCGAGGGACCGCTCAGCTCCGCACTGCCCGAGCTGCTGCGCCGGCCAGGGCTCCGCGTCAACGTCCTGCTCGCCCTGCGGGACGACGCCCTGGCCGAGCTCGACGACTTCGCGGCCCGGATCCCCGAGCTCTTCGCCAACCTGCTGCGGCTCGACCGCCTCGACCGGGACGAGGGGCGGGCCGCGATCCTCGGCCCGCTCGCGCGCTACAGCGAGCTGGCCGGCGAGAACTTCACGGCCGAGGACGCCCTCGTCGACGCGGTACTCGACGAGGTCTGGACGGACCCCGGAGTCGAGACGCCGTACCTCCAGCTCGTGCTGGAGCGCCTGTGGGAGCGCGAGCGGGAGGCGGGCTCGCGGGAGCTGCGTCTCGCCACGCTGCGCGAGATCGGAGGTGCGCGCGCCGTCGTTCGCGAGCACGTGCAGGGAGCCCTCGGGCGGCTGCCGCTCGCCGAGCAGGAGGCGGCCGCACGGGTCGTGCGCCAGCTCGTCACGCCGTCCGGCCGGAAGGTGTCGCACGAGCCTTCCGATCTGGCCGAGTACGCCGACGTCGAGGCTGCGCAGCTCGCGAGGCTGCTCGAGACCCTTCGCCGAGAACGGATCGTCCGCGGCGTCAACGGGATGCAGGGCTCGCCGACGCGGTACGAGATCTTCCACGACGTACTCGGCCCGCCGATCCTCGCCTGGCAGGCCGAGCAGCAGCTGCGGAGCCTGCGCATCCGCGCGAGGCGCCAGCGGCGCCGCCTGCTCGCGATCATCGGCGCGAGCCTCGTCGCGCTCGCCGTCGTCGCCGCCGTCGCCGCTTACGCGCTCGTGCAGAGGAGCGACGCGCGCACCCAGGCGCGGCGCGCGCGCGGTGGTGCGCTGGCGGCGCGCGCGCAGGCCGACATCGCGACCAACCCTCAGCTCAGCGTCGACCTCGCGCTCCGGGCCGTGTCGCTCGCGCCCGGACGACAGACCGCCGACGCGCTTCGCTCGAGCCTCGCCGCGATGCGCGAGACACGCGTCCTGCAGCTCGGCGGCGACATCGTCACCGCGGCGTTCGCTCCGCGGGGGGAGCGGCTGCTCGTCGCGAGCAGCGACGGGAAGGTCGGCGTCTACGACCGCAGCGGCCGGCAGCTGGGGCGGCTTCCCCGCCAGCGCAAGGTGGTGGCCGCGACGTGGAGCCCGGACGGGAAGCTGTTCGCCGTGGGCACGTTCGACGGCAATGTCTCGGTCTGGCCGGCGGACCTCGACGGCCCGACTCGCACGATCTCCACGCCGTCCCCGGTGACGGCGCTCTCGTTCGACAGGAAGACGTTGCTCGTCGCGAGCGGCACCCACGTGCGGCTCGTCGAGCTCGCGACCGGCCGGACGAAGACGGTCGCCTTCCCGAGCGGCGTCCTCGCCGCGGCGCTCGACCCGACGGGGCAGGTCTTCGCGGTCGCCACGCGGGCCGGGAAGTCGACGACGGCCTCGATCGTCGGCGCGCGGACGGGCCGCGTCGTCAGGCGGCTGCCCGATCCAGGCATCCGCTCGTTCGCCTTCAGCCCCGACGGACGCCTGCTCGCCAGCGGGAGCTACGACCGCACGGCGCGGATCTGGGACGCGCGCACCGGGAGGCTCCTCCACGTGCTGCAGCACCAGGGCTACGTCGTGGCGGAGAGCTTCTCTCGCGACGGCCGCTCGCTCGTGACCTCGAGTCAGGACGGCGCCGCCTACGTCTGGGACGTCGCGACCGGCCGGCGCGAGCTCCTCCTAGTCGGCCCGACGGAAGAGGTGGATGCGGCGGCCTTCAGCCCCGCTGGAGACCGGATCGCGACCGCTTCGACCGACGGGATCGCGCGCATCTACAACGGCGCGAACGGATTGACGATCGCTCCGCTGGCCGGCCACCGCGACAGCGTCACGAGCATCGGCTTCGACCCGAGCGGGCGCACCGTCGTGACCGGCTCGACGGACGGCAGCGCGAGGCTGTGGGACGCGCTGCCGCTGGGGACGCTGACTCCGATCGACGAACGGCCGACACGGGTGCAGACGCTCTTCGCCGGCCCCGACCCGGTCAGCTTCGCGGGGAGAACGGCCCGCATCCTCACCACCTCGGGACAGACGCTGAGCTCGATCACGACGCGCGCACCCATCGTGGCCGCGGCTGCACACGGCAACCTCGTCGCGGTCATCGACGCTCGAGGTGACCTTGCGGCCTCGACCACGACGGGCTCGGACACGACTCGGCAGACCGGTGTCGGAGCCACCGCGATCGCCTTCGAACCCGACGGGAAGCTCCTGGTCGGAACGGCCCGCCGGGGCGTGGAGGAAGTGCGCGGCGGCGACGTGACGCCCCTCGTTCCGCCGGGTGGGCGCGTTCTCGGGATCTCGGCCGCGAGAGGGCGGTTCCTGGTGAGGCTGGCGAGTTCGCTGCGCGTCTACGCGGATACCGGCAGGCTCGTGAGCACGATCGTGACCGCGACCGCGCACGCCGTCCTCTCGCCGGGCGGCCTCGGCGTCGCCACGACGAAGGGCGACGATGCGGAGCTCTGGGATGCATCCACCGGCAGGCTCCTCCACACGCTCGGCGGCCGCGCCGGCCATTCGAAGCCCGTCACCGACGCGGAGTACTCGCCGAACGGGCTCGAGGTGGTCACCGTCGGCGACGACCACATCGGCCGCATCTGGAGCGCACGTACCGGCCGGCTGCTGCGTCGCCCGCTCGTCGGCCATTCGTTCAACGTCAACACGGGCAGCTTCAGCCCCGACGGGCAATGGATCGTCACGTCCAGCCAGTTCACCGCCGGCCTGTGGAACGCGCGCACAGGGCAGCTCCTCTTCTTCCTCGGCCGCGACACGAAGCCGCTGACGGGCGCGAGCTTCAGCCCGAACGGCCGCTGGATCCTCACCGGCAGCGAGGACGGCACCGCCCGGGTCTACCACTGCGTGATCTGCGAGCCGCTGCAAGGGCTCGAGGCAACCGCGAGAGCCCGCCTTCGCGCCGTCCGCTAGAGCTCAGGAGGGCGGAGCGCAGCGCGGTTCGTGCCGTTCCGCGAGCTCGAGCAGCAGCTCGTGCAGCTGCTCGCGCTGCTCGTCGTCGAGCGGCGCCAGGAACTCGTCCTCGACCTTCTTCGCGCAGGTCCGCAGCCTCCCCAGCGTCCGCTTCCCGTCGCCGGTGAGCCGGACGAGGTGGCGGCGCCGGTCGTCGGGATCGCGCTTGCGCTCGACGAGGTTCTTCTCCTCGAGCTCGTCGAGGAGGCCGACGAGCGTGCCGCGGTCGTAGCCGAGCGCGTCCGCGATCGCCGCCTGCGTCTCCGGGACTCCCTCGTCGAGCAGGGCGAGAATCGCGTAGTGATAGGGGTTCAGGCCCTCGCGCTCGTACATCTCGAGCGACCGGCTCTTGGCGGCGAAACCGAGCCGCTTGAGGAGGAAGACGTTCGACGCGACGAGCTCCGCGGGCAAGCGGGGCGGCATCTTCGTCTCGATCTTGGTGTCGATGCTCATCTCGTGGAATATGGTAGCGCGACCAAGCGTTCCTCCCATGTATAGTTGGCAGTACCAACGATTGGAGGATCTGCTTGCTTCCCACGATTCACCGGTTTTCGTCGCGGCGGCGCTGGAGCGCCCTTGCTCTCATCGTCACCGCGCAGTTCATGGTCATTCTCGACGTTGCGATCGTCAACGTCGCTCTGCCCTCGATCAAGACCGATCTCCACTTCTCCCAGACGGGCCTGCAGTGGGTGATCACCGCGTACGCAATTCTCTTCGGCGGCACGCTGCTGCTCGGCGGCCGGCTCGCCGACCTGCTCGGGCGCCGGCGGATGTTCGTCGCCGGCCTCGCTCTCTTCGCGGTGAGCTCCCTCCTCAGCGGCTTCGCGTGGTCGGCCGGCTCGCTCATCGCGTTCCGGGCCGTTCAGGGTCTAGGCGGGGCACTGCTCGCGCCGGCTGCTCTCTCGCTCCTGATGACGACGTTCGCCGAGGGACGCGAGCGCAACCTCGCGCTGGGGATCTACGGCGCCGCCTCGGGTAGCGGCGCGGCCGCGGGCGTCCTGCTCGGCGGAGTGCTCACCTCGTATCTCGGCTGGTCGTGGATCTTCTTCGTCAACGTCCCGGTCGGCGCGGTCGCGATCGCGCTCACGCCGTTCCTGCTGCGCGAGAGCCGCGCGGACCTGCTGCACCGGCACTTCGACCTCGCCGGCGCAGCATCCGTCACCAGCGGGCTGATGCTGCTCGTCTACGGGTTGACGCGGGCGACGACCGACGGCTGGAGCTCGCCCGTCACGCTCGGGCTGCTCGCCGGCGCCGCGGCACTCGTGGCCGCGTTCGTCGCGATCGAGTCGCGCTCGCGCTCGCCGCTTCTGCCGTTGCGCATCTTCCGGCTGCGCGCCCTCTCGGCCGCGAACGCGACGATGGCGCTCGTCGGGGCGGTCACGTTCTCGGAGTTCTTCGTCCTCACGCTCTACGTCCAGGACGTCCTGCACTACTCGGCCGTGAAGAGCGGCGCCGCCTTCAGCGCCTTCGCGCTGTCCGTCGTCGTCGCCTCGAACCTGGCCCAGGCAGTCGTCGGGCGGGTGGGCGTCCGGCCGACCCTCACCGCGGGGCTCGTGCTCGCGACGATCTCGGTCGGCCTGCTCGCCCGGCTGCCGGTCGACGGCCATTACTTCTGGGATCTGTTCCCCGGCTTCGTGCTCGGCGGCGTCGGTCTGGGCTTCGCGTTCGTGCCGGTCACGATCGCCAGCCTCACGGGCGTCGGGCGCTCCGATGCCGGGGTCGCGTCCGGTCTCGTGAACACGGCCCGGCAGATCGGCGGCGCCGTCGGGCTCGCCACCGTCAGCACGATCGCGGCGAACGTGAGCTCGAGCTACGCGCACGCCCACGGCGTCGCGGTGGCGAGCGCGCCGGCGGCCGTCGACGGCTTCCAGACCTCGCTCGACGTTCTCGGCGGGTTGCTCGTCGCGGCGATCGTCGTCGCGGTGGTCTTCCTCCGTCCCGCGCGCGAGCAGATGGAAGAGGTCGAGGTGGGCGAGCTGCAGGAGGCAGCGTGAGAAGCGCAGAGGACCGCGCCCGGCGCCGCCGCCAGGTCGACGAGCTGTTGCAGCGGATCGACGTCCAGCGGCGGCGGCAACTCCTGCTCGAGGCTGCGGGCGCGCAGGCGCCCGCCCTCGAGCTGGAAGCCGCCCAGACGCGGCAGCAGCTCGCCGAGCTCATCCAGTAGCCGGCCGCGTGCCCGGAGCCGAGCCGACGCAGGGCAACCGAGCGGGGTTACGCTCGGGCGGATGGGTCCAGGCTCGTGCACACATCTCGGCCAGGTGGAGGTCAGCGAGCTCCCTGCCGAGGTGGCCGGCTGCGAGGACTGCCTTCGCAGCGGCGGCGAGTGGCTCCACCTGCGCATCTGCCTGACCTGCGGCCATGTGGGTTGTTGCGACGACTCCCCGAGCCGGCACGCGACCGCGCACAACCGGGAGACCGGCCATCCGCTGATCCGCTCGCTCGAGCCGGGCGAGGAGTGGAGCTGGTGCTACGTCGACGAGGTGGGGCTCCTGCTCGAAGGCGTCGAAGGCGAGACCCGCATCCCACCTTCGCCATTGCTGCGATGAGCGGCCTCCCGTACACGGGGCACTGCCTGTGCGGCGCGGTGCGGTTCGAGGTGACGGCGGAGCCGACGAGCGCGGGCTATTGCCACTGCACGCGCTGCCAGCGGCGCACCGGCACCGCTGCCTCCGCGCAGGCGCGGCTCGCCCCCGGGTCGTTCCGCCTGCTCGCCGGCGAGGAGTTCGTGCGGGAGTACGCGCCGGGCGACGGGTGGCCGAAGTGCTTCTGCGCGAGCTGCGGCAGCGCTCTCTGGAGCAAGTACCCGGACACGGGCGAGGTCGGCAGCGTCCGGCTCGGGCTCTTCGACCCGGGCCACGGGATCCGGCCCCAATGGCACTCGTACGTCGACTACGCCTGCGCCTGGGAGCCCATCCCCGACGACGGCCTCGAGCGCTACCACGAAGGGAAGCCGCGCTAGGCCTAGACGGGGGTGGCGCAGTCGAGGTCGCGCTGCGCGGGGTGGGACGGCCGGCCGAAGTAGAAGCCCTGCGCCTGCTGACAGCCGAGCTTGCGGACGATCGTGTGCTGTTCCGGGGTCTCGATTCCCTCGGCGACGAGGTTGAGCTCGAGCGCGTGGCCGAGGTCGATGATGCCCTTGAGGAGGACGAGGTCGCCGTCCTTGGTGCCGGCGTTCGCGGTGAAGCTCCGGTCGATCTTGACGACGTCGATCGGGAACTGCCGCAGATACGACAGCGACGCGTAGCCCGTCCCGAAGTCGTCGAGGGCGAGGACGACGCCGAGGTCCTTGATCTTCTCGAGCGTTCGGGCGACCCGCTCGTCGGATGCGAGCAGCGTGCTCTCGGTCAGCTCGAGCGTGAGCAGGCCCGGCATCAGGGCCGAGGCGTCCAGAGCGCGCGTCACGTGGCGGAAGAAGTCGGGGTGATGAAGCTGGCGCGCCGACACGTTCACGGACATGTGGATCGGCCGGCCGTGCAGCCGGCAGAGCCGCGTCCCTTCGGTGCACGCCTCCGTCAGCACCCATTCGCCCAGGCCGACGATCAGCCCCGTCTCCTCCGCGAGCGGGATGAACTCGACCGGCGGCAGCTCGCCGACGGTCGGGTGCTCCCAGCGGACGAGCGCCTCGTAGCCCTGGATCCGGTTGCGCTCGAGATCGACGACCGCCTGGTAGTCGAGCCGGAACTCGCCGCGGGCGATGCCCTCGCGCAACTCGCCGATCCGCTGCGAGCGCTCGAGGGCGACGCTGTCGAGCTCGGCGTCGAAGAACGCGTAGCCGACCTCCGGGTGGCTCTTCGCCCGGTACATCGCGATGTCGGCCTCTCGCAGCAGCGTCTCGTCCTCGTCGCCGAAGGCGATCCCGATGCTGCCGCTCGCGTACAGAGGGCCGGAGCCGCTGTCCATCGGCTTGCCGATCTCGGCGAGGAGCCGTTCCGCGACTCCGACGGCGTCCTCGGGGGTGACGGGCTCGGTCAGCACGACCGCGAACTCGTCGCCGCCGAGGCGCGCGGCCGTGTCGCCTGGGCGCACCGAGCGCTCGATCCGCCGGCCGACCTCGCGCAGCACGTCGTCGCCGAAGTCGTGGCCCCAGCGGTCGTTGATCCCCTTGAAGTCGTCGAGATCGATGTACAGGAGGCCGGTCGCGTGTCCCTCGTCGTGGCGGAGCTTGATCGCGTGGCGCAGCCGCTCGTGGAAGAAGGCGCGATTCGCCAGGCCGGTGAGCGGGTCGTAGAGAGCGAGCTGGCGCAGTTGCTGCTCCGCCTCGCGCTCGCGTGTGATGTCGAGGAGGTAACCCTGGAGGTAGACCGGCCGCTGGTGGTCGTCGAAGACGATCACGCCCTCGTCGCGAAGCCAGACGATGCGCCCGTCGCGGGCGATCAGCCGGTACTCGAGGCTCAGCGGCTCGTGCGTCTCGTGCGTCCGGGCGTGCGCGGCGAGCACCCGCTCGCGGTCCTCCGGGTGGAGCAGGCGGGTGAACAGCTCGGAGTCGCCGGCCCACTCGTCGACGCCGTAGCCCAGGATCGGCTCGATCTGCGGGCTCGTGAAGATATTCGTGCTGCTTGCGTCCAGCTCGTCGACGTAGACGACGAGCGGGAGCTGCTCGATCAGCGTGCGATAGCGCCGGACGACCTCGTCATGGGACAGGTCGTCCTCGCCGTACTCGCGGAAAGCCACCGGAGCCGCAGACACTCTGGGGAAATCGGCCTGCGGGACCCACTTGGCCTCCCCCGGATGGGGTATCGGTCAGTACGCGTGCCCGGTGAAGGCCTTCGCGAGCTCGAAGCAGATCGTGATGAGCGCCGCCGTCAGGAGAACGATCGTCCCGAGGGCGACGGGAACCAGCCTCCACGGGTGCCTGTCGAAACCCGGCTCCACGTGCGGGTGCGGCAGGTGCGGGTGCAGATGATGCGGCCTGTGCACGTGCTGCACGGCAGCCACCTCCTCTTGCCGACTCCGCTCTTCTACCGCGCTCGAGCCGGCGCCAAACGGTGCCGCGGCACCGGCGCCGGCTCGCGCTCGGATCGACTGCTCAGGCCTCTGCGGGCACCTTGGACGGATCGGGGACGATCCGGATGTACGGCTTCGGCTCCTCCCACTCGCCGAAGATCTCCTTGGCCTCGTCGTTCGAGACCGAGCCGGCGATGATCACGTCGTCCCCCTGCTGCCACTGGGCGGGGGTCGAGACCTTGTGGGCGGCCGTGAGCTGCAGCGAGTCGATCACCCGCAGCACCTCGTCGAAGTTGCGGCCCGTCGTCATCGGATAGACGAGGACGAGCTTGATCTTCTTGTCCGGGCCGATCACGAACACGTTGCGCACGGTCTGGTTGTCGGCGGGTGTCCGGTCCTTCGCGTCTCCCTCGAGGCCCGCTGGGAGCATCCCGTACAGCTTCGCGACCGTGAGATACGGATCGCCGATGAGCGGATAGTTCGGAGCGGTGCCCTGGGTCTCCTCGATGTCGCGCGCCCACGCATCGTGATCCTCGGCGGCGTCGACCGAGAGGCCGATGATCTTCACGTTGCGCCGGTCGAACTCCGGCTTGATCGCAGCCATGTAGCCCAGCTCGGTGGTGCACACCGGCGTGAAGTCCTTGGGGTGCGAGAAGAGCACGGCCCACGAGTCGGCGAGCCACTCGTGGAAGTGAATCGGCCCTTCCGTCGTCTGCGCCTCGAAGTCGGGCGCGGTGTCGCCGATGGTCAGCGTCATGCAGTACCTCCTCCTTTGGGACGACCCTAACGGCCGTGTCGAAGGCGCCGCAATCGTGACGCCCACCGCGTAAAACGTCGGTAAGCCGTCGGTGCTTCCGCTTGGTCGCGGTCTGCGGGAAGGAGCATGCTCTCGGCATGAGCTCGGGCCAGCGCTCGCTTCTCTTCGGCGAGGTCAACGACCGGATCCACGACCTGCTCGAGGCAGGCGATTCCGATCTGCCGGGGGAGTTCCTGTGCGAGTGCGGGGAGGACTGCGGGCAACGGGTCGTCCTCCTTCCGGACGAGTTCGCCGCCCTGCGCGCGTCGGGCCGATGCGTCCGGTCGCCGGACTGCCACGAGCGCGAGCTGCGCGTGGCCGCGGTCGCCTAGCGCGCTAGGTTCCGACGGCCGCGAGCTCTCGGTCGGCCTGGAGGCGGAGCCCCGTCTCCGGGTCGAAGTAGTGGAACCGGGACGGATCGACGGCGAGCCGCAACGGGGCGCCCGGTTTCGCGGAGGTGCCCGGATCGACGCGAGCCGTGAACAGCGAGCCCTCGACCGCGGCGAGCGCCGCGTCCTCCTCCCCTGTTGCCGCGCGCACCTCGCTCACCTCCACGCGCGGGGCCGCGACCGAGAACAGCACGTGCGAGTCCGCGCCGAGCTCCTCGACGACCTCGGCCTTCACCTCGATGCGCGGCAGCGACGGGTCCGCGAACGCATCGTCCTCGAACGCCTCGGGGCGGATGCCCGCGATCACGCGCCCAGCCGGGGACGCATGGGTGGCAGAGAGCGGGATCGCGAAGCCGCCGAAGCGAAGGTCACCGGAGCTCACCTCCGCCTCGACGAGGTTCATCGCGGGCGAGCCGATGAACGCGGCGACGTAGAGGTTGGCCGGCCGGGCATACAGCTCCTGCGGCGTGTCGACCTGCTGGATCCGTCCGTCGCGCATGACGGCGACCCGCTGCCCGAGCGTCATCGCCTCGATCTGGTCGTGCGTGACGTAGATCGTCGTCGTCGCGAGGCGGGTGTGAAGCGCGGAGAGTTGCGCGCGCATGCTCACGCGGAGCTTCGCGTCGAGGTTCGAGAGCGGCTCGTCCATGAGGAACGCCTTCGGCTCGCGCACGATCGCCCGTCCCATCGCGACCCGCTGGCGCTGGCCGCCGGAGAGGGCGGCCGGCTTGCGATCGAGCAGCTGGTCGAGACCGAGCAGTTCGGCGGCGCGCGAGACGCGCTCGGCGACCTCCTGCTTCGAGGTCTTGCGCACCTTCAGCCCGTAGCCGAGGTTCTGGCGCACCGTCATGTGCGGGTAGAGGGCGTAGCTCTGGAAGACCATCGCGATGTCGCGCGCCCGAGGCGGCAGGTCGGTCACCTCGCGCTCGCCGATCGAGATCGTCCCGGTGGTGACCTCCTCGAGGCCGGCGATCATGCGCAGCAGCGTGGACTTTCCGCAGCCCGACGGGCCGACGAGGACGAGGAACTCGCCGCTGCCGATCGTCAGGGAGATGCCGTCGACCGCGACGACTCCGCCGGAGAAGGTCTTGCTGACGTTGTCGAGGACGATCTCGGCCACGAGCGATCGTGGAGTCTATACCGCATCGGGCGTCCGAAAGCAATGGCATTGACCACTTTTGTCCCGCCCTCTATAGTCGCCCCCAGGATGGAAGCGATCGGACCCCCCGCGAAGATGACGAAGCAGAGCGCGGCGCGGCAGCAGGTGCTCGAGCTCATCGAGCGACTGGGCGTGGGTACCGCGATTCCCTCCGAGCGGCAGCTCAGCGTGGATCTCGGCGTCTCGCGCCTGACCGTTCGCGCCGCGCTCGACGACCTCGCGCGCGAGGGCTACGTCGTCCGCCGGCGGGGCAGCGGGACGTACGTCCAGCAGCCGAAGATCTCGCAGCAGCTGACGATGACCTCGTTCAGCGAGGACATGCGTCGCCGCGGGATGACCGCGAGCAGCAAGACGCTCTCGCTCAACCGTCAGCTCGCCGGGCCGCGGCTGGGCCGCTTCCTCAACGTCTCGCCCGGGGACGACGTCGTGGTCGTCAAGCGGCTGCGGCTCGCCGACGGCGTCTCGATGGCGATCGAGACGCTGCACATTCCCGCGAACGTCGTCCCCGGCGTCGAGCCTCGCGACCTCGAGGGCTCGTTCTACGAGCTCCTGCGCACGCGCTACGGCGTCGAGATCGCGACGGCGACGCAGACGATCGAGCCCACGGTTACGAACGAGGAGGAGTCGGCGGCACTCGGCGTCCCGTTGCACTCGCCCGCCTTCCTCTTCGAGCGCACGAGCCGCGACGGAAGCGGCCGGACACTCGAGTTCGTCCACTCGATCTACCGCGGCGACCGCTACCAGATCGTCTCCGAGCTGACGCCGTCGTAACCGCTCCGCCACCGGACCTTGACAAGAGTGGTCTGGTGTGGGAGATTCCGCGCGTGGCCGATTGGTATAGACCACTCGACGCACCGCTGGACGTCATTCGTTCTTCGGCCACGGACGTTTCGGACGCCCCGCTCGCGCGTCGACGCCTCGAGGGAGATTTGGCATGAGATACCGGGTACTCGCGGTGGTCGCCGCCGCGGTCGCGCTCTCGGTCGTCGCCGCGACGACGGCCCAGAGCAGTAGGGCAGCGGGCCATACGCTCACGGTGTGGCTCCAGGTCGACGCCCAGAACGGTTGGCCGCAGGTCGTCGCGGCGGCGAACCAGGCGTTCGAAAGCTCGCACGCGGGGTGGAACGTCAACGTCCAGTACCAGAGCTGGGGCGATCACCTGCAGAAGTTCGACGCGACGATCGCCGCGAACGACACGCCCGACGTGATCGAGATGGGCAACACCGAGATGACGAAGTACATGGCCGCGGGCGCCTTCTCGAACATCACGGCCGACAAGAGCCAGTTCGCCAACTCGGCCCAGTGGCTCGCCGGCCTGAAGAAGTCGTCGATGTACAACGGCAAGCTCTACGGGGTCCCGTACTACGCGGGCTCGCGCCTCGTCACCTACCGGACCGACCTGTTCAGGGGGGCCGGCGTGAAGAAGGCGCCCAAGAGCCTGAAGCAGTTCGAGTCCGACCTCGCCAAGGTCAAGGCGAAGCACCGGAGCAAGGGCTTCACGCCCTTCTACATGGCGGGCACCGACTGGTACAGCGCGCTGAGCTTCGTCTACGACTACGGCGGATCGATCGCCACGTTCTCGCACGGCAAGTGGCACGGCGCGCTCGCCTCGAAGAAGTCGATTGCAGGACTAACCGCCTACAAGAAGTTCTTCGCGGCGGCCTCTCCGAAGTCGGCCGCCACGCTGAACGAGGCGAACCCGGCGCCGTACACGGTCTTCTCGCAGAACCGGACCGCGGCGATCTTCGGGCCGGGCTGGTTCAGCTGCTGCACCGGCAAGAAGTACACGAAGGTGACCGGCCAGTTCGTGATGCCGAGCCACAAGGCCGGCAAGTCGATGCCGGGCTTCCTCGGCGGCTCGGACCTCGCCGTCCCCGCTCAGAGCGGCTCGCAGGCGGAGGCTCGCGCGTGGATCGCGGACTTCACCAGTACAGCCAACGAGAAGGCTCTGCAGGCGGTGGGGAACATCCCGAACGCCACGAACCTGCTCAACGGCACGGTCAACGACCGGGCGGCCCAGGCGAGCTGGTTCGTCCCGACGGCGAAGCACTGGGTCGACGTCGAGAACGGCAACATCCTCCGCACGATGCTCGGCCAGATCCTGACGGGCAAGCTCTCGGTGAAGAAGGCGGCCCAGACGGCCAGCGCGAACATCTCCTACACCCTCAACCAGCCCTAGCGAACTGAGCGGCCGGGCCCCCAGCCTGATGGGAGCCGCCGCCGGGGCCGCCGTCGAGCGGCCCCGGCGCCCGCTCGTCTGGCGCCGCGTCCGGAGCGGCTCGGTTCCGTACCTCCTCGTCCTGCCGGTCGTCGCCGTGCTGGGCGCGATCCTGGCGTACCCGATCTACCGGCTCGTCCGGATCTCGCTCGAGCAGTACACCCTCTTCCAGCTGAGAACCGGCGGCATCTACATCGGGCTGCACAACTTCGACAGCGTCCTCCACGACGCGATCTTCTGGCACACGCTGCTGCGGACCGTCGTCTTCACCGCCGTCTGTGTCGGCGCGACGATCGGCGGCGGGACGCTCATCGCGTTGCTCCTCGTGCGCGTGTCGGGCTGGGTGCGGATCCTCGTCTCGATCGGCCTCGTGCTCGTCTGGGCGATGCCGCCGGTCGTCGCGGTGCAGGTGTGGAACTGGATGACCAACGTGCAGAACGGCGTCCTCAACTACGTCCTCACCGAGCTGCACGTGGGCGACTACTTCGGGCACAACTGGTTCCAGACGCCGTTCTCGAGCCTCGCGATGGCGGTGACGCTGATCGTCTGGGGAGCCCTGCCGTTCGTCGCGATCACGCTGTACGCGGCGCTCTCGCAGGTGCCGCACGAGCTCGTCGAGGCCGCCCAGATCGACGGCGCGAGGGGCTGGCGCGTGTTCAAGGACGTCACGCTGCCCGTGCTCAAGCCGATCCTCTACATCCTCACGAGCCTCTCGATCCTCTGGGACTTCGGGGTCTTCACCCAGGTCTATCTGCTGATCGGCCAGCCCGCCGTCGTCCCCGCGAACTACGTGATGGGCGTCTATCTCTGGGAGGAGGCGTACATCTCGAGCGACTACGGCCGCGGCGCGGCGATCTCGATCCTCATGCTTGCGATCGTCGCGGTGATGAGCGTCTACTACGTGCGGCGCATGGTCCGGGTCGGTGAGGTCGAGTGAGGTCGCGGGGCCTGCCCAGGCTCGGCTGGAACGTCGTCGGTCTCGCGCTCTTCGCGGTGATGATCTTCCCGGTCTTCTGGATGATCTCGACGTCGTTCAAGACGACGGATCAGATCAACAGCGTTACTCCGACCTGGTTCCCCCTGCACCCGACCCTGCAGCACTTCCGCCAGGCGATCCACAAGCCGTACTTCTGGGCCGACGTGAAGAACACCGTGATCGTCGTGCTCGTCGCCGTCGGAATCGCGATGGTGCTCGCCTTCCTCGCGGCGGTGGCGCTCGCGAAGTACCGGTTCACCGGGCGCAAGACGTTCATCGTGCTGCTGATCGGCGTGCAGATGCTGCCGGGCATCGGGCTGATCATCCCGCTCTACGTTCTCCTGGCCCACGTCCCGGTACTTGGCCTCAACCTCGTCAACCGGCTCGCCGGCGTGATCGTCGTCTACGTGAGCGCGGTGCTGCCGTTCTCGGTCTGGACGCTCCGCGGCTTCCTGCTCGGCATACCGAAGGAGCTCGAGGAGGCGGCGATGGTCGACGGCTCGACCCGTCTCGGCGCCTTCATGCGGATCCTCCTCCCGCTCGTGGCGCCCGGCCTCGTCGCCACGTCCGTCTTCGCCTTCATCACGAGCTGGAACGAGTACGTCTTCGCCCGCCTTCTGCTCAACGACCAGTCGAAACAGACGATCACCGTCTGGCTCTCGTACTACACCGGGACGAGCCGGGCGACGGACTGGGGCGGCCTGATGGCGGCGTCCACGCTGATCGCGATCCCGGTCGTGCTCTTCTTCCTGCTCGTGCAGCGCCGGATCGCCTTCGGCCTCACCGCCGGGGCCGTGAAGGCGTGAGGTGGTCATGACCACTTCGACGGCTCGCGCCGGCTGCTCGTACTTCGGCGTCAGGATCCCGCGGCACGTCCAGCGAGACATGGCCGATCTCGCAGCCCGCGGCTACACGGGCGTCCTCCACACGTTCTCCGAGAACGACTTCGCGTACTACCGCGAGACGATGGCCGAGATCGTCGCGATCTCGCACGCGGCCGGCCTCATCGTCCAGGCGAGCCCGTGGGGGCTCGGCCGCACGTTCGGCGGCGAGGCCGAGAGCCGGTGGGTCGCGTTCCATCCCGAGGAGTGCCAGGTGCTCGACGACGGCCGCCGCGTCGCCGCCGCGTGCCTCAACAGCTCCGCCTACCGCGCCTTCTGCAAGGACTGGGCCGACTGGGTGCTCGAGTGCGGCGTCGACTCGGTCTTCTGGGACGAGCCCGCCTGGGTGGTGCCGGAGCACGTCGGCGTCGACGACCCGGCGCGCTGGACGTGTCGCTGCGACAGGTGCGCCGAGCGGTTCGGCGGCCCGGTTCCCGCCGAGCGGACGCCCGAGGTGCAGGCGTTCCGGGAGTCCTCGGTCGTCGACTTTCTCCGCGAGATGCTCGCTCATGTGGCGGCGCGCGGCGGCGCGAACGCGATCTGCCTCCTGCCCTCGACCCAGGGGACGCAGGGGCTCGCCGACTGGAACGACGTCGCGTTGCTCCCCGGCCTCGCCACACTTGTCACCGATCCGTACTGGAAACACTGGGACGGGTCGGCCGAGGAGTTCGTGCGCCGCTTCGCACGGCTGCTGCGCGAGACCGCCGACCGGCACGGCGTCGGCGCGCAGCTCTGGGTGCCGAGCTTCGGCCTCACGCGCGAGGACATCCCCGACCTCGAGGCGGCGATCGCCGCGACGCGCGAGGAAGGCGTCGAGGACCTCTGGACGTGGGGCTACGAGGCGTGCGGGCACATGACCCACCTCGCCACGCCCGACGCGCCGCTCGTCTGGGAGGCCGTCAGCGCGGCGCTCACCGGCCGGCCGCAGACCGCGACCACGGAGGCTGCGCGAACCGATCTCGCCGATCTCGACCTCCGCTCGACGCGCGACCTCGTGCGCGTCCTGAACGAGGAGGACGCCACCGTTCCGGCGGCGGTCGCCGAGGCGGGCGACGAGCTCGCCGTCGCGATCGAAGCGATCGTCGAGCGCATGCGCCGCGGCGGCCGGCTCGTCTACGCGGGCGCCGGCACGTCGGGCGCACTGGCGGCGCTCGACGCCAGCGAGTGCGGCTCCACCTTCGGCTCGCCACCCGGCGAGGTCCTCGCGGTCGTCGCCGGCCAGGACGCGGGCGAGGACGATCGTGCGGCGGCGACGAACGCACTGCGCGGGCTTTCCCTCCGGCCCGAGGACTGCGTCGTCGCCGTCAGCGCGAGCGGCTCGACGCCGTTCGTGCTCGCCGCCCTCGAAACGGCACGGGAGACCGGAGCGCTCGGCGTCGCCGTGGCGAGTGTCCGGAGCAGCCGGGCAGCGGCGCTGGCCGACCACGAGGTTGCCGTCGTCGTGGGCCCCGAGGTGCTGGCCGGCTCGACGAGGCTCAAGGCCGGCTCCGCGCAGAAGCTCGTCCTCAACACGATCTCGACGGTGACGATGATCCGGCTCGGCCGCACCTACGGGGGCCTCATGGTCGCCGTCGCTCCGGGGAACGAGAAGCTCAGGGAGCGCGCCCGGCGCAACGTCGTGCTCGCGAGCGGCGCGTCGGAGGAGCAGGTGGACGAGGCGCTCGCCGCGGCCGCCGGAGATGCGCGTGTCGCGCTCGTCTCGCTCCTCGCGGGCGTCGATGCCGGCGACGCTCGTTCTCGGCTCGAAGCCGCGGGCGGCTCCGTCAGGCAGGCGGCGGGCCGGTGAGGCTCGGCGTCGAGGCGGCGCTCGTCCGCGGCGAGCTCGTGGCGGGCGACGTCGAGGCGGAGGACGGGCGCATCGTCGCCGTCGGCCTCGGCGGCGGCCCGCGCGGCCGCGTCGCGATCCCCGGCTTCGTCGACCTGCAGGTGAACGGATACGGCGGCGTCGACTTCCTCTCCGCCTCGGCTGACGACTACTGCCGCGCCGGCGAGGCGTTGCTGCTCGCCGGTGTGACCGCGTACCAGCCGACGTTCATCACCTCGGCGGAGGAGACGACGATCGAGGCCCTGCGTGCGATGCCGGCGGAAGCCCCCGGCCCGCGCATCCTCGGGGCGCACCTCGAGGGCCCGTTCCTCTCGCCGGACCGGCCGGGCACGCACCCACTGAGCCACCTCCGGGCGCCCGACGTCGAGCTGCTCGACCGCCTGCTCGACGCGGGGGTCGTCACGCAGATGACGCTCGCGCCCGAGCTGCCCGGCGCGGACGCCCTCGTCGAGCGCCTCCGAGAGCGCGGCGTCGCGGTCTCCGCTGGGCACACGAACGCCACCGCGACGGAGGCCGATCAGGCCTTCGACCTCGGGGTCGGCGGCGTCACGCACGTCTTCAACGCGATGCGTCCCTTCCGCTCCCGCGATCCCGGAATCGCCGGAGCCGCTCTGACGCGCCCGGGAGTCGTGATCGCGATGGTCGTCGACGGCCACCACCTGGCCGACGAGACCGTCCGGCTCGTGTGGGCGTGCGCTGCCGGCCGCGTCGCGCTCGTCACCGACGCGATGGCCGCCGCCGGAGCCGCCGGCAACGGCGGCACGTTCCAGCTCGGAGACGTCGAGGTGGCGGTAGAGGACGGAGCCGCCCCGATGCGGGAGGATGGGACGCTCGCCGGCACGGTGCTGACCATGATCGAGGCCGTGCGGAACCTCCACGCGCTTGGGGTGCCCTTCGAGCAGGCGGTGGGGGCGGCGACCGAGGTGCCGGCCCGCTTCCTCGCCCGCGGTGACGTCGGCTTCCTCGAGCCGGGCGCCCCCGCCGACGTCGTCGTGCTCGACGATCGGCTCGAGATCCAGGCCGTCCTCTGCTCTGGACGGGACGATGTCGTGGCTCGAGACTGAGCTGCGCGAGCAGCCGGAGGCGCTCGCGCGCCTGCTCGAGCGCCAGGCGGAGTCGGCGCGGCGGGCTGCGCGCCTGTTCCACCGGCGCGACATCCGCTACCTCCTGATCGCCTCGCGCGGGAGCTCCTCGAACGTCGCGCGCTACGCCCAGTACCTTCTCGGCCGAGCCCATCGCGTGCCGGTCATGTTCGCCACGCCGTCGCTCTACACGATCTACGGGCAGCCGCCGCGCCTCGACGGCGCCCTCGTGATCGGGATCTCGCAGTCCGGCGCCTCGCCGGACGTCGTGGCGGTGCTCGCCGAGGCGAGGCAGCAGGGCCGGCCGACGCTGGCACTGACGAACGACGTCGAGTCGCCGCTCGCCCGGACGGCCGAGGCGGTGCTTCCGCTCGAGGCCGGGCGCGAGCAGGCGGTCGCCGCGACGAAGACCTATCTCAACTCGCTCGGTGCCGTCGCCCTCCTCTTCGCACTCGGAGACGACCCGGCGGCCAAGGACGAGCTCTCCCGGATGCCCGAGGCGCTCGCGGCGCAGATCGACCTCTCCCTCTCCGAGACGCCCGCGTTCGAGGAGTACCGGGACGCCGTCGGCCTGACGGTGGTTGCGCGCGGAGTCAACTACGGCACCGGCTTCGAGATCGCGCTCAAGATCCGCGAGCTGTCGGGGCTCGTCACCGAGGCCTACTCGCCCGCCGACCTGATGCACGGCCCGATCGCCGCGATCCAGCCGGGCTGGCCGGTCGTCGTCGTTGCGCCGAGCGGGCCGGCGCGGCCGAGCGTCGAGGAGATCGTGCCGCCGCTCCGGGCCCGCGGCGCTCGGCTCGTCGCGGTCTCGGACGTGCGCGCCGTGCTGCGCCGGGCGCAGACGAAGCTCGTGCTCGCGCCCGGCGTCCCGGAGTGGCTCAGCCCGCTCACCGCCGTCGTGCCGGGGCAGGTGGCGGCGATGCGGCTGACGAGCCTCCGCGGCCTCGACCTCGACAGCCCGGCCGGCCTCCGCAAGGTGACTCTGACGCGCTAGCCGCCGAAAACGAAGAGGCCGCGCCGGGTGGCGCGACCTCTTCTCGCCGCAGTCGGTGCCCCCGAAGGGGCGGGGTGGAGTTCTAGCTACGAGCCTGATCGATGATGTGGAGCGCCTTGGCGTTGGCCGTCAGCGTCGTGAGCAACGTCGTGTCGCCCTTGCGGTGCAGCGGAGCCTTGAACTTGAGGATCCCCTTCGCACCGTCGGTGATCTGGGTCGCACCGTTCTGGAACGTGACCCGCGTCTTCGCCGTGGTCGAGAACGTCATCGTCTGGCCCTTCAAGGAGCTGTGGAAGTTCGAGTGGGTGACGGTGATCGAAATCGAGCCGGGAGTCTGGCTCGTCGCCGCCGTGTAGTCGGACAGCGCGCCCTTGACGACGTACATGACCATCGGGTTGGACTTGCCGTGCGAGCCGGGTGTTCCCTTCGCGAGCGCGACGCTCGTGGGAATCGCCAGCGCCAGCGCCACGGCGACAAAGACGATCGTCTTCTTCATCTGATGCTCTCTCCTAACTTCTTCGCCCGTTTGCCTTCGCATCGTCGCGCCGCTTTGTCAGCGCCGGCGCAATCTCGTGTAAGCGCAACGTAAAGTCAGCGAGGCGGGTCCGCGGCCGCCGCGGACGGCTTGAGCCGGAACGCGATCACTCCGACTGCGCCGATCAGGAGCGTCGGGACGATGACGAGGCCGCGGTAGAGGAGAACCGCCGCCACGACGTGCGCATGCGAGGCGCCGAAGCCGACGAGCGTCCCGATCATCCCGAGCTCGACGAAGCCGATCCCGCCCGGCGTGAGGGGCAGCGAGCTGATCACCCGCCCGATCGCCCACGCGAGGAAGGACTCGCTCGGCGAAAGG
>DATEHY010000032.1:0-3922 GCA_035279325.1 Gaiellaceae bacterium
ATCGCAGATCATCACGGGCACCGGGAACTCGCCTCGTCGCGGCGCCAGGTGATGCAGGTCGTGCGACGACTCCGGCAGGACGACGTCGACGCCTTCCTTCTCCACGAGGGCGAGCAGGGCGTCGGGAAAGGTCGGGTCGGCGCCGGGCGGGACGAGGTGGAACGTGTCGCAGAAGTGCCGGCCGATGGCGCGCTCGGACATGTCCACGCCGACGAGGCGCACCTCGCGCTCGCCGTTGTCGCGCAGAGCCCGCAACAGACGAGCCGCCCCCGGCGCGCCGCACGCGGTGACGAGGATCGTCGTCTGAGAGCTCACGGGACCGTTGGTCTCGTGAGCTGGGCCAAGGAACTCCGCCGCCGGGAGAGTGCGGTCTCCCGACGGCTCCGTGCTGAAGTTTGTCCTGGGTCGCGTGCGTTCAAGTCCGTATTCCGTCGCGAGCGTGCAGACCGCCTTCGGCGGCGTGCGCGCTCGCTACTTCGGCGGCGTCGTAACGCGACGTTACGCCGCCGCCTTTGGTGCAAGCGAGGTTCGAAGCGATCGAACCCTAACCAGGTGAAGGGCCGGAGGGTAAGACAGCCGCGATAGCGGCGACTTAGCCGGAGGCCGGGCCGCGCTCGCGTCGGCCTCCGCCGCGCGCGAGCGCCCGACAGCGGCCGTTCTCCCAACGAGCGAAGCCGCAGGCTTCGCGAGCTCGACAGGGTCGCCCACTACACTCGCGGACGGGTGAAGGTGATGGCTACAGGGTGACTCGTTCCCGTCTCTGGCGCACCGGCGGGACGCTTCTCATCACCGGCCTCGCCACCGCTTACATCCTCTGGCGAATCGACCTCGGCCGGACGGGACACGTCCTAGCCCGCGCGAGCATCGGCTGGTGGCTCGCTTCCTGCGCCATCTGGGTCCTGTCCGTCTGGCCGCTCGGCTGGCGCTGGCTCAGGCTGCTCGCGGCGAGCGGTGTGCACGAGCGGCTCGGCTGGCTCGTGCGGACGACCTTCGTCGCGTACGCCGCCGCCCAGGTGCTGCCGACCTCGCTCGGCGGCGACGCGTCGCGGATCTACGAGACGGCCAAACGGCATCCCGGTGCGCGCGGCCCCGTCGCGGGAACGGTGCTGCTCGAGCGTGCGCTCGGCGGTGCCGCCACGCTGCTCCTTGCCGCCGCGGGCTTCGTTCTCGCCGTCGGCCGCTATTCGGTCGGCGGCTACGTCTGGGTCGAGCTCGCGTTCGTCGTCGTGAGCGCGGCGGGCGCGTTCGTTCTCTTCTCCACCCGCCTGCATCCGCTGCTGCACCGGCTGCGACCCGCGCTGCAGCGGCTGCGCCTCGAGGCGGTTCTCCGCGACGTCTACCTCGGCCTCCACGCCTACCGGAACCGGCTGCGGCTGCTCGGCTGGGCATTCGTGCTCACGGTCGCGGTGCAGGCGGCGCGCGTGCTCGCCATCTGGTGCGCCGGCAAGGCCGTGGGAGTCGACCTCTCGCCGCGGCCGTACTACGTGATGGGGCCGCTGCTCTTCCTCGTGATGCTCGTGCCATTCACGATCAACGGCCTGGCGGTGAGGGAATCGTTCTTCGTGAGCTTTCTCGGGGCTCTCGGCGTCTCGGCCGACCGCGCCTTCTCGGCCGGATTCCTCTTCTTCGTCGTCACGATCGCGGTCAGCCTGCCCGGCGCCGTGATCCTCGCCTGGGAGGGGCTGCACGCCCGCCCGGTCCCGGGAGCGGCGAGATGAACTGGCTCGCGCATCCGGTGGTCGAGGTGCGGAAGCCGGCCGCCCTGCCCACCGGAATCCTCTGGCGGCTGGTCACGCCTGCCGCGATCGCCGCCCTCCTCGGCATCTCGCGGCTCCTGCCCGAGACCGGGTTCGGGCTCTGGGTGCGGCTCGCCGCGGGCACGCTCGTCGTCCTGTTTCCGGGCACGCTCGTCGCGCGCTGCCTCGGCCTGCGCAGCGCCGCGGCCGCGTTCGCCGCGTCGATCACGCTCGTGGGCGCCGGCCTGGCGTTGACATTCGCGCTGGGAGCCTCGCTGGACGTGACGCTCGCGTTCGAGCTCGCGGCCGGCGCGCTCGCCTTCGCCTGGTCGCTGACCGGACGTCAGGCCGAAAGCGTGCGGATGCCCGGCGGCGCGCGTTTCATGCGCGGCGTTCTCGTCGTCGCGGGGATCGCGCTCGGCGCCGGCATCTGGTTCGTGCAGGGCGCGTTCACGGGCGACGTCTTCTTCCATCTCGGCCGGATCCGGAAGCTCGACACGCTCGGGTCGCTGTCGCTGCACGACGTCGGAGAGTTCGCGCACGGCGGCCTCCATCCCGGCTACGCGTTCCCGCTCTGGCACGCCTGGCTCGCGCTCGTGGCCAGGCTCGCCGGAGTCGACCCGACGAGCGTCGCCGCCCACGAGGCGAGCATCCTCGTGCCGCTCGCCCTCGTCGTCGCCTTCGAGATGGGCTGGGCGATCTTCCGCTCGACGGGGCTCGCCTTCGCGGTCGTGCTCGGGCAGCTCGCGTACAAGGTGTTCGCGCAGGGACACGGCGGCGTGTACCGCTTCCTCTGGGAGCCCGCGAGCGTCGCGACGCAGCTC
The DNA here is from genome assembly GCA_035279325.1 of Gaiellaceae bacterium. Classification (GTDB taxonomy): domain Bacteria; phylum Actinomycetota; class Thermoleophilia; order Gaiellales; family Gaiellaceae; genus Palsa-739. The sequence continues at coordinate 2,561 of DATEHY010000032.1, forward strand.
CTCGTCCCCGCCGCGATCGCCTTCTTCTTCTACTTCGTCCGCAGGCCGACCTGGCCGGTCGCGGTGATGCTGGCCGCGATTTCGGGCTCGCTCGCGCTCGTCCATCCCACGTACGCGCTCTTCCTCGCGATCCCGCTCGGAGCGTTCGTCGTGGCGCGCGCCCTCCTCACGCGCGGCGCCGATCTGAAGACCGGCCTGATCGCATTCGCCGTCTTCGGGCTGCCGATGGCGCTCGCCTTTCTCTGGCTCCGGCCGGTCGTCGACCAGACGATCCCCGTCTCACCGAACCCGGCGCAGCTCCGCCAGAACCTGCACCACTACCGCGCCGACCTCGTGATTCACTCGCTCGCCCGCTACAGCCTCGCGCCGGCGCGGATCGACCGGAACGGAGCCGTCGCGGTCATCGCCCTCCTCCTCGTGCCGCTCGCGTTCTTCGCGCGGCGGCGGCGGTGGAGCGCGCTCGTCCTGGGCGGCACGGTCGCGGTGCTCGGGATCGAGCTATGGCCGCTCGTCTTCCCGCACTTCTCGAACGCCGTGTCGCTCTCACAGTCGCGTCGCGCCTCCGGCTTCATCCCGTTCGCCGTGGCGCTCGCGGGCGGCACTGCGATCGTGAGCCGCCTCTCGCGGACGCTCGCGCTCGCCGGCGCGCTCGCCTTCGGGATCTGGCTCCAGGTCGCGTACACCGGCGACTTCGGGCTGCGTGCTCCGAAGACCGAGCCCGCGTGGGTGGTCTGGTTCGCCCTCTACGGAGGCATCGCTGCGCTCGTCGTCGGTGCCGCCCTCGCCTGGCGGCGCGGCGCGCGATTGCCGCGTCCCACCGGCCGCGTGCGCGGGGTCACGACCGGCCTGGCGGTCTTCCTGTTCGTGCTGCCGGTCGCCGTGCACGGGTTCTCGCACTGGACGCCCGAGGTCAGGCACGACCGGGACGCGCTGACGCCGGGGCTGATCCGGTTCCTGCAGCACGACGTGCCGGTCCGCTCGGTCGTCTTCTCGGACCTCGCGACGAGCTACCGCGCGATCGCCTTCGCGCCGATCTACGCCGTGGCCGTGCCGCCGACGCACGCCGCGAATACCTATCCGAACGAGCTGGCGAAGCGGAGGCGCGCGGTTCTGCGCTTCTTCACGCACCCCTCGCTCGAGGAGCCGCAGGCGTGGCGTGCGCAGTGGCTCGTCCTCACCCGCTCGGGGCCCGTGTCGACGATCGAGCGAGACGGCCTGCGGCCGGCCTATGTGGACAAGAAGTTCGTCGTCTTCCGGGTTCCCGCCGGCTAGTCGAGAGCCGAAGACCGTGCGCCGACTCCTGCTGCGGAAGTCTCCGGCCTCCTACGACGAGGCCTTCATGGAGACGATGGCGAGTCAATA
>DATEHY010000033.1:0-38457 GCA_035279325.1 Gaiellaceae bacterium
GAGGTCGACGTCCGAGCGTGCGAGGGCGATGACGTACTCCGCCTTGCGGCGCGAGAAGCCGAGCGAGAAGAGCTCGTCCTCCGAGACCGTGGCCACCCGCTCGCGCGCCGGAAAGGCCCAGGCCCGGCCGACCCGCTCTCCGAACCGCTCGACGAACCGGCTGCGGATCGCTCCCGCCGCGAAGAGCGAGACCTGCTGCGCCGTGATCGCGCCGACGAGCATCTCGAACGGGTCCGGCGCGAGCGTGGGACGGAACCCCGCGAAGCGGGCGACGAGCGGGGCTATCTGCTCGTCTCCCACCGCCCACGCCGAGAAGGCGACGAGGTCGAACTCGAACCCGAGCAGCCTGCGAACGACGGGCTCGGTCTCGGCATCGAGCGGCTCAACGTCGACGCCGCCCTCGGCCGCCGTGATCCGCAGCTCGCGCCCGCCGACGGCGCGATAGAGCGCTCCGTCCTCCCAGACGGTCGCCCGGTCGAGCCCGAACGCGCGGAACCGCGCGGTCGTCAGCTCGAGCGAGAACGGCTGCGGAGCCCGGAGGAGCAGCTCTACAGGTGGGAGGTCAGCCCGGCGCCCGAGGCGTCCGTGTCCTCGGCCGCGGCGTCGCCGTTCTGCGCGTTCGCGTACCAGGAGCGCCAGTACGTTCCGTCGTCGAGCTCGTGCGCGAACTCCGTCAGTTTCAGCGGATGGAACGTGTCGCACATCACGGCGAGCTCGTGGGTCTCGTGCATGCCGATCGCCTTCTCGGCCAGGCCGGGCTGCGGCCCGTGCGGCAGGCCGGACGGATGGAGGGTGATCGAGCCGACCTCGACGCCCTTCCGCGAGCCGAAGTTCCCGGAGACGTAGTAGATCATCTCCTCCGACTGCAGATTCGAATGGTGATAGGGGATCGGCACCGCGAGCGGGTCGAAGTCGAGCTTGCGCGGGCAGAACGAGCAGATCACGAAGTTCCGGCCGGCGAACGTCTGGTGCGACGGCGGCGGCTGGTGGATGCGGCCGGTGATCGGCTCGAAGTCGTGGATCGAGAACGTCCATGGATAGAGGTAGCCGTCCCAGCCCACCACGTCGAACGGGTGGTAGTCGACGACGTAGGTCTGGTAGCCGCCGCGCACGCGCACCTTGACCGGGTACTCGCCGTGCTCGCGCACCGTGTGCAGCTCGGTCGGCGGATGGATGTCGCGGTGGTAGTACGGCGCTCCCTCGACGAGCTGCCCGTACTGGTTGCGGTAGCGGCGCGGGATCTCGATCAGCCCCGGGGTCTCGAAGACGAGGTACCGCTGAGGACCTTCGGGCTTGAAGCGGTACGTCGTGCCGCGCGGGACGACGACGTAGTCGCCTTCCTTGTACGGCAGGTCGCCGAAGATCGTCTCGAGCGTCCCTGAGCCCTCGTGGACGAAGATCACCTCGTCGCCCTCGCCGTTGCGGAAGAAGTAGTCCATCGAGCCGGACGGGCGGCAGAGCGAGATCTCGACGTCGTCGTTCCACATCAGCAGCCGGCGTCCGGTGATCTCGTCGCCCCCGGGCGCGACGTCGAACGTCTTGAAGTGCAGGTGTCCGTGCTGCTCGGGCATCCACTCCTCACGCTCGATCGGCTCGAAGCCGGCCTGCTCCATGACGCGGCACGGCGAGTGGAGGTGGTAGAGGATCGACTCGTTGCCGGTGAAGCCCTCGAGGCCCATCACCTCTTCGGTGAGGAGCGTCCCGTTGTCGCGGAACTGGACGTGGCGCTTCCGCGGAACGTCGCCGAGACGCTGGTAGAACGGCATGGTCGAAGGTTACTAGCGGGCTCTCAGTGGACGACCTGCCACACGCGGTAGCCGGCCCTGAAGCGCCCGACGTAGAAGACGTTCTCCGAGAGGCTTCCGCTCGGCTCGAAGGCCCGTAGCGTGACGTAGACGACGACGGTGCGCCGCCACACGCGCGTGCCGCACTCGAACCTCGCTCCGCCTCCCCGCTCGTGATCGGCCGTGGCGAGATCCGCCCGCGTCACCTCCGGCCGGTCTTTAGGACGCGTGTAGCGAAGCGCCGCCTTCGCAGCGGGCCCGATCGGATTGTCCGTCAGCGGCAGCAGGTATCGAGGATCGCGCTGGACGGTCGTGAGCCCGCGCGTGCAGATCGGCGAGCGTCCCATCTGCGAGGCAGGCGCCTGGGCGGTGACGACGACCGCCGCCAGGGCTCCGACTGCGAGGACGAACACGCGCCTCACGACTCCCCATCCTCATTTCCGAGCGCGAGTTGCGCAAGCCTGCGTCCGACCGCGGGCGCGAACTTGAAGCCGTGTCCCGAGCAGGCGGAGCCGATCACGACCCGGCCGCGGCGCTCGAGGATGAAGCGCTCGTCCGCCGTGGTGGTGTAGAGGCACGTCTGCGCCTCGACCGGCTCCGGCTCGACGTCCGGGAAGCGCTCGCGGACCCAGGCCGAGATACGCTCGACGAGCGCTGGATCGGGCGGCGCCTCGGTGCCGGGATCCGCCTCGGCGCCGGCATGGTGCGCGCCGGCCTTCAGCCCGTGAACCGGGTCGTGCAGCGAGTACATCCCATGTCCGCCCGTCTCCGCGTTCAGGTCGACGATCGACGGCGGCGGCGGGCCTGCTCGCTCGAAGTAGACGACCGTCTCGCGGGTCACCTTCACCGGGAGGTCGGGGACGAGGTCGCGGACCCACGAGCCGGCGGTGACGACGACGGCGTCGGCGTCGAGCTCGTCGGTCGACTCGATCCGCCGGTTCGTCTCGACCTCGACGCCGGCCGCCTCGAGAAACGCAAGGCGCGCCCGCTCCGCGAACACGACGCCGGCGTCGGGGACGTGCAGCGCCGTCCACCCGTCGGGCAGGCTCGCGCCGAGCACGCGCGCCTCGTCCGCGTCCAGGAGCCGGTACGGCACACCGCACTCGTCGAGCGCTCCGGCCGACGTGAGCTCCGGGTCGCGGCCGAGCTCGAGCAGGCCATAGAGCCCGAGCAGGCCCGGATCGAGCTCTTGCCAGCCGGCATACGCGTCCTGCGCGAAGCGAACCCAGGACGCCTCGGGATACGCGACGCGGAAGATGCGCGTGCGCCCGTGGCTCGAGCCGCGGGCGTGGTCCAGGTCGAACTGCTCGTGCACCGTCACCTCGGCGCCGCGCTCGCGCAACGCCCAGGCGGTCGCGCAGCCCATCACGCCGGCGCCGACGACGGCGACCCTCATCGGACGATCAGGTCTCCGGGGAAGAGCGTCGTGTTCTCGGCGGCGTGCGCAACGAGCTGCGCCCAGTCGACGTGCGGCGGCGACCCCTCGTCGGGAGTGGTCACGACCGGGCCGAGCTCGAGCGCGAAGTCTCGCTGCTTCGCCCCGCGCAGCCGGAGCGCCACCCACTCGACAAGCGGGGTGAAGCCGCCGATCGCGCCGTCGGCCCCGATGATCGCGGCCATCCGTTCCACCGCCTCGGCGCCTTCCACTCCCGGCTCCTCGCCGGCCGCCTTGACCGCCGCGGGATTCGCGAACACGAAATCGCCGTCGTCGTCGAAGATCCGCACCGACGGCGGGTGGAGCACCGGCGCGCGGAAGACGACGTCCGCGAGCGGGTACTCCGCGTGCTCGCGCGCCTGGCCGCCGCCCGAGAAGAACGCCTGCAGCGTCTGCGCCGCGAGCTGGACCACCGTCTCGCCGTCGATCCACCCGGGCCAGCCGCGCTCCAGGTCTTGGTCGCGCGGAGAGAACATGCAGAGCCTCATCGCGGCTCTGTGTGTACCACGACGTCTGCGATCTCGGGCCGCTCGCGGCGGATCAGCTCCTCGATCCTGCTCGCGTCGGCGTGGGCGGCGGCGAGCGTGTCGGAGCCGAGCCTCAGCGTGAGGTAGGCGACGAGCCCCTCGTCGGTGTCCACGAAGCGGAGCTCCGCGGGATCGATCCCGAGCTCGGTGCGGACGATGCGCCGCACGGTCGCCGCGTCGCCGACGACCTCCGTGCCCGCTGCCTCCTCGCCGAGCGGCTCGAGGTGCGTCTGCACCGACGACACCTCCGGCACCGCGCGCTCGATCGCCCGCTCCACCTGCTCCGCGATCGCGTGCGCCTCCTCGAGCGAGAGCCCACCGGGCAGCTTGAGATGGAGCGACAGCTCCGTACCGCTGTCGACGGAGAGGACTGCGACGTTGTGCACCTCACGGACGCGCGGCACGTTGAGCGCCGCGGCGTGCGCGCGCTCGCGCACGTCCGCGCCCGCCGGGCCTGTCGGCTCGACGTGGACGACGACGTCCGCCTCCGGCAGCGCCGCCTGCACCGCCCGCTCGACGAGATCCGCGGCGGCATGCCCCTGCCCGACCGCGGCGCCGTAGTCGACGCCGATCACGACGTCCGCAAACACGCGCCCGGCCGCCTGCCGCATGCGGAGGCGGCGCAGCTGGACCGCGGGCCGCACGTCGACGATCGCCTGACGCGCCGCCTCCTCCGCGTCCGCCGGAGCGCGGTCCATCAGGACGTCCACGTTGCGCCGCATCAGCCGGGTTGCGGCGAGTAGGACGAGCGTGGCGACGAGGAGCGCGGCGGCCGCGTCAGCCCGCGGATGGCCCGCGCGTACGAGCAGCAGTCCGACGAGGACGGCCACGGAGCCGGCGAGGTCGCTGCCGAAGTGGAGCGCGTTCGAGGCGAACGCAGCACTCGAGTAGGCCCGCGCCGCGCGCCACGACGCCGTCGTCCGGGCGAGATCGATGCAGATCACGATCCCGACGACGACGAGGGCGTACCACGTCGCGTGCACCGTGGTGCCCCCGTCGGCGAGGCGCACGATCGCCCGCCAGACGATGAAGACGCTCGCGAGGACGAGGATCGCCCCTTCGGCCAGAGCCGCGAGGTGCTCGGCCTTCCCGTGCCCGTACTGGTGGCCGGGATCCGCGGGGCGCACGGCGACGCCGACGGCGAAGAAGGTCAGGAGCGCGGCGATCAGATCAGTGCCCGAATGCGCCGCCTCTGAGACGAGGCCGAGGCTGTGCGTCGCCAGGCCCGTGCCGAGCTTGAGCGCGATCAGCGCAAGCGCTGCGACAACCGACCAGAGCGCGGCTTTCCGCTGGGCCTCCACGCCGGGAAGCGTACGCAGGGGCACGGAACTCGCATCGAACCGAGCACGGGCTGCCCGGCCGCGCTGTTCGGCGCGTGGTCAGCTCGAAACGAGTTCTTAGACGCCGATCGGCTCAGGCGGCCAGATGAGCGCGTCCTGGCGGAACGCGAAGTGGCACTGCGGGGAGCCGGGCAGCGCGAACGGCACGAGCGACGTCAGCTCGACCTCGGCCTCGGCCGGGCTCAGCAGCCAGCGATCGTGGTGCATCTCCGCGCTCGCGTCGGCGGCGAAGAGCCGGTAGCGCTCGGTGAAGAACGCCTCGAGCGAGCCGGCTGCGGCGTGGCGCGTCTCGCTCGTCGCCCGGTACCGCGCCGCGAAGACGCGACCTGGCTGTCCCACCCGGACACACTCCGTCTCCTGCCAGTCGCCCACCGGCTCGAGGGTCATGCGTGCGTAGAACGCGGGGACGCGGTAGATGCGGCGCACGCCCAGCGCGGCGAGCCGGCTCGATGCGTCGATGCTGAAGAACCACACGCCGGGCAGGCCGTCGGGACCGCGCACGTACGTGCGGACGTTGAGCTGCAGGAAGGACGAGATCCCCGGCACCGGCAAGGCCCCGCGCGCCCGCAGCGCGCGCACCCGGAAGAACTGGATCCCCAGCCAGGCGCTCCCGTCGTGCTCCTCGATCTCGAGCTCGTCGGGCACCCGCTGCCGAAGGTCGGCCTTGGGCACGGCCCAATGCGCCCAGAACGTCTGCTCCCACGTCTGCCCGAGCGTCCAGCGGCTGTCGGGGAGCGGGAAGGGGCGGTGCCCGACGCGGCGCAGCGAGCGCGCCTGCCGGCTCGCCGCCCTCGCGTCGTCGAAGATGTCCGTTCGGGACCCCCTAGAGGTTGCCGCGCAACGCCTGCTCGCGCTCGATCGCCTCGAACAGCGCCTTGAAGTTGCCCTCGCCGAAGGTCGTCGCGCCGTGCCGCTCGATCACTTCGAAGAAGACCGTCGGCCGGTCCTGCGCCGTCTTCGTGAAGATCTGGAGCAGGTAGCCGTCCTCGTCGCGGTCGACGAGGATCTTGTGCTCCTGCAGGATCGGCCACTCCTCGGCGATCTCGCCCACGCGGCCGGGCGCCTCGTCGTAGTACGAGTCGGGCGTGTCGAGGAAGCGGAAGCCGCGCTCCTTCATCGCCTCGACCGTGCCGACGATGTCCCTCGACGCGAGCGCGATGTGCTGCGCGCCGGCGCCGCCGTAGAACTCGACGTACTCCTCGATCTGGCTCTTGCGCTTGCCCTCGGCGGGCTCGTTGATCGGGAACTTGACCTTGCCGGACCCGTCCGACATGACCTTCGACATCAATGCCGAGTATTCCGTCTGGATCTGGTCGTCGCCGAAGTGGAGGATGTTCGTCATCCCGAAGACGCGCTCGTAGAACTCGACCCAGTAGTTCATCCGGCCGAGCTCGACGTTGCCGACGACGTGGTCGACGTTGAGGAGGCCGACCCCGGGGTCGGCGTGTCCGTTCTCGGAGACCGACACGTACCCCGGCAGGAACGGCCCCGCGTAGTCCGCGCGATCGACGAACGTATGGATCGTGTCGCCGTAGGTGGCGATCGCCGAGCGCTCGACCGTGCCGAACTCGTCCTCGTCGCGCTTCGGCTCCATCACGCTGCGCGCGCCGCGCGAGACCGCCTCGCGATACGCCTGCGTGGCGTCGGGGACGGTGAGCGAGATGTCGCGGACACCGTCGCCGTGCCGCGCGTGATGCTTCGTGATCTCATGCTCCTCCCGCAAGGCGCTCGTGACGACGAAGCGCACGTCTCCCTGCTCGAGGACGTAGGACGCGCGGTCGCGGACTCCGGTCTCCGGCCCGGCGTAGGCCGTCCGGCTGAAGCCCATCGCGTGCTCGTAGAAGTACGCGGCTTGCTTTGCGTTGCCGACCCAGAACTCGACGTGATCCCAGCCGAGCAGCGGCATGAAGTCTTCGGCCATGGGCCGATTATGCCTCGCTTCAGTCGCTGCGAAGCACGCGCCAGGCGGCGAAGGCGATCAGGAGCAGTGCGACCCCGCAGAACATGGCCGTCTCGGTGAACTGCAGCGGCCAGAAATGGCTCTCGGGCTGGTAGACGGCATGGATGACCGCCCTGTTCAGGTTCGGCGCCTGGAGCTTGACCCCGCCGCCCGTGAAGCCGCCGCCGCTGAGCACCCGGTGGCCGTGGATGGTCGCGACGAGGTTCAGTACCTTGGCGTTCTCGAAGGAGGCGGGCGGCCGACCCTTCCACGTCGCGCTGACCGCCGAGACGAGATGGTCGCGAAGCTTGGAGTCGACCATCAGCCGGGCCGCGATGTACACGGCGAAGCTCACCGCGACCGATGCCGCGGTGCGCCGCCAGACGGCCCCCAGCGCGAGCGCCAGGCCGAGCGCGAACAGCGTGTACCCGACCATGACGACGCCGGTCGTGTCGAAGGTGCCGTTGTCGAGACGCCCATCGAGGTGTCCCAGGGGCCCGCGCCACCAACTGAAGAGCGCGATCAGGCCGCCGGCCGCGAGCAGCGCGACGACGATCGGGAGGACGAGCCTGGCGAGCAGCCAACGCCGGCGGGTGACGCTCTGCGTCCAGCCGAGCCGGTACGTCCCGTTTTCCAGCTCGGAGACCAGCGGGAGGGCGAGCATCACGCCGATCAGGCCCGGCACGAGGTTGAACCAGGTCGCGAGGTTGTCGATGCCTCCGAACCGCGCCCGGAACAGCCCGACCGCGCCGCCGCACGCGGTGCCCGGACCGGCCGTCGAGAGGCAGCCGGCGAGCCCGTCGTGGTAGTAGGCGTGCCACATGTCGAGCCCCGTCGGAAGGAGCCACGCCGTCAACAGGCCGAGGATCCCGAGTGCGACGAGCGTCTCCGTCCGCTGCAGGCGCCAGCTCAACCAGATCACGACGCCACCACCTCGCGCCGCGGGGTTGCACCCTGCCCGAGATAGGCGAGCACGATCTCCTCGAGGTCGAGGTCGTGCACCGTCCAGCGGGAGTCGTAGACGTGACCGTTCGCCCGCACGAGCAGGGTCGTCTGGCGCTCGGCGTGGCTTTCGCGCACGACGTCGTGAGCGCGCGCGACGTCTTCTGCCTCGTCGCGCGGCCCGGTCAGCAGCCGGTGCGAAGCGACGATCTCCTCGATCGAGCCGGCGAGCTGGGTCCGCCCCGCGGTGAGGATGACGAGGTGGTCGCAGACGCGCTCGAGGTCGGCGAGGATGTGCGACGAGAGGACGACGGTCAGCTCGCGCTCCGCCACTGCTGCGAGCACCGACTGCATGAACTCGCGGCGGGCGAGCGGGTCGAGCGAGGCCACCGGCTCGTCGAGGAGGAGCAGCTCCGGCCGCTTCGCGAGCGCGAGCGTCAGCGCGACCTGGGCGCGCTGCCCTCCCGAGAGGCTCCGCACCTTCTTCTTCAGGGGCACGTCGAGGCCGGCGATGCGGTCGCGCGCCGCTTCGTCGTCCCAGCCAGGGTTGAGCTTGCGACCGACGCGCAGCATCTCCTCGACCGTGAAGGCGCCGTAGAGCGGGTGCTCCTGGGCGAGGAAGCCGACCCGGGGCAGCGCCTCGGCGGCGTCCGCATGCGGATCGAGCCCGAGGACGTGGACGGAGCCTGCGCTGGGCCGGGTCAGGCCGACCGCGAGTCGCAGCAGCGTCGTCTTGCCGGCGCCGTTCGGGCCGACGAGCGCGGTGACCGAGCCGCGCGGAATCTCGAGCGTGCAGTCCCGCAGCGCCCACTGCGAGCCGTAGCGCCGCCCGAGCCCGCGGGTCTCGAGCGCCATGCTCACGCGACCCTCCGCACCGAGGCCGAGCCCCGCTGCTCGGAGAGGAGCGCCTCGATCGCCTGCTCGTCGAGACCGGCAGCGCGCGCCTGGCCGAACCAGTTCCGCAGCGACCGCCGGAGCTTTCCGACGTCGTCGCCGAGCGGCGAGGGCGCGGAGGTCTTGACGAACGTCCCCTGGCCGCGACGGCCTTCGACGATCCCCTCGCTCTCGAGCGCGCCGTACGCCTTGAGCACGGTGTTCGGGTTGATCGTCAGGCTCGTGACGACTTCCTTGACCGTCGGGAGCTGATCGCCCGGCCGCAGGATTCCGAGCTGGACGGCGTGGCGCACCTGCTGCACGAGCTGGAGATAGGTCGGAACACCGGAGCGTGCATCCAGATGGAACTCGATCAACGCCATATATCTAGTTTTATAGATAAAGATCGTCCGTTTGTCAAGCGACGGCGACGAAGTCCTCTCCTTCGACGAGGCCGAGCGCCGCGGCGAGCTCCCTGACCCGCCCCCTTCCCTCCGGCCCCGCCACCGCGCCGAGAGAGGGCGCGCCGAGGTAGTCGCCCGCGCGCTCTGCGCGGACGACCGGTGCGCCGTGGATCTCTTGCCGAGCTTCCGCCCGCGAAGGCCTTCCCGGTCGGGCCCGAGCCCCGGACGACCGCGGGACGGCCGTCTGCGAGGAACGTCCGGCGCAGGAAGTGCACCTTGCAGCGCCGGAGGGGCCGGGAAGTACTCACCCGCCCGCCCACCGCGGCCAGTCCCTCCTCCTCGATCGCGGCGACCTGGAGCTCGAGCCGTTCCGGAAGCGCGACGTCGTCGGCATCCATGCGCGCGAGCAGCGGCGCCCGGGCCTCCTCCCGGGCCCGCTCGGAGGCGGCGACCATTCCCGCCGGCACCTGACGCATGACCCGGAAGCGCGAGTCACCGCGCGCGTGCTCCTCCGCGATCGACGGGGAGCCGTCGTCGACGACCACGACCTCGAAGGCGGTGAGCGTCTGCGCGGAGAGCGACGCGAGGCAGTCGGCGAGAAACGGCTCCTCGTCCCGCACGGGCAGCAGGACGCTGACCCGCGGCCGGCTCATTCGGCCGTGGGCAGGCGGGCGGGCTCGCGTCGCCAGACCCGCTCGTAGGCGATCCCGGCGAAGATGAGGACGCCGCCGGCGATCTCGAGCGTGTGCAGGCTCTCGCCGAGCAGGATCAGGGCGAAGAAGACGGCGAAGAACGGCTGCAGGTTGCCGAACAGCGAGGCGCGCGATGGCCCGACCCGGTCGATCGCCGTGAACCAGAGGATGTTCGTGAGGAAGAGCGGGCCGATCACCGCGTAGCCGAACCCGAGCCACACCTTCCAGCCGAACGAGAACGACTCGTCCGCGATCTGCCCCGACCCGAGCGCGACCACGGCGAGCGGCACCCAACCGATCGCGAGCACGAGCGCGCTGATCCGGTACGGCGAGTAACGGCGCATGAGCGGACGGATCGAGACCGTGTACGCCGCCCACGTGAAGGCGGTCGCGATCGCGATCAGGTCGCCGCCGAGCGAGCTGCCGAGCCCGCCGGTGGCGGCCGACGCGACGAGCCCGACGCCCACGAACGTGAGGAGGGCGCCGATCCAGAACGCCGGGGCAAGCGCCTCGAGCCCGAGCACGACGGAGATCAGCCCGATGAAGACCGGCGTCGCGCCGAGCAGCAGGGCGACGGTGGAAGCGTGCGCGAGCTTGACCCCGTACACGAAGCAGACCTGATTCGTGAAGATGAAGAGCGCCGCGAGCAGGACGTAGCGCAGATCGGCGCGCTCGATCCGGAAGGAGCGCTCGCGCCGGTACGTGAAGATCCAGAAGAGCACGATCGCCGCGAAGTAGCGAATCGTCCCGTACGCGAGCGGCAGCCAGCCGCGGTCGAACATGTACTTCGTGACGGTGATGTTCAGCGCCCACAGCAGCACCGTCCCGAGCAACATGGCATCGACGATGGAGGGGCGCCGCACGTCCGCGAACGTACCTTTAGGCTCCGTCACGATGCCGGAGCCGACCTTCAGCGACATCGACGAGCTCGTCGGGCCCGCGACGCCGCACTTCGCGTACCAGCTGCGCGCGCGTGTGCGCGAGCTCGTCCTCGACCTGCCCGAGGAGCACCCCGTGCGCCGGTACGCGGAGGAGAAGATCGAGCTGCTCGACCGGCTCGGCCACGCCTCCTCGAAGGCCGAGGACAGCCGCCGCGAGCCGCGCACGCGGCCCGGCTGGAGCGAGCTCCCGAGCTCGGCGCCCGCCGACGAGCCGCTGCCGAGACTGCGATGAGCCTCCAGGGCGCCTCGGTGCTCGTCACCGGGGGAACGCGCGGGATCGGCCGGGCGATCGCGCTGCGGCTCGTGGCGGACGGAGCCTCGCGCGCCGTCCTCGGCTACATGCGCAACGACAAGGCCGCCGAGGGGGCGGCCGCGCTCGTCCGGGAAGCGGGCGCGGAACCCGTGCTCGTACGGGGCAATGTCGCCGACCCGCGCACCGTCGACGAGCTCGCCTCCCACGGGCCGTACCGCGTCGTCGTCCACAACGCCGCGACAGGCGTGATCCGCCCGGCCCTCGAGACCGAGGACAAGCACTGGGACTGGACGCTGGCGGCGAACGCGAGAGCACTGCTCTCGCTCGCGCGCGCGACCGCGCCGGCGATGGACGAGGGCGGCGCGATGGTCGCGATCTCGAGCCTCGGCTCCGAGCGCGTCCTCCCCAACTACGTCCTCGTCGGCACGTCGAAGGCGGCGCTCGAGTCGGTCGTCCGCTACCTCGCGTTCGACCTCGCACCGCGCGGCATCCGCGTCAACTGCGTCTCGGCGGGCGTGGTCGACACCGAGGCGCTCGACTGGTTCCCGAATAAGGAGCAGATGCTCGCCACGGTGAAGCGGACGCCGGCGGGGAGGCTCGTCGAGCCGGAAGACGTCGCGGCAACCGTCTCCTTCCTCTGCTCGCCGGACGCGGCGATGATCTGCGGCCAGACGCTCGTCGTGGACGGCGGCTACTCGCTCGGGGCGTAGAGCCGCGATGGAGCCGACCGAGGAGAACCTCCGCGCGTGGGAGGCCGCGCACCGCTCCCGCCCGGAGCCTGTCTCGCTGCCGCCGGTCGTGCAGCGGACGCTCGGAGACCTCGAGGGCAAGCGTGTCCTCCACGTCCTGTGCGGAACGGGCGAGGCGACCGCGGCGCTCGCGGAGCTCGGAGCGGTCGCGACCGGAGTCGACCCGCGGCCGGCCGCGCTCGAGACGGCGCGGGAACGCTGGCCGAAGATCCTCTGGGTCGACGGCGATCCGCAGTCGCTGCCGCGCCAGCTGCGGCGCGGCCGCTTCGACCTCGTCTACTCCGGGGAGGGAGTGCTCGACGGGCTGAACGACCTCGACGGCTGGGCGACCGGGATCGCCGCCGCGCTCCGCGAGAGCGGCGAGCTCCTCGTCTTCGACGACCATCCGATCGCCGATTGCGTCGACGCACTGCTTCGCTGGCGTAGCGACTACTTCCGCGACCCGGCCGATCCGGATCGGCTGTGGCGGATCGGCCAGGTCGTGAGCGCGCTCGCCCGCGCGGGTCTCCGCGTCGCCGCCCTCGAGGAGTACCCGGGCGGAACCGCCCGGCGGGGCCACGACCGCCGCATCCCGGCGACGTTCCTGCTCTACGCACGGCGCGCGACATAATTCCCGACAGGCACGTTCGGAACCGACATGTCCGGAACCTGGTTCCGGACATGTTCGCGCCGGACCGCGCTCCAACTGACCTTTTGGCCTGGTTGAGCCAAGTCACTAGACCACAGCGGCCACGGCCGGAACCAGGTTCCGGCCGTGTCCCTTCAGGACAGACGGCCGAGCGCCTCCTCCACCTCGGCGTCGCTGATCGTCAGCGGGGGAGTCGCCTGGATCAGGGAGCCGTCGAGTCCCGCAGGAACTACGAGGATGCCGCGCTCGAGCGCCTCCTCGGCGCTGCCCTCGCGTGCTCTCAGCAGCCCGCGTCCGTGCCAACCGGCGCTCTCGAAGCGCCCGCCAAGGCTGCGGACGCGGGCGAGGAGCTTCGGCACCTCCTCCAGCACGACGAGCGCCGCGGCGCACGCGAGCGGGTTCCCGACGTGCGTGTGGGTGTAGACGTCCTCGGGGCCGAGCTGCCAGACCCGCTCCAGGCCGTCGCGGTAGAACAGCGCCGCGGAGAGCGGCAGCCCGCCGCCGAGGGCCTTGCCGACGCAGAGCACGTCCGCGACCTCCTCGCCCGGCCACATCTCGCCGACGCGGCCGAGCCCACAGAAGACCGAGTCGACGAGGAGCAAGGCCCCGTTCTCGTCGCAGCGACCGCGCAGCGTCTCGAGGAACCCGTCCGGCGGGACCCGCGAGCCCGCCCTTCCCTGCACCGGCTCGACGATGACGCAGGCGGCGTCCTCTGGGAGCGGTCCCGGATCCTCGCCGTACCGGCGGCGGTGCACGGGCCGGGGCAGCCACGGCGCGAACGGCTCGCGAAACTGCTCGAATCCCGTCGCGGCCAGCGCGAGCAACCCGGTGCCGTGGTACGCACCCTCGAACGCGACGATGCCCGGTTTCCCGGTCGCGAGCAGCGCCGTGCGGAGAGCGATCTCGATCGCGTCCTCCCCGGTCACGGCGAGCTTTGCCGGTCGCGGCAGAGCGGCGTGCAAACGCACGGTCACCTCGGCGTCCGCCAGATCTCCCAGCGCGTGCACGACCTCCTGCTCGCGCCAGGCTTCGAGAATGCGGGGATTGCGGTGCCCGAGCGCGGCGACCCCGAAGCCGCCGGTCAGGTCGAGCAGCTCGCGTCCGTCGGCGAGCGTGACGCGGCAGCCCTCGGCGCGCGCCCAGATCATCGTGCGCCAAGCCGGAGGACGCGTCCGGCCGTCGCGCGCGCGATCGTCCCGGCCATCGCCGGGTTCTCCTGCAGCCGACGGAGCGAGTACGCGTACCAGTGCTCGCCGAACGGGACGTAGACGCGGAGGCGGTGCCCTGCGGCGACGAGCTGGTCGCGCCGCCTCTCGCGCACGCCCAGCAGCATCTGCAGCTCGTACTCGAGCGGGCCGAGCCCGTGTTGCGACACACGCGCGAGGGACTCCCCGAGCAGCCACTCGTCGTGCGTCGCGATCCCGACGTAACAGCCTGCGTCGAAGAGCGCGTCGAGGCAGCGCAGGAAGTGAGCGCGCACGGCCTCGTCGTCCGTGAAGGCGACCGCGCTCGGCTCCAGGTAGATGCCCTTGCAGAGGCGGACGCTCGGGCTCAGGTCCGCGAGCGACCAGACGTCGTCGAGCGTCCGCCGTAGACGCGCCTGGAGGACGACGCCGAGGTTCTCGTGGCCGTCTTCGCGCAGCTCGCGATACAGGTGCAGCGTGTCGTCCGTCGTCGACGAGTCCTCCATGTCGATCCGCACGAAGTTGCCGCTGCCGGCAGCCGTCCGGACGACGTCGAGGAGGTTCTCACGGCAGAGCTCGTACGAGAGGCCGAGCCCGAGCGCCGTGAGCTTGACGCTGACGTTGGCGTCGAGCGCGGCCGCGTCGATCGCCGCGAACACGTCGCGGTACGCCTGCGCGATCGCGCGCGTCTCGTCCTCCCGCGTGATCTCCTCGCCGAGCACGTCGACGGTGGCCATCTTCCCGCCGGCGTTGAGGTCGCGCACGCAGTCGACGGCCTCGACGAGCGTCGCCCCGGCGATGTAGCGGGAGGAGAACACCTGCACCACGGACTTCGGCACCGCCGGCAGAAGGCGGACGAGGGCGGAGTCGAGCAGCGACACAGGCGCGGCGATTCTACGCCGGTGTTGCGGGCGGGCGGACTAGCCCTCGCGCATGAACCCCTGGCGCGCGGCACTGACGAGCGCCACCGCCTCGGGGAAGAGGACGCGCATCGCGTCGCGGAGCGCGATCGCCTGCTCGTCGACGCCGCCCTGCGGCTGCACCTGCTGCAGCGCGGCCGCGGTCAGCTCGAC
This sequence comes from Gaiellaceae bacterium, assembly GCA_035279325.1. Classification (GTDB taxonomy): domain Bacteria; phylum Actinomycetota; class Thermoleophilia; order Gaiellales; family Gaiellaceae; genus Palsa-739. The sequence continues at coordinate 14,765 of DATEHY010000033.1, forward strand.
AGCCGTGTTCAGCGTGAGCGTCGCGAACTGCTCGCGCTGCGCCTCCTGGACGCTCTCGGCCTGCTGCTCGGCGAACTCGCGCAGCCCGCGCATCAGGTCCTCGGGGTCGCCCCCGAACGGAAAACCGAAGCCTCCACCTTCCATCCGTCCCAGGGTAGCCGCGCCCTCTAGGTCAGCGGCACCTTGTAGTTGCGCTCGACGTCGTCGCCGAGCTCCTCGACCGCGCCGAGCGCCGCCTGCATCGTCGCGGCGAACGGAGAGCCGGCGCTCTCGCCGAGCGCCTCTTCGAGCCTCCGCGAGGCCGCGCCGATCGCGTCGAGGTACGCGCCGCTGGCAACGCGCGGCTCCGGCTGCAGGGTCTCGGCGAGCGTCGCCGCAGCGGCCTCCGCTTCCTCGATGCCGTCCGGGTTGTCCGTCTCGCGGATCTCGGCCAGCCGCGCCCGGAGATCGGGGAGATGGCCGCCGCCCGCGGATTCCTCCGCCACCTCGCAAAGCGCGGCAAGCGAGGCCGCCTCCCGCACGAGCCGTACCTCGGTCAGCGGCTTCCCCTCGTCGTCGAGCCCGAGCCAGGCGCGCCCTTCCGCCGTCTCGAACGCGCAGAGATAGACACGCCGCCCGAGCGTCTCCGCGACGAGCACTCCGGCGATCGCCTCCCCCGGCTCGGCGAAGGCGGCGGCCGCGGCCGCGATGCGCCCGACGTCCTCCGCGACCGTCATACGGCCAGAATAGGGCCGTGGAGGCCTCCGCCCGCACGCGGCACGCACGCGAGCTGTTCGCTCCGCTCGGCCCGACGTACGACCGCTACGCGCGACTGCTCTCCTTCGGCCAGGACCCGCGCTGGCGCTCGTTCCTCGTCTCGCGGATCCCGTCCGGCGCGGAGCGCGTGCTCGACGTCGCGTCCGGCACCGCAGCCGTCGCGATCGAGCTTGCGCGCGCGGTGCCGACCCGCACGGTGGTCGGCGTCGATCAGAGCCCCGAGATGCTCGCCGCGGGGCGCGAGCGGGTAGCGCATGCGGACCTCGGCGACCGGATCGAACTGCGCGAGTCGCGCGCGGAGGAGCTGCCGTTCGGCGAGGCGGAGTTCGAGGCACTCACCTTCACGTATCTCCTGCGCTACGTCGACGACGTGCCCGCGACGTTGCGCGAGCTCGCCCGGGTCGTGCGGCCGGGAGGGACGGTGGCGATGCTCGAGTTCGGGCGGCCGCGCGGCGCGTGGCGCCCGCTCTGGGAGCTCTACGTCCGCGTCGGGCTGCCGGCAGCCGGCGCGCTCGTCTCGCCGGGCTGGGGAGACGTCGGCCGCTTCCTCGGCCCGAGCATCCTGGATTTCTGGCGGCAGTGGCCCGAGCCACGCCTCCTCGACGCCTGGCGGGAGGCCGGTCTCGAGGACGTCCGGGTGCGGCGACTGAGCGTCGGCGGCGGGATCGTCGTCTGGGGCCGCCGCGCGTGACCGAGGCGCGCCCGCGGCCGGCCTTCTACGCGCTGCGCTCGGGCGGCTGGCGCGACTACGTCACGCTCCTCCATCCGCCGTACACGCTCTGGCACCTCTCCTACGTCGCGGTCGGTGCGGCGCTCGCACCACGCATGGACTGGACGCTCCTCGGCTGGACGACGCTCGCCTTCGCGCTCGCGATGGGAGTCGGCGCCCACGCTCTCGACGAGATGCGCGGCAGACCGCTGCAGACGCGCATCTCGATCCCGGTGCTCGCGACGCTTGCGGCCGTCTCGATCTCGGGCGCGTGCGCGATCGGCATCGCTGTCGCGGTCTCGCGCACGTTGTGGCTGCTCGTCTTCGTCGCGGTCGGAGCGTTCCTCGTCGTCGCGTACAACCTCGAGCTCTTCGGCGGCTCGTTCCACGGGGGACTCTGGTTCCCGGCGGCCTGGGGGGCGTTCCCGGTGCTCACCGCGTACTTCGCCTCGGCCCGCACGCTGCACGGCGCTGCGTTCGCCGCCGCCGCATACGCCTTCGCGTCGAGCTGGGCGCAACGGCGGCTGTCGACACCGGTTCGGCTCGTCCGCCGTCGCGTCGTCGCCGTCGAGGGAACGGCACGGCTCGACGACGGGACGGCGCTGCCGCTCGACGCCGACGCGCTGGCGGCTGTGCCCGAGGCGGCGCTCAAGGCGCTCGTCGCGTCGACCGTTCTGATCGCGGCCGCGCTTCTTCTTCTGCGCGCCAACTAGCCCTCTACACTCAGGACGTGGCGCTGACGACGATCGCGGATCTCATCTTCGCCGCCGGCGTCGTGCTCGCGGGGCTCGCGCTCGCCGTCGCGGCGCTTCGCCGCGGGCCGACCGCGGTGCTCGCGTGCGTCACCGCGCTCGAGGCTGCGGCTGCCGTGGGAATCTGGGTTGTGTTCGCCCTCCGTCACGACCGGCCCTTGGCGGTGGCCGCGGGCGGGTTGACCGTCTGCACGGCCGCGGCCGCGGCCGCACTTCTCCTGCGCCGGGCGTTGCTCCGCGTCGGCGCGATCGATGCGCAGCTCGCCGAGGCGCGGGCGGGCCTCCTCGCCGTCGTCGAGCAGGAGAAGAGCGCGCTCCGAAAGGAGCTGGAGCTGACGCTCGCGCGGGCACGTGCCGATTCGCAATCGCTGCTCGAGGAGCAGGAGCGACGGATCGCGGAGGAACGCCGGACGCTCGTCGCGCAACGCGAGCACGATGCGACCGCGGCGCTGGGCGACAAGCTGAACCAGGTGCAGGCGCAGACCGAGCAGCGTCTCGCCGGATGGTCGCAGGATCTGGACCGCATCACCGAGGCCACGAAGTCCCGCATCGCCGAGCTCGAGCAGCGCCAGCAACAGCTCCTGCGCGAGATCGAGCTGCGCCTCACCGCCGACGCCGAGCGGCTCTCGGCCGAGAGCGAAGAGCAGCGTGCCGGCGTTGCGCGCCTCCGCGCCGAGCTCACCCGCACGCTCGACGACGCGCTCAGCGCCGTGCGCGGCGAGCTCGAAGCGCACTCCGCCGAGCGTCGCCGCGCGCTCCACGAGCTCGAGACCCGCATGGCTCGTCGTGAGCGCGAGCTGATGGAGCAGGCGCAGCGGGAGGAAGCCGACGCGGTGCAGCGCGTGCGTGCCGGGTTCGAGGACCTCTCCCGGCGGCAGGTCGAGCAGCTCGAGCGCGGCGTCGACCGCGCGGTGGCGTCCCACGCGGACGAGGCCGCCTTGCGCTTCGGGGCGCTGGTGAAGACCGCGCGCGAGGATGCCGCAAAGCGCCTCGCACGCGAGCTGGAGCGAGCGGTGAGCAGCTTCGCGCGAGAGGCGGAGACGGTGCTCGCCGAACGCCTGGCACACGTCGGGGACGCCGGCGCTCAGCGACTGGAGCATCGGGTCTCGGCCGTCTCGAAGGAGCTCGAGCGGCGCCAGGACGAGCTCGTCGCCGCTCACGATCTACGGCTCGGCGAGCTCGAGGCGGAGATCCGCCGGCGGATGGACGATCTCCGCGCCGACGTCGAGGCGGAACGCGGCGTGCTCGAAGCGCGACTGCAGGAGCTACTTCGCCGGCTCCCCTCGGCCGCGACCGTTCGCGGCTCCTAGCTCCGTTCCTTACAAAAAGTTCGTCTAACAAAGCCCGGGAGGGTTCGTCGGTAGCAGCACGAACCTGGTGCTGCCATGAGCGAGACGACGATCCAAATCCTCGAGCCCGTGATCGACGAGAGGTCGAAGGTGGAGAGCTGGCGTCTCCACGTCCTGATCGAAGCCGGCTACCCGCTGTCGATCGCCGAGCGCCTCGCCGTGAGCGAAGCCGACCTCCATCTCGCCTGCGAGCTGCTCGGCCGGGGCTGCCTGCCCGAGACCGCGGCCGAGATCCTCCTCTAGGACCTGACCGCGCCGCGGGGCGCGAGTACGCTGGGCCGATGGCCAAGGTCGAGGCCCTGCCGTACGACGACCGCACCGTCTACTCCGTCGCGGCGTTCAACCGCGGAGTCGGACAGTGGCTCGCGCGGCTGCCGACCGTCTGGGTCGAGGGCGAGGTAACAGAGCTCCGCCGTCACGAGCGGTGGGCCACGGTCTTCTTCACGCTGAAGGATCCGGCCGACGGCTCGTGCGTGGGCGTGACCATGGCGCGCGGGAGGTTCGACGCGTTGCGGCTCGACCTCTCCGACGGAGAGCGCGTGCACGTGTTCGGGCGCCCGGAGCTCTACGAGCAGAGGGCGGAGTTCAAGCTCCGCGCTCTCACGATCGAGCGCTTCGGCGCCGGAGCCCACCTCGCCTCGCTCGAGCGCCTGAAGGCGAGCCTCGCCGCCCAGGGGCTCTTCGCCGACGCCCGCAAACGGCCGCTGCCCTTCCTGCCGCGCCGGATCGGGATCGTCACCGGCAACGACGCAGCGGCGAAGCGGGACGTCGTGACGACCATCCGCACCCGCTTCCCGCCGGCATCCGTCCTCGTCGCCGAGACCTACGTGCAGGGGCCGCGCGCGGCCGGCGAGATCGTGGCCGCGATCGGCGCGCTCAGCGACCACCCGGACGTCGACGTCGTCGTCCTGACGCGCGGCGGCGGTAGCTTCGAGGACCTCCTCGCCTTCAGCGACGAGCGGGTCGTCCGCGCGGTCGCGGAGTGCGCGGTGCCGGTGGTCTCGGCCGTCGGACACGAGCAGGACACGCCACTCTGCGACCTGGCAGCGGACGTCCGTGCTTCGACGCCGACAGCGGCAGGAAAGCTCGTCGTCCCGGAGCTGACTGAATTGTGCGGCAGGCTCGACCGGGCTCGCGAGGCACTCGCGCGCAACGTCACGCGCCCGCTCGAGCGCGACCGGCAGCGACTCGCCCGCTCGGCTGAGCGGCTGCGCGCAAGGCCGCGCGCCGCCGTCGAACGGGAGCGCTCGCGACTCGAGCGGATGCGCGACCGGCTGCGGTCGGCTCCCGCGCTCGCGGTCGAGCGTAAGCGGGCGGCGCTCGACAAGACCGCGGGAAAGCTCGCTGCGTTGTCACCTGTGCAAACACTGGAGCGAGGGTACGCGATCGTCCGGACGGAGTCGGGTCACGTCGTCGCTTCGGCCGGAGACGTCTCCCCCGGCGTGCGCGTCGACGTCACGCTCGCCGACGGCGGCGTCGGGGCTCGCGTCGAAGAGGTGCGCCCCTGACCGATCAGGCTGAACCGACGTTCGAGCAGGCCCAGGCCGAGCTCGAGCAGATCGTCGAGCGGCTCGAGCGTGGAGAGACGCCGCTCGACGAGGCGCTCGAGCTCTGGGAGCGCGGCGAGCAGCTGTACGCCTTCTGCCGGACGAAGCTCGACGCCGCCGAGGGTCGGGTCGAGGAGCTCGCTCGTCGCGCAGAGCAGTCACGACCGCCCGCGCCGGCTCCCGGCGCCCGGGCGGGCGACGGCTAGCTCGCCGCCGCGCCCTCGGCGCGGGGATCGCCGTCACCCGGCCTTTCGCGCGCCGGAAGCTCCGCCCGGTCCGCGGTGGGCATCACGCGCAGCATCGCGAAAGAGAGCCCTTCCCGGGCGAGGAAGACCAGCCCGACCCCGATACCGACCGAAGCCTCGATCGCCTGCAACCCGAACCCGTAGGCGACGCCGACGCTGTACGACATGCCGTAGCCGACGAGCGCCGACGCGATCGCGACCTGGACGAGACCGACGTTTCCAGGCCAGAACGGGAAGATCGTCACGACGTTCATCAGGAGCAGGACGACGCCGGCCGCCGGGAGCGGCGCGTGGATGTCGAAGGCTCGCATCGCGGTGTAGACGGCGAAGATCTGACACGTCCAGCCGCAGATCTGGAAGAAGATCGCGCCGGCGGCGCCGGCGGGTGAGCGCATCACTCCGAGCCCCGCGCGGCCCATGGCGAGGAGCCGGCGCACCGGACCGAGCCCCTCGACCGAGATGAGCGTCGGCCGACGTGCCGTGACGAAGGCAAACGCAAAGAGCCCTACTCCGATCGCGATCACCGCGAGCATGCTCGCCCGCGCCGAGGTCGGGATGCTGGCCGTCAGAACCACGTAGAGGATCAGCAGCAGCACCGGCACGATGTCGAAGACCCGGTGGGCGAAGACCGTCCCGACGAGCGTCGCCCACGCCCCCTTCCGCCGAGGCATCTTCCGCGTCAGCACGGCGACCCGCGCGAGCTCTCCGATCCGGCCCGGCAGGACGGCGTTCGCGAACAGCCCGACCCCGAAGGCGGAGAAGACGAGCAGGAAGCGCGGTCGCGGCGGCTCCATCGCCGAATGGATGACGGTCGCCCAGGCGAGGACACGTGCGACGACGGACAGGAGGTTCAGCGCTATCGCGAGCACCACCCACTCCCAGCGCACGGCGCTGAAGGCGTCCCCGATCGCCGCGAGGCTGCCGTGTCTCCACCACAGCAAGACGGCGATCACGCCGAGAAACAGCACTCCGGCCGCCGCCCGGACCAGCCGACTCGAGAGCACGCGGAGAAGGCGGCTCGCCAGATGCGATTGCTCGGCCGGGGGCTTCATCGGCGGCATTATCGTCGGCGGTCCTGTGGGCATTCGCTCTTCGCACGACCGCGAGATCGTCCGTCTCGCGCTGCCGGCGCTCGGCGCGCTCGCGGCCGAGCCGCTGTACGTCCTCGCCGACACCGCGATCGTCGGTCACCTCGGCCGGCCGCAGATCGCCGCGCTCGGGCTGGCCGGAACGGTGCTCGCCGGCGCCTTCACGATCTTCAACTTCCTCACCTACGGCACCACCTCCGTGGTCGCGCGGGCCTCGGGCGCGGGCCGCGAGGACGACGCGGCACGGCTCGCCGCGCAGGCGCTGTGGGCCTCGGTCGGCATCGGGTTCGCGCTGCTCGTGGGGTGCGAGATCGTCGCCGGGCCGCTGCTGGCAGGACTCGGAGGTCACGGCCGCTCGGGCCACTTCGCGCTCGTCTACTTCCGGATCGCGGCTCTCGGACTGCCGGCGGCGCTCGTCGCGCTTGCCGGCCAGGGCTACCTGCGTGGGGTCTCGAACCTGCGCCGGCCGCTCGAGATCGTCGTCGCGGCCAACGTCGCGAACCTCGTGCTCGAGGTCGTCTTCGTCTACGTCTTCCACTGGGGGATCGCGGGCTCGGCGGCCGGGACGGCGATCGCGCAGGCCGGGATGGGCATGGCCTTCGTCGTCGAGCTGCTCCGGCCACACGCGCCGTCGCGCAGGCCGAGCGTCCGGGAGATGCGGCCGCTCTTCCGCATCGGCAGACAGATCTTCGTGCGCACGGCGGCGCTCTACGCCTCGTTCCTGGTGGCGGCCTCGGTGCTCGCGCGGATGGGGGACGCGGAGATCGGCGCCCATCAGATCGCGTACCAGCTCTTTCTCCTGCTCGCGCTCGTCCTCGACGCCCTCGCGATCGCCGGCCAGGTGATCGTGGGACGGATGCTCGGAGCCGGCCACGCCGACGACGCCCACGCCGCAGCGGTGCGGATGATCGCATGGTCGGTCGTGATCGGGCTCGTCTTCGCTGTCGTCCTCGCGCCGCTCTCGCACGCGATTCCGCGCGTGTTCACCGACGATCCGCGCGTCCTGCACCAGGCGGCGCTCCTCTGGCCGTTCCTCGCAGCGATGCAGCCGCTCGGCGGTGCGGTGTTCGCGCTCGACGGGATCCTGATCGGGGCCGGCGACACGCGCTACCTCATGTGGTCGATGCTCGCCGCGAGCGGGCTGTTCGTCCTCCTGGCCGTGCTCGCGCTCTCGCTCGGCTGGGGAGTGATCGGAGTCTGGGCCGCGCTCGACGTCCTGATCGCGGCGCGACTCGCGCTCCTCGGCCCGCGCTTCGCGCGCCGCCGGTGGGCGGTCGTCGGCTGGAACTAGACTGTGCCGATGGACGGACAGGGTCTCGCCGAGCTGCACACCCACCTCGGCGGCTCCGTTTCCTCCGACACGCTCTGGTCACTCGCCCACCGGCAGGGGATCGCTCTTCCGGTCAAGGACTACTGGGACTTCGACCGGCTCGTGACCGTGTCGGACCCGCGCGGCGTGCCCGACCTCGACGCGCTCGATGCGATCTACCACTGGACGGAGCTGATCCAGTCGAGCCCGGCCGCCGTCGAGGTGTCGGTGCACGGCGCGATCGGGGGCGCCTACCGCTCGCAGGGGATCACGACGCTCGAGCTGCGCTTCAACCCGATGAAGAGGAACCGCGGCGGCGAGCGCGACCTCGACCACATCATCCTCGCCGCGATCCGCGGCCTCGACGTCGCGAGCCTCGAGTATCCGCACGTCCGCGCGGGCCTGCTCCTGATGATGGATCGAACCTTCACGCCGCGCCAGAACGAGATCATCGTCGAGAAGGCGATTCGGTGGGCACCTCGCGGCGTCGTCGGGATCGACATCGCCGGGCCGCGTCCCGGCGGCGAGCGGTACGACTACTCACAGGTGCAGCCGATGGTGGAGGAGGCGCGCGCCGCCGGCCTCGGCATCACGATCCACGTCGGCGAAGAGGGAGGCGAGATGGGCCGCGCCGAGATCGGCGAGGTGCTCGAGCTCCTGCGCCCCGACCGGATCGGCCACGGCATCCTCGCCGCAGGCGACGCAGAGCTGATGCGGGAGCTGCGCGAGCGCGAGGTCGTCCTCGAGATCTGCCCGACGTCGAACCTCCTCACGAAGTCGCTGCCCGACGAGGAGGCGGTGCGCGAGGTCTTCCGCACCTTCGTCGACAACGGCGTCCTCTTCACCATCGCGACGGACGGCCCGGAGATGATGCGGACGCACCTCCGTGACGAGCTCGATCTGCTGCTGCGGATCGAGGCGCTGACGCAGGACGAGCTGGCCGAGGCGAACGCGCGAGGGCACGAGGCGAGCTTCATCGGCGGCGCCCGTGCGGCCGCCCGTCCGAATACCCCCGTCGGCCGATAGTTCGCGCCAGGCCGCGGCCGTAGCGTGCCCGGCCATGAGAGGCAGCGACGAGGCAAAGCCCGACCTCACCGAGCGCCAGCTCCAGATCGTTTCGCTGATCGCGCGCGGGTGCTCCAACGACGAGGTCGGAGAGCGTCTCGGCATCTCGCCCAGAACGGCGAAGGCGCATTGCGATGTGCTGCGCCAGAAGCTCGGCGTGCCGAGGCGGCGGCAGATCCCTGCCGCGTTCAAGGCGCTCACAGGCGAGGACCCACTCGCGCGTGAGCTTGCGCCGGCCCTAGCCGGCGCCGGGGGCTGACGGCGACCCGCGCTCGGGCCCTACACCGAGCGCGGGCCCCCCGCTTGCGCCACACGTGAAGAACTGGTGAGAGAGGAGTAGGGTCCTCGATCTCGGGCTCCGGCCCGACAGGGGAAATGGTGGAGACGATCACAGCGGCGGCTTCGCCCGCGCTCGACCACATCATCGAGCGTCCGCGGCTGATCGCGCGTCTCCGCGAGGGAGGCGGTGCGCGAGTCTCCGTCCTCGCAGCTCCGGCCGGCTACGGGAAGACGACCCTCGCGCGCCAGTGGTCGCAGAGGCAAGCCGGCCCGGTCGCGTGGTACCGAACGACACGCGCGTCAGGCGACGTCGCCCTGCTCGCGGTGCAGCTCGACGAGCTGCTCGCCTCGGTCGCCCCCGAGCTGCCGCGCGAACCGGGGAGGGTGGCGTCGATCGCGTCCATCAACCCGAGCCCGCAGCCGCTCGGGCGCGCGATCGTCAGGACCTTCGCGCCGTTGGATCAGGACGTCCTCCTCGTGGTGGACGAGTGGGAGATGGCCGAGACGAACGAGGCCGAGCAGCTCCTGTCGATGCTCGTCGAAGGTCTCGACATTCGCTTCCTGATCACGACGAGAACGCGACCCGAGTGGTTCACCCCGCGGCTCGAGGTGTACGGGGAGGGCCTCGAGATCGGCGTGAGCGAGCTCGCGATGACCGATGACGAAGCAACGCAGGTCTTGGCCGCGCTGGGCGCCGTCGCAGGGCGAGCGCGACTGATGCGGACGGCGGGCGGGTGGCCCGCCGTGCTCGGTCTCGCGGCGATGAGCGGCGACGTCGACTTCACCTCGAGCCGTCTGCTCTCCCACACGCTCTACGACTTCCTCGCGAGCGAGCTCCTGGCGAGCGCTGCGGAGGAGACGCAGGAAGCGCTGATGCTGCTCGCGGTCGCATCGGTCTCGGACATCGAGATCGCCCGCTCCGCCCTCGGCGCGGGCGCCGACTCGATGCTCGAGGACGCCGTGGCACGAGGGTTGCTCGCGGTCACGGAGCGGAGGTCGCTGTCGCTGCATCCGCTGCTCCGCGAACTGCTGACCCGGCGGTTCGGCGAAGCCGACACGGAGACGCAGGAGACCTTGCTGTCGCGCGGACGGACGTTGCTGGCCGGGCGACACTGGGACGAAGCCCTGTGCGTCGCCGAGATCGCAAGGGACTCGGCTTTCGCGACCGAAGCCATCGGCGCCGCTCTGGACGACTTGCTTGCCTCGGGGCGTACGAGCAGCCTGCAGCGATGGGTGGCCGCAGCTCGCGCAGCGGGGGCCGAAGGCGGCTTGATCGACTACGCGGAGAGCGAAGCGCTGCTGCGCGCCAACGAACTCGACCGGGCATTGGCCTTCGCCGCTCAGGCGACTCTGTCCCTCGATGGAGATCTCGCTGCGCGTGCACATCTGGTAGCGGGCCGGTCAGCCCACCTAACGGATCGCGTTATTCCTGCCCAGATGCACGCGGATCAGGCAGCGTTATGCGCGACGTCGGCCGAGACGCACGAGGGCTCACTGTGGCTGCGCTTTATCGCCGGGCTTGCATCCCAGGCCGCGGATCTGAGGGAGCGACTGGATGATTTCGAGCGGAGTCTGCGTCCCGACTCGAAGCAGTCCTTACACTTGGCGACGGGGATGCTCACCCTCGCACAGATGGAGGGTGGGTTCGAGAGTGCGCTTGAGCACGCGCGTGTCGCTCTGTCGCTCGCTGACGAGCGGGTCGACGCGATCGCCCATACCGGCCTACTGAGCACCTACAGCTACTCGCTGATCATCGCCTGCCGGTATGAAGAGAGTCTCGAGAGCCTCGCGGCCTTAAGGCGAGTAGCAGAGGCCAGTGGCATGGATTTCCCGCTGCCGTACGCGCAACTGAATTCGGCAAGCGCATGTATCGGTCTCCGCCGCTTTGCTGCGGCCGATCGATCCCTAGCCGCGCTCGAACGCGAGATGCGTGACGAGCCGGGAGGATACTTCAGTGGACAACTGCCGATTCTGCGCGCTCGCTTGTATGGAAGCGTCGGCGACGTGCAACGAGCGCTGGACGTTCTCACCCTCGGTCCGCCTCCTAACGTGAGCCGTGGTCTGCATGGCGAGTTTCTCGGCTGGCAAGCGCTTTTCCACGCGGCGTCGGGGGAATTCGACGTAGCCTTGGAGCTGGCTGGCGACGCCGCGAAAGCCTCCCGCGGCTTCGAAGTGAAGAGCCTTTCCTTGGTGACAAGAGGGCTTACCGCGATGAGCCGCGAAGGGGCTAGCCGCGGGATGTCCCTGGTTTCGGAGGCAATCTCAACCGGCGCCTGGGACCCGATCCTGATCGCCGTGCGCGCGGTGCCTGATCTTGGCCGGCTGATTGCGGAGCGGCGGTCGACTGCGAACTGGCTCAGGCGAATCCTGTTGCAGTCGTCAGATACATCGCTCGCCGCATTAATCGGTCTCCAGGTACCCCGATCGGCCAAGCCGAAGCAGAAGCTGACGCCGCGGGAGAGCGAGGTTCATGAGCTCCTCGCAAACGGACTAACAAATGAGCAGATCGCTAACTCGCTCTACATCAGTCTTTCGACGACGAAGGTGCACGTCAAGCACATCTACGAGAAGCTTGGTGTCCGTTCTCGCCTCGAGGCAGCGCGCGCTCTACGTGGCGACGTCTAGCGCCACCGGAACGCTCTCTCCACCCTCGAACTGCGCGCGCTCGCGCATGAAGGAGGAGCCTCGGCCGGAGCGGTAGTTCTCGTCAGCCGCCGCCAGGATTGCCTCGAAGGCCGCTACGACGGCCGTGTCGAACTGGGTCTCGACGGCCTGCGCTAGACGCATCCTCGCGACGCGGCTTGGCAGCGCGTCGCGGTACGGACGGTCCGAAGTCATCGCATCGTAGGCATCGGCAACGCCGATAATCCGTGCTAGTAGAGGGATCTCGTCGCCCGGCAGCCCGTCTGGGTATCCCATGCCGTCGATCCGCTCGTGGTGCGAGCGAACGATGTCGGCGATCTCTGAATAGTCATCGACGTTGCGGAGAATCCTCTCGCCGATCTCGGAATGCTGCTCCATCTGCCGCCGCTCTTCGAGGGTCAGCGGACCGGGCTTCTCGAGCAGGCCGGCCGGAAGGCCGATCTTGCCGATGTCGTGGACGAGACCGCAGAGGTGGACGAGCTCCTGCGTCTCTTCCGAGAGTCCCATCCGCTTCGCAATATCTCTTGCATAGATCGCGACGGCTGCCGAATGGCCCGCCGTGTACTGATCTCTGGCATCGAGGGTCGCGACGAGCGCTGTTGCGAACGAGAGGCTCGCACGGCGCAGCCGTTCGTTGGCCTGCGCCAAGTCTTCAGTGACGACTTTTTCCTGCTGATAGAGGTGTAGGAGACGTTGGGCGGCGAGCGCCGGAAGGAAGAACAGAAGGACTAGCCACAATGAGTAAAGGTGGTACCCGTAGATAAACAGCGCCAGAACGGGCGCCCCAAGCGGAACCGTGAGCACCGTGACCGAGCCAAGTGCCCGCAGAACCTCCGAAACATGTCCGCGGCGAACCCAGGCCGTTACGCCGACGAAAGCCCAGTTTGCGGCCAGATCGGCGACTGAAGCGACAAGGCTCGCGAGGACACAACGAACGAAATTCGTGGGGCTCGGAACGAGCGTCCATGCGGCGAGACCCGCAGCGGCCGCGGTGAGTCCGCGGATCGGCGTGTAGACGCTCCATTTGAGGCGCGAGTCACGTAGGTCCAAAACGTTCGAAGCCGCCCCGACCGCGAACGCTCCGAGCGGTCCGAAGACAACGGCGGCAAAGACGAGCGGGAGAAAGGACACAGAGATCTGTGTCCGAGTGCCTTGGGTGACAGCGATCCGCTGGTGTTCCGCTAACGCAGCTACTCCGGCCAGTACCAGAGCCGCCCAGACGGGCGGGAGGCGGTAGCCGTGGAGCCAGAAGAGGCCGATGGCGACGCCTGAGGCCACCCAGAGCGCTACTGCCCAAGCCACGCTTCGGCGGTCCGCACTAACTAGACCTCCGAATAGGTGCTTAAGCCTTGCGTATCCCCCAAAAGGGGTATAGGCTTCGGAAGCCGTCAGTTCCCGATCGATCGGAGTTCTCAATGCGTCGTTCAATCCAGCTCGCTCTCCGTGCTGGTCTGGTGGGTGAAGGCCGGTTCTGGTAGAGCCGTCGAATAGTCCGTTATCCACAGACTCCGCTCATCCCCCCTGCGGGGGATCCGAGTAAGAGTTGGGAGACGGATAGGCGGTTTCAAGGGCGCCGGGTGATCTTCACCCGGCGCTTTGTTTTTCCTTTGTCCACACCGCGAGGGCGCGATTGTGGACGAGGTGGCTAGCCGATCAGGCCCCGGCGGAAGCCGACCGCGACCGCGTGCGCACGCGAGCGTGCCTGCAGCTTCGCGAGCAGATGACGCACGTGCGACTTGACCGTTTCCTCCGACAGGAACAGCCGCTGCCCGATTTCCCGGTTCACGAGCCCGTCGGAGATGAGCTGCAGAACCTCGATCTCACGGCCGGTCGGCTCCTGCTCGAGCTCGCGCAGCGGGCTCTGCAGCGGAATCACGTCCGCACCGCCGGTACCGCGCCGCCGCGCCGCAACTTCCTCGAAGCGGCGCGAGTGCGTCAAGTAACGGCTGAGGATCTCCTTGCGCTCAGCAGCGTCCACGCCCGGAGTATCGGCGGCCCAACGAAGCCGCTTTAGCGCCCCGACCTACCTCGAATGGGTGTCGGAACCGGACACACCCGAGGGATTGGAGCTTCCCGACGTGTCCCGCGGCAGCGCTGACTCGTCCGCTGCGGCGGGCGTGTGCTGCTCTGCGACCGAAACCTCCTGCAGCGTCGCCTGATCGACGTTGAGCGGGTGGTGGCACGCGGCGAGGTGGCCGTTGCCGTAATCGACGAGCGGCGGCTCGATCTGCCGGCACACATCGGTCGCATACCGGCACCGCGGATGGAAGCGGCACCCGCTGGGCGGGCTGATCGGGCTCGGGACGTCGCCCTCGAGCACGATCCGCTCGCGCTTCGCGGCCAGGTCCGGATCGGGGATCGGAACCGCCGAGAGCAGTGCTTCGGTGTACGGCATGATCGGGCGCCTGTAGAGCTCTTCCGCGGGCGAGAGCTCGACGATCTTGCCGAGGTACATCACCGCGATCCGGTCGCTCACGTGGCGGACGACGCCGAGGTCGTGCGCGATGAAGACGAACGTCAGGTGGAACTCGTTCTGCAGGTCGTCGAGCAGGTTCAGCATCTGCGACTGGATCGAGACGTCGAGGGCGGAAACGGGCTCGTCCGCGATGATCAGCTTCGGACGAAGGGCGAGCGCGCGCGCGATCCCGATCCGCTGCCGTTGGCCGCCGGAGAACTCGTGCGGGAAGCGGTTGTAGTGCTCAGGCGAGAGGCCGACGGTCTCGAGAATCTCCCCCACGCGCCGCTTCTGCTCAGCGCGATCGCCGAGGTCGTGGATCTTCATGGGGTCGGAGACGATCGTCCCGACCCGCTTGCGGGGGTTGAGCGAGGCGTACGGATCCTGGAACACCATCTGCATCTCGCGCCGCAGCGGACGCAGGCGCCGCATGCCCAGATCCTGGATCGGCTTTCCCTGGAAGATGATCTCGCCGGCGGTCGGCTCGAGCAGGCGCACGAGCGTGCGGCCCAGCGTCGACTTGCCGCAGCCCGACTCGCCGACCAGGCCGAGCGTCTCGCCTTCCCGGACCGCGAAGCTGACGTCGTCGACGGCGTGCACGTGCGCGACCTCGCGCTGCAGCACGCCCTTGCGGATCGGGAAGTACTTCTTGACGTGCCGGACCTCGAGGAGCGCGCCGTCTCCGGATCCGTTCGCCTGCTCGAGAACCGTCACGCCGCCGCCGCCGCGTCGCCCGAGATCGTCTCGTCGCGATGGTCGCGCTTGAAGTCGACGTCGAGCCAGCACCGGTCGAGATGGCCCGGCGTCCCGACGCGGTTCTCGAGGGCCGGCTCCTGCTTGCACTTCTCGAAGGCATGCGGGCAGCGAGGCCGGAACTTGCAGCCCTCCGGCAGGTTGATGAGCGACGGCGGGCTGCCCTCGATCGTGTGCAGGCGGTCGGGCCGTGGCCGGTCGAGACGAGGAATCGATCCGAGCAGGCCCCACGTGTACGGCATCTGCGGGTCGTAGAACACGTCCCGCGTCGAGCCACGCTCGACGACCCGGCCGGCGTACATGACGATGATCTCGTCCGCGATGTCCGCGATCACCCCAAGGTCGTGCGTGATGAAGATGACCGCGGAGTTGAAGTCGTCCTTCAGGCGGCTGACGAGCTCGACGATCTGCGCCTGGATCGTCACGTCGAGCGCGGTCGTGGGCTCATCGGCGATCAGGACCGCCGGGTTGCACGACAGCGCCATCGCGATCATCGCGCGCTGCCGCATGCCGCCGGAGAACTGATGCGGGAAGTCGTCGACCCGCGTGTCCGGATTCGGGATTCCCACCTGGCGCAGCAGCTCGATCGTGCGCGCCCGCGCGGTTCGCTTGTCGACTCGCTCGTGCGACTGGATCGCCTCGACGATCTGGTCGCCGATCTTGTAGACCGGATTGAGCGAGGTCATCGGATCCTGGAAGATCATTCCGAGCTCGTTGCCGCGGTAGTCCTGCATGCCCTCGTCGGAGATCTTGAGCAGGTCGGTTCCCTTGTAGAGAACCTCACCCTCGAAGCGCGCGTTCACGCCGCGGGTCAGCCCCATCAGCGTCATGGCGGTCACGCTCTTGCCCGAGCCCGACTCGCCGACGATGCCGAGCACCTTGCCGCGCTCGAGCTCGAACGAGATCCCGGACACGGCCTGGACGATTCCGTCCTCGGTCGCGAACCGGACCTTGAGATCCTTGACCTCCAGCAGGCGCTCGGCCATCAGGTCAACCTGATCCGCGGGTCGAGCCAGGCGTACGCCAGATCGACGAGCAGCGTGAAGACGACGATGAACATCGCGCCGAACATCGTCACGGCCATGAGCGGCGGCAG
This sequence comes from Gaiellaceae bacterium, assembly GCA_035279325.1. Lineage (GTDB taxonomy): Bacteria > Actinomycetota > Thermoleophilia > Gaiellales > Gaiellaceae > Palsa-739. The sequence goes on from DATEHY010000033.1 coordinate 30,811, forward strand.
GTCCTGCGTCCCGATCGACTGGGCCGCGTACCAGCCGACGCCATGGATCTGGTAGACGGTCTCGGTGATGATCGCGCCGCCTCCGAGCACCGAGGCGAAGTCGAGCCCGAACAGGGTCACGATCGGGATCAGCGACGCCCGCAGCACGTGCCTGACGAGGATCCGCCGGTTCGTCAGCCCCTTCGCCTTCGCGGTTCGCACGAAGTCCTCGTTGATCGTGTCGAGGATGTTCGAGCGCAGCACACGACCGTAGAAGCCGATGAAGAGCACGGCGAGCGTGAACCACGGCAAAAGCATGTGGTAGAACCACTGAGCCGGGTCCGAGGTCAACGGGACGTAGCCGGTATCCGGGAACCACGACAGCGTGCCCTGCTCCCCGGCGAAGAAGTACCGCAGCACCAGCCCCAGCCACGCCACGGGCATCGAGATCCCGATCAGGGCGAAAGCCGTGATCACACGATCCGAGAAGCGGCCGGCTTTGACGGCCGAGATCAGTCCGACGAGGATCCCGAAGCCCATCCAGATGATGCCGGCGCCGATCGAGAGCGAGAACGTGACCGGCAGACCCTGCTTGATCTGGCTCACGACGTTCGTGCCGTTGTAGTACGAGATCAGCTTGGCCGTGAACAGCTGCTTCAGCAGGTCCCACCACTGCACGATGAACGGCTGGGTGAGGCCGAGCTTCTGCCTGATCGCCGCGATGTTCTGCGGAGTCGCCGTCCGGCCGGCGATCCGGAGCGCGGGGTCGCCGCCCGGGATGACGATGAAGATGAGGTAGACGATGAAGCTGACGGCGAGCAGCACGAGCAGCATCCCGAACACGCGCCGCACGATGTACGCACCCACCTAGCTCATCCCTACCCGTGCTCGATCCTGATCTTGGCGCGCGGGTCGAGCGCGTCGCGCAGCCCGTCGCCGAAGATGTTGAGCGCCAGCACGGTGATCGCGATCGCGATGCCCGCGAAAAGGCTGATCTGCGGGGCGGTGGCGAGCGAAGTCGAGCCCTCCTCGATCATCGTCCCCCACGACGGATTCGGGAACCGCACGCCCGCGTTGAGGAACGAGAGGCCGACCTCGGTGAGGATCGTGTTCGCAACGATCAGCGTGAAGAGCACGAGCACGGAGGAGGCGATGTTCGGCAGCAGCTCGGTAAACATGATCCGCACCGAGCCCGCACCCTGGGCCGTGGCGGCCTCGACGAACTCCCGGTTGCGCAAGGCAAGGACCTGGCCACGCAGGGGCCGGCCGATGTACGGGATGAAGACGAACGCGATCACTGCGATCGTGATCCACAGGCTCGAGCCGGAGATGTTGATGAACCAATGGTGGAAGCCGTTGATCGACAGCGCGGTGCCGATCGCGATCGCGAGCAGGATCACGGGGAACGCCCAGATCAGGTCGAAGAAGCGGGAGATGATCCAGTCGACGATCCCTCCGAAGTAGCCTGCGAGCAAGGCCAGGATCACCGACAGGACCGTGCAGATCGCCGCCGAGGTGACGCCGATGAAGAGCGAGTTGCGCCCGCCGTAGAGGAGCCGCGTGGCGATGTCGCGTCCGAGCTCGTCGGCGCCGAGGATGTACTGGCCCCCGGCAGCGCCCCACTGCGGGCCGATCGGGACGCCTCCGAACACGGTCTGCGGGACGCCGTTGACGATCTTCGTGTGTCCCTGCGAGATGACCCTGAGGTGCTTGCCGTTCACGACGACCACCGCGTCGGACCGCACGTCGTTCTCGCCGATGTGCGACACCTGGGACACGTAGACCGGCGCGAGCAGGCAACAGACGACCACGAGGATGAAGACCCCGAGGGAGGCGAGGGCTACGTAGTTCCGACGCAGCCGCCTGCCCGCGAGCACCCACGGGCTGCGACCCTGGATCTTATGGGCGCTGCCCTCCTCGGCCGCCAGCTCGGAGGCGGTGTCGAGGGTGAACTCCTCATGGCCGGTGGTCGCCACTGGTCTGCTGCAGCCTAATTCAGTGAGGCAATCCCGGTGCGGCGGCGCAGGTGCGCCGCCGCACCGGGCTCAACGGATTACTTCTGGCAGAACTGGATGATGTCGTCCTGGCTGTCGTCGAAGACGTCGCACTTCGGGTCGAGCTTCGAGGAGAAGAACGACGTGAGGACTACGTTCAGGTACGGCACGGTGGAGGCGTACTTGACCATCAGCGTCTTGTCGATCGCCGCCCACTTCGCGTTCGTGCTGGCGGAGAGTGCCTGCGAAGGAGGCAGGTGATCGAGCGTGTCGATCTGCTTGTTGATCGACTTGATGTCCACGTTGCCGTAGTTGTTGTTGTGGACCTGCGTGATGTTCTCGCCGTTCTGGAGGATGTTGAACCAGTCCGACGGGTATGGGTAGTCCTCGAACCAGTCGGTGTAGCCGATCTGGGCCTTCGTGGCCTGGTTGCCCATGATCGTGAAGTAGTTCGCGCTGGCCAGCGGCTTCAGCGAGGCCTTGTAGCCGATCTTGTTCAGCTGGCCCTGCAGGTACTCGCCGGTCGACAGCGCGACCGCCACGTCGGACTGCGTGTACACCGTCACCTTCTGGCCGGCCGTCCCCGACTGCTGGACGAGCTGCTTGGCCTTCTGCAGGTTGTACGGGTACGGCGTCGGCGTGATCTTCTTGTACTGCGGATAGCTCGGCGGCAGGAACTGGTAGGTCGGTAGAGCGAGACCGCCGCGCAGGTTGACGAGCGCCTGCCGGTTGACCGCGTAGTTCACGGCCTGCCGTGCCTTCAGGTTGTTGAACGGCGGGAGCCGGAAGTTCAGGAAGAAGTAGTACGTCGAGGGCGTGGCCCAGTAGTTGATCTGGCCCTTGTACTTGCTCTTGTAATGCTGGAGCTGGTCGGTGGGCAGGGTGTCCTCGTCGTACTCCGTGGCGCCCGACGCCGTCGACTGCGCACCCGCTGCCTGATCGGCGTTCATGGTGCCCTTGATCAGGTCCGGATTGCCGTTCGGCATCCCCGGGATCTCGTTCTTCTTCCAGTACGGGTTCCGCTTCATCACGAACGACTTGCTCGGGTTGTAGTTCGAGATGTAGTACGGCCCGTCTGCCGCCGGAGGCGGACTCTCGGTGTCCTTCTGCGGTGTCGACGACGGGACCACCGAGGTGAACGGGATCGAGAGGACGTACTCGAAGTCCGACTCGGGCTCCTTGAGGTTGATCGTGACCGTCCCGGCCTTGTCGTCCGCCACGATGCCCGAGATGCTCGAGCACTTCGACGGGTTGTTCTCGCATGCGTCGATGCCGACGATGTTCGAGAAGAAGCCGATGCCCGGCGAGTTGAGCCTGAAGTCCCGGATGATCGTGTTCGGGAAGTCACTTGCCTTGATGGCCTCGCCGTTCGAGTACTTCAGCCCCTTGCGGAGCGTGAACTTGTAGGTCTTGCCGCCGTTGGTGACCGTGCCGGTGGTCGTCGCGATGCCCGGCTTGATCTCGGCGCAGTTGCTGGTCAGGCAGCTGACATGAGCCTTGTAGACGAGGCCGATGTACGTGTCCTGGAACAGCTGCCAGGACTCGAGGCGGTACGAGAGACCCGGATCCATGTAGTCCGTGGTTCCCCACAAGACCTTCAGGAGGGGGTACGTAGCCGTGGAAAGGTGGGTACCGGAACTCCCGGTGCTCGTCCCACCGCTGCTGTTGCCGCCACCGCCGCCGCAGGCGCTCACTACCAGTGCGAGCCCCGCCGCGACTACCGCCGCGATAGCGACGGACCTCACTCGCTTCGTCCTCAACTCTCTCCCACCTCCTGGGTAGCGAGCACGTGTTGTGCTGGGCCTCGCGGCCCGGCCCATGAGCCGATCGGCCCACGAGGGAGTCTTATCAATTCACACTATTTCTTGCTGACACAGATGCTGGCGTAGTCGAACTCGTAGAGTACGTTGTTGACGTAACAGCCGAGCTTGACGCGCGCGCCGAAAAAGTCCGTCTCCTCCTGGTTGAGGAACGGCGCCCACGGGGCGAGCCGCATCACGTTCTTGTCGAGGCGCGCCCAGCTCGAGTCGACCTTGCGCGTGAGCTTCGTCGGGCGGGTGAGCGCGGCGATCTCGCGATTCGCCCAGCCGACGTCGAAGTTCGCGTAGTTCGAATTGTGCGTCGGCGTGATCGCCGAGCCGTCGAGAAGCTCGAACCAGTCGAGCGGATGCGGATAGTCCTGCACCCAGTCCGCAAAGCCGATCTGGGCCCGCGTCTTCTCGTTGCCGATCGTGGTCCAGTAGCTGCCGGCGGTCACCACCTTCTCGCTCGCGTTGAGACCGATGCTCCTGAGCACCTTGACGAGGTACTCGGTGAACGGCAGGTCGGCCGGCACGTCGTGGTTCCAGACGAAGACCCGCTTCCCCCGGTAGCCCGACTTGCGCACGAGGCGCTTCGCCTTGCGCAGGTCGTGCCGGTAGAGGGTGTGCGCCCGAAAGGCCGGGTACCCCGGCGGCAGGATGTTCTCGGTCGTGTGGGCGAGGCCGCCCGCGAGGCGCTTGAGCCAGCGCCGCGAGATCGCGTAGTTCACCGCGCGCCGCACGTCGAGGCTCGTGAACGGCGGCACCTTCGTGTTCATGAAGAAGTACATGAGGTTCGGCGGCGTGAAGAACTTCAGCCTCCACTTGCGCGTCCGCTCTATCTGGCTCAGGCGCTTGCTCGGCACCTGGTAGTAGCCCATCCAATCGTCCTTGCCGCTCAGCACACGCCGCAGCGCCACCGCGGCATTCGGGACGACGTCCCAGGTCACGCGGTCGGGATTGCCCGCGGGCACGGCGCCGTGGAACTGCCAGTAATGGAAGTTCGGGTTGCGCTGCTCGACGATCTGCGACTTCGGCTGATAGCTCGTGATCTCGTACGGCCCGGTTGCCGGCAGCGGATGGAGGGAGGTGTCCGAGACCGGCGCGTTCGCCGGCACCGGCGCGGCGAACTCCGACGCGAGGACGTTCGAGAAATCGGCCTGCGGCTTCACGAGGTGAATCACGATCGAGCCCGTCGAGTCGTCGACCACGATGCCCCGGATCCCGCCTTTGCCGGGACGCTTCGCGAACGCCTCCGCCCCGACGATGTTCCGGAAGAACCCCGCCCCCGGAGAGTCGAGCTCGAAGTCGCGCTCGATCGTCTTCTTGAAGTCGCTCGCCAGGACCGGCTTGCCGTTCGAGTACTTGATCTTCGCGCGCAACGTGAGGGTGTAGGTGCGGCGATCCCGCGAGATGCGCGGCAGCGCGGTCGCCAGATACGGGACGAGCCGGGCGCCCTTGGGCCCGCTGACATGCGGATAGCCGAGCAGCGGGAGGTACACGTTCCACATCACTCCCCAGCCCTCGGTCGTGTCCGATAGCCCGGGATCGAGGTAGTCCGTCGCCTCGTCCATCGCGATGCGGAACTCGGGGAATTCCCGGGCGTTCGCCGCGGCGGCGGTCGTCGCCGTTGCCACGGCCGTCGTGCGCGGCGTCGTTCGCGGCGGATGGTCGTTCGACGCGGCGGCGTGCTTCGAGCCGCCGCAACCCGCGACGAGAACGACGGCGAGGAGCGGGAGTCCCGCCGCGACCGCCGCGGGCACTCTCCTAGGAATTGCGGTCGGCTCCACCCGAGCGGAGAAATCTAGCGCTCGCCCGAATGTCCTCCGCGCGGGGCGAGCCGGACGAGCGCCCGCCGACGAGCGCGGAGATCCGGTGGCTCCTCCTCCTCGACGACGCAGCCGACGCCGTCCCGTCCCGTCGCATGGAGGATGCGTCCCTCGCCGACCCAGAACGCGATGTGATCGGCGCCCTCCGCGGAGCCGTACGTGACGAGGTCTCCGGCTCGGAGCTCGGTTTCGGAGAGCCGCTCGCCCGCCTCCTCCTGCTGGTCCGCGTCGCGCGGGACGAGACACCCGCAGGCCCGGAAGGCCATGTGCACGAGCCCGGAGCAGTCGATCCCGGACGAGGTCATCCCACCCCACTCGTAGCGCGTGCCGAGCAGCGTTCGCGCGTGCTCGAGAGGCTCGGCCGCGACCGGCCCGAGCCACGCGGCGTCGCGATCGCCTCCCAGATCCCTACGACGTGCCCAGCCCGGATACGCGTACGCCGTCTCGACGTGCACCCACTCGCCCGCGTCCTCGAGCACGCGCAGCTTCTCGCCGGGCAGGGCCTGCGTGACCTGCTCGGCGTCGGCCCCGGGAGCGGCACGGAGCGAGGCGAGCTGGCGTGCGAACGTATGTTCGCCTAGGCTCTTGGGCATGCAGCTCAGGCTAGATGCGGCCGACCGGCTCGTGGAGCTCGTGGAGGAGCAGCGCGGGCCGGTGCTCGCCGAGGACGCGGCCCGCCGGCTCTTCGCCCTGCGGCAGGCACCGGTCGCTCTCGCGAGAACGCTGCTCGCCGACGTGATCGAGACCGACGCCCGGCTCGCGTGGAGCGGCGACTCCGTCGCGCTTGCCGCCCCGCCGGGCACGGGCCTCCTCCTCGAGGAGGCGACGTACGTGGTCGTCGACCTCGAGACGACGGGACTGCGGCCCGGCCGATCCGGGATCTGCGAGATCGGGGCGGTCCGCCTCCGCGGGTTCGAGGTCGAGGCCGAGTTCCAGACGCTCGTCGATCCGGGGCTGCCGGTCGCGGCCGGGGCGGCAGCCGTGACGGGCCTGCGCAACGAACAGCTACACGGTGCGCCCGGTCCGGCCGAGGCCGTGCGGAGCTTCCTCGCGTTCGCGGGCGATGCCGTCCTCGTCGCGCACAACGCACGCTTCGACCTCGCCTTCCTCGACCGCGAGACGGAGCTGCTCACCGGCTCTCGCATCGGGTCGGCGGTCGTCGACACCGTGCGCCTCGCGCGGACCTTGCTCGCCGGACGCGTCTCGCGCTTCGGCCTCGCGCAGCTCGCCTGGTTCTTCGACACGGCCGAGCGGCCGTGCCACCGGGCGTTGCCCGACGCTCGCGCGACCGCCGAATTGCTGCTCGCCCTGATCGGGCTCGCGCAGGAGCGCGGTGCGCGAACCGTCGCCGACCTCTCGGCTCTCGCAGCGACGCGGACGCGGCGCCTCCTCGACAAGCGCCACCTTGCCTTCGGCGCCCCGCGGCATCCCGGCGTCTACCTGTTCCTCGGCCGCGACGACCAGGTTCTCTACGTCGGTCGCGCACGCGACCTGCGCTCACGGCTGCGCTCGTACTTCCGCAGCGACCGGCAGCGGCCGGCCGTCGAGGCCGCTCTCGCCGCGACGGAGCGAATCGAGTGGCGGGTGACGGGGTCCGAGCTCGAAGCGGCGCTCGAGGAGCTGCGCCTGATCAGGAAGATGCGCCCGCCGGCCAACGCGCGCGTGTCGCGGCCGGAGCGCCACGTCTGGCTGCGGCAGCGCGGCGACTCGGTCGTCGCAACGCAGAAGCCGCCAAGTGACAAGTTGTTACAAGGTCCGCTGCGGTCGCGTCACACGGCACAGCTCGCTGCCCGGGTACTCACTCCGGACGAGCTCGCCCGGCCCGAGGCCGCCCTGCCGCGCCTGCGGCGGCGCCTGCGGGAGCTGTCCGACGCACGAAGGTTCGAGGACGCCGGGCGGCTGCGCGACCGCCTCGCTGCCCTCGAGCGCGTGTGCCGCGAGCTGCAGCGTCTCGACCGCGTGCGGCGCCTCGAGCGGTGCATCCTCGTTCCGGCCGAGGTGCCGGGCTACGTGCGCGCGTTGTTCGTCGCAGGCGGCCGGGTCGCG
>DATEHY010000034.1:0-17635 GCA_035279325.1 Gaiellaceae bacterium
GTCGCTCCGGGCGTCGGCGAGCCGACGCGGCTGCAAGCGCCGCCGGCCAAGCCGCCGGCGCGCGGCCGGCAGACCGGGGACGCCTTCGGCATCCCAAGGGGCGACACGGTTCATCTCGACGTCGTCGACCGCAGCGGGAACATGGTCTCGGCAACGCCGAGCGGCGGCTGGCTCTGGGGCGCTCCGGTCATTCCCTCGCTCGGCTTCTGCCTCGGCACCCGCGCGCAGATGTTCTGGCTCGAGGAGGGCCTGCCCAACTCGCTCGAGCCCCGCAAGCGCCCGCGGACGACCCTGTCGCCGACGCTCGCCGCGCGCGGCGGCGAGCCGTACGTCGCGCTCGGCACGCCGGGCGGCGACCAGCAGGACCAGTGGACGCTCCACGTCTTCCTCGCCCACGTCCACCACGGACTCGACCTGCAGGCCGCGATCGACGCGCCGAACCACCACACCGAGGCCTTCCCTTCGAGCTTCTACCCGCGCGAGACCGTCGTCCGGCACGTCGCGGTCGAGGATCGCGCCGGCCGGGACACGATCGAAGGCCTCCGCGAACGCGGGCACGAGGTCGAGGAGAGCGGCGCGTGGACACTCGGCCGCGTCACGGCCGTCGGACGAGAGCCCGGCGGGATCCTCAAGGCCGGCGCCAACCCGCGCGGCCGACAGGGCTACGCCGCCGGCCGCTGAGGGCACACGGGAGCGACGCAAGCTGCATCTTTTGAACCTGTAAAGCCCACGCTTACAAAAGGTATAGAGAGGCGCTGGGCGGGAATACGAAGCTTCCTGCGAACAGAACCGGCGCTCCCCCGCGGCGAGCGGAAGCCGTGCGCAAGCGCCCGTGCAAGACGAAATCTAGGAGGCAGCCATGCGTTCGGCCAGTTTCGAGAGACGAAGCGTCCGGACGGTTGTCGCGCTCGTCGGAGCCGGCGCCGTCCTCCTCGTGCTCGCAGCCTGCGGCGGAGGAAGTAGCGGCAGCGGCGGCACGACCGCCACGACGAGCACCCCCGGTGGCCCGACGAAGTTGGTCTCCGTCAAGAGCGGCGGCTCGCTCACGTTCGCGCTCGACGAGGACGTCTCCGGCTTCAACGTGCTCAATCTCTCCCAAAACGAGTTCGTCCTGCAGGAGATCCTCGACCCGGTGTGGCCGAGCGCCTTCATCACGCCGCCCAACCTCAAGCCGACGCCCGACAAGAATCTCATCACGAGCGTGAAGCTGACGAAGAAGAGCCCGCAGACGATCGTCTACAAGCTCAACCCGAAGGCGAAGTGGTCGGACGGCGTGCCGATCAACGCCGCCGACTTCATCTACAACTGGCAGGCCCAGTCCGGTAACCCGAAGTTCACGGACAAAGGCGGCAAGCCCTTCGAGCCCGCCTCGACGTCCGGCTACAACCAGATCAAGTCGGTGACCGGCTCGAACGGCGGCAAGACGGTGACCGTCGTCTTCTCGAAGCCGTACGGCGACTGGAAGGCGCTCTTCTCGCCGCTGATCCCGGCCCACATCTCGCAGAAGGTCGGCTTCAACACCGGCTGGTCGACGTTCGGCGCCCCGGAGAAGGTCTCCGGCGGCCCGTTCATGATCCAGAGCTACAGCAAGGGCTCGAATCTCGTCGAGGTCCCGAACCCGCACTACTGGGGTCCCAAGCCGAAGCTGTCGAAGCTGATCTTCCGCTTCATCCTCGACGACAGCCAGCAGCCGCCGGCCGTGCAGAACGGCGAGGTCGACATGGTGAACCCGGCGCTGCCCGGCCTCGACTACTACAACGCCACGAAGTCGATCTCCGGCTTCCAGGTCCAGGTGCTGCCGGGCCTCGAGTTCCAGCACATCGACTTCAACCAGGCGAACCCCTATCTCGCGAAGGCGTCGATCCGTCACGCGATCGCCTGGGGCACGGACCGCAACACCATCGCGAAGCGCTCGGCCGGCCTGATCTATCCGAAGCTGACGGCGCTGAACAACCGCATCTACATGCCGACCCAGCCCGAGTACAAGGACGAGAGCGGCAGCTACAGCAAGTTCGACCCGTCGCTCGCGAAGAAGACGCTGCAGAAGTCCGGCATGACCATGGGCTCGGACGGCTACTTCCACCCGAACTTCGGGCCCGAGAAGGGGAAGGACTTCACGTTGAGCATCTCGACGACGGCCGGCGTTCCGGTCCGCTCGCAGATCGAGCAGCTCTTCCAGTCGCAGATGAAGGCGATCGGCGTGAAGATCAACATCCAGAACTACACCGCCGACAAGCTGTTCGGCACGATCGGGCCGAAGGGGCAGTTCGACCTGATCGAGTTCGCCTGGGTCTCGACCCCGTTCGCGTCGGGCAACCAGTCGATCTACTGCTCGTACACGAACACGAGCGTCTGCGGCTCGAACTGGGACCACTACGCGGACAAGAAGGTCGACACCCTGTTCGACCAGGCGCTGACGACCGTCAACCCGACCCAGGCCGCCGCGCTCTACAACAAGATCGACGGCCTGCTCTGGAAGGACATGGCCACGCTGCCGCTGTTCCAGCAGCCGCAGCTGTTCGGCTGGTCGACGAAGTTCGGGAACATCTTCCCGAACACGAGCAGCACGGGCATCCCGTGGAACGCGCACCAGTGGGGAGTGAAGGCGTCGTAGCCGCTCCCTCGCACGTAGCCGGATCGTCAATCCGGAGAAGCGCGAGCCGCCCCGACCCGAGGGGCGGCTCGCGCCGTAACCGATGACGGGTTTCGTCCTGCGCCGCGCCGCGGCGGGCGTCGTCATCCTCTTCGTGGCGAGCTTCCTCACGTACGTACTCGTCGCGGAGTCCGGCGATCCGCTCGCCACGCTCAAGGCCAACCCGCATACGACGCAGGCGGCGATCGACGCGGCGCGGGCGCGACTCGGTCTCGACCACTCCCTCCTCGACCGCTACTGGCTGTGGCTGAGCCACTTCGTCACGGGCGACTTCGGCAAGAGCAACAACGGCCAGGCCGTCGAGCCGCAGCTCTGGCAGCGCCTCGGCGTGACGATGAAGATGGTGCTGCCCGCGACGATCATCGCGGCGATCGTCGCGATCGCGCTCGGCATCCTCGGAGCGGTCCGCCAGTACAAGCTCGACGACCACGTCTCGACGACGCTCGCCTACATCTTCTACGCGACCCCCGTCTTCGTGCTCGGCATCCTGCTCAAGGACTTCGTCGCGATCAAGCTCAACAACGCCGTCGGCCACACGGTCGTCTACACCGTCGGCGACAGCTCACCCGGCTTCAGCGGAGGCTTCGGCGCGCGGCTGCTGGACGACACCGAGCACACGATCCTCCCGGTGGTCACGCTCGTCCTCGTCACGTATGCCGCCTGGAGCCGCTACCAGCGGGCGTCGCTGCTAGACGTGCTCAACAGCGACTACGTCCGCTTCGCGCGCGCGAAAGGCGTGCCGCGGCGCCGCGTGCTCGTCCGGCATGCGTTGCGCAACGCATTGATCCCGCTGACGACCGTGATCGCGCTCGACTTCGCCACGATCATCGGCGGCGCCGTGATCACGGAGATCGTCTACGGCTGGGAGGGGATGGGCCAGTTCCTGCTCAACGGGCTCCAGGGCCCGCTGACGCCCGACGTCAACACAGTGCAGGCCTGGCTCGTGATCACCGCCGCGATCGTCGTGCTCTTCAACCTGCTCGCGGACATCATGTACGCGGCCCTCGACCCGCGGATCCGCTATGGCTGACGTGAGCGGCTCGCACGAGCCGCAGCGGGACGTCGGCGCGACGTTCGGCACGGCCGCGACCGAGTACGCCGCCGACCGGGCGACCGGGGTGCACGGAGGGGGCGGCATCGCCGGCGAGACCGGCGGCCGCAGCCAGCTCCATCTCGCGTTCCGGCGCTTCATCCGGCACCGGATGGCGCTCGCCGGCCTGACCATCTTCCTGCTGCTCGTGGCCGTCGCCTTCATCGCGCCGAGCTTCTGGAAGTGGGGCTACGCCGACATCACGCCCGCGTTCGCGAGCGGACCGGACGCCGCGCACCCGTTCGGCACCGACACGATCGGCCACGACCTCTTCGCGCAGGTGCTCGTGGCGACCCAGACCTCGCTCAAGACGGCGTTCATCGTCACGGTGATCGCGACGGCCCTCGGCACCGTGATCGGGGCCGTGGCGGGCTACTACGGCAAGCTCGCCGACGCGACCCTGATGCGCTTCACCGACCTCGTCCTGACGGTGCCCCTGCTCGCCCTTCTGCTGGTGCTGGCGAACATCCTCTCGAGTCAGAGCAGCAACTACCTCTACATCGCGATCATCATCGCCGCGGTGCTGTGGACGTACCTCGCGCGACTCGTGCGCGGGACGTTCCTCTCTCTCCGCGAGCACGACTACGTGATCGCCGCCCGCGCGATCGGCTCGACGAACAAGCGGATCATCTTCCGCCACATGATCCCGAACGCGATCGGGCCGATCGTCGTCAACGCGACGCTGACCGTCGCCAACGCGATCCTGATCGAGTCGGCGCTCTCGTTCCTCGGGCTCGGGATCCAGCCGCCCGAGGTCTCGCTCGGCTCCCTGATCAACAACGGCCAGGGCTCGGCGACGACCCAGTGGTGGCTGTTCGCCTTCCCCTCGGGCGTCCTCGTGCTCATCATCCTCGCCGTCAACTTCGTCGGCGACGGCCTGCGCGACGCGCTCGACCCGAGGCAGACGAGGGTCCGCGCATGACCGACCAGACGCTGCTCGAGGTCGAGAACCTCACGGTCGCCTTCCCGACCGACGAGGGGATCGTGCAGGCGGTGCGGGGCGTGAGCTTCACGCTCGAGCCCGGCCGCGTCCTCGGCATCGCCGGCGAGTCGGGATCGGGGAAGTCGGTCACGACGCTCGCGATCATGGGGCTCCTGCCGCGCTCTGCGCGCGTCGCCGGCTCGGTCCGCTTCCAGGGCCGGGAGCTGCTCGGGCTCTCGGAGCGCGCGCTCGAGAGGATCCGTGGCCGCCGAATCTCGGTGATCTTCCAGGACCCGATGACCTCGCTCAACCCGGTCTACACGGTCGGCTGGCAGGTGGCGGAGGCGATCGAGATGCACCAGAACGTCTCGAAGAAGCAGGCGTGGAACCGTGCGATCGAGCTCCTCGAGATCGTCGGCATCCCACGCGCCGCCGACCGGGCCGAGAGCTATCCCCACGAGTTCTCGGGCGGCATGCAGCAGCGGGTCGTGATCGCCGCCGCGATGGCCAACGACCCCGACGTGATCATCGCCGACGAGCCGACCACCGCGCTCGACGTGACCGTGCAGGCGCAGGTGCTCGAAGCCCTGAAGACGGCGCGGGAGGAGACGAACGCGGCCGTGATCTTCATCACCCACGACCTCGCCGCGATGGCGGGAGTCGCCGACGAGATCATCGTCATGTACGCGGGCAAGCCGGTCGAGTCGGCGCCGACGGACGATCTCTTCTACCAGCCGCGCATGCCGTACACGGTCGGGCTGCTGGCCTCGCTGCCGCGGCTCGACACCGATGCCGCCGACCCCCTCCGCCCCATTCCGGGCTCGCCGCCGCAGGTGATCGACCTGCCGCCCGGCTGCCCCTTCGCGCCGCGTTGCCCGCTGGCCCGGGAGCGGTGCCGCAAGGAGGAGCCCGAGCTGCGGCCATTCGGCGAGGGGCACCTGACCGCCTGCCACTTCGCCGAGGAGCTCGAGGAGCGCGGCGGCGAGCGGATCTTCGCGCCGACCGCGGCCGACACGACGGAGGTGGCCTCCTGATGTCGTCGACGCTCGACGCGCCGGCACGGGAGCGGCCGCCGCTCCAGCCCGCCCGCAACGGCGAGGTCCTCCTCGAGGTCGAGAAGCTCGTCAAGCACTACCCGATCCGCAGCGGGAAGATCGTCCGCCACCAGACGGGCGAGGTGCACGCGGTCTGCGGGGTGTCGTTGCAGCTCGCCGTCGGCGAGACGCTCGGCATCGTCGGCGAGTCCGGCTGCGGCAAGACGACGCTCGGCCGCACGATCCTCCAGCTGCAGCCGGCGACAGCCGGCTCCGTCCGCTTCGAGGGCGAGGAGCTGACGACCAAGAAAGGCGCCGAGCTACGGCGGCTCCGCCGCGAGCTGCAGGTCGTCTTCCAGGACCCGTACGCGTCGCTCGACCCCCGCATGCCGGTGGGCGAGATCGTGGCCGAGCCCCTGCGCATCCACGACCGGTGGGACCGCCGGCTCGGGCCCCAGCGCGTCGGCGAGCTCTTCCGCCAGGTCGGCCTGAGCCAGAGCCAGGCGAACCGCTACCCGCACGAGCTGTCCGGCGGCCAGCGCCAGCGCGTCGGCATCGCGCGCGCCCTGGCGCTCTCGCCGAAGATGCTCGTCCTCGACGAGCCGGTCTCCGCGCTCGACGTCTCGATCCAGGCGGGAGTCGTCAACCTGCTCGAGAGCCTCCAGCAGGACCTCCGTCTCTCGTACCTCTTCATCGCGCACGACCTGTCGGTGATCCGGCACATCTCCGACCGCGTGGCCGTGATGTATCTCGGCAAGATCGTCGAGATCGGCACCCGCGCACAGGTGTACGAGACGCCGTCTCACCCGTACACGCAGGCCCTGCTCTCGGCCGCGCCCGTCCCCGACCCGCGGCGGGAGCGCGAGCGCAAGCGCATCGTGCTGGAAGGAGACGTCCCGAACCCGGCGGACCCGCCGTCCGGTTGCCGCTTCCGCACACGCTGCTGGAAGGCCCAGCAGATCTGCGCCGAGGAAGAGCCGGCGCTGATCGACCGCGGTCAGGGCCACCCCGTCGCCTGCCACTTCGCGGAAGCGGCCGAGGTCGTCTAGCTCGACCGACGGCCCTGCCTCATGACCGGACCGTGGCCTGAACCGTCACCCGGGCAGACGTGAAACCGGACTTGATCGTCGCCGTGAAACGGCAGCCGGCCAACCGGTACCAGGTCTTCTTCTTCAGGTTCCAGGTGCCCGGGGCGAGGCCGGAGCGGTTCCACGTGAACGTCTCCGTGCCTCTCGTACAGACCACGTTCGCCCCGCAGCGAGCATTGGCGCCCTCGCAGTAGAGGATGATCTTGTAGGGCTGCTTCACCGTGGCCTTGACCGAGCCGACGGTGCCGACTCCCTGGACGTGCTTCGTGCCCGCGATGTACGTCCTGAGGGAGGCGGCGGCGGTGGCCGCGAGTGCTCCCGAGACGATCAGTACGGCTGCCAGGCTCAATCCCTTCTTCATTTTCTACCTCCTCCGACGAGGACCGAGCGACTCACCCGGTCATCCGCCAACCGTACGGAGAGCGCCTAACGACGCGCCAACGACCGGCCCTGAGAAGGAAGGCGTAGCGCGGCCCGAGACCGCGCTACGCCTGCGGGGGATTCAGCCCTTGAGGTACGCGTTCGTGAAGTAGCTCGACGGCGCGAGCGGCTTCGACAGCAGGCCGACCGAATGGAGGGCGTGGGCGACCTGCCTCCACTCCTGGGCCCGCTGCTTGAGCAGCGAGCTCGTCGGCCCGAGCGCCGGAATGGTCGCCTTCCAGCCGTCGAGGCTGTACTTCAGGCCGCCGCCGATCTTCGGGTACGCCCTGAGATAGTCCTTGACCGCCGCTTTCGGGTGGGCGATCGACCAGGCGAACGCCTTCCGCGTCGCCTTGAGGAAGGCCTTCGCCTGTGAAGCGTGGCTCTTGAGCCACGAGGTCATCCCCGTGTAGACCCAGACCGGCACGTTCGGGGCGCCGAACTTCGTCGCGAGCAGCACGCTCGGCTTCTTGCCGGTACCGCTCTGCACCTGCGCGATCGCGTAGTTGAGCGTGTTCGTCGCGAGGTCGATCTTGCCGGCGAGCAGCGGCGCGATGTCGTCGCTCGTGAAGATCGGCTGCTTCACCTGGCTCGAGCTGACATGGCCGGCCTTGAGGACGTACGGCATCATCGCCTTCGTCCACGAGTCGGTGAAGATCCCGATCGACTTGCCCCTGATCTTCTTGATGTCGATCTTCGTTCCGGGCTTCGCGACGAGACCCCAGTTGTTGTCCTGGGAGTAGTTGGCGATCGACTTCACGTCGATCCCGGCCTGTTGGCCGAAGACGACGTCCGTCGTCGTGTCGAAGCCGATGTCGCCCTTGCCGGCCGCGAGCATCTTCACGGTCGTCGACGTGCTCGGCGGGATGACGATCTGGACGTTGAGACCGGCCTTCTTGTAGAAGCCGCGCGCGTTGCCGACCGTGAGCGGTACCGCCTCGAAGTCGATGCCGGGCCAATCGAAGACGACGCGGACAGTCGCGAGGCCGCGGCTCCGGCTCGTGGCAGCAGGTCGAGACGACGAGGCGAGTGCGGCGGTGACGGCCGTCGCCGTCACCGCAGTTGCGATTGCGACTCCAAGCGCAAGCCGTGCGGTACGCCCGCGGGATGCGAACCGAACCATCGAAGTTCCTTTCATGTCTGGGGTGTCTGAACAGTGTGTCCTACGAGCGGCTCGCGACCAAGCCGAGTCTTGCGGCGCGCGGTCGAGCGCGTGCGCCAGGGCGTCGCGACGACCTCCACGGCCAGCACGAGCAGGAACGACGCGACGCCGATCGCGGTGAGGAGGATCGTCGCGCCCATCACGCCGACCGTGTCGAGCGACGCGTTCGCCGTCTGGAGATACGTCCCAAGCCCCTGCTGCGCGGACGCGACCCATTCGCCGATCACGGCCCCGGTCACGGCATACGTCGCGCCGATCTTCAGGCCCGAGAAGAGCGGGCTCAGCGTCGCGGGCAGCTGGATCGCGAGGAAGGCCCGCGTCCGCTTCGCGCCCATCACGCGGGCGAGGTTCAGGAGGTCGCGGTCGACGTGCGCGAGGCCGTCGAGGACGTTGACGACAACGGGAAAGAAGACGACCCAGGCCACGATGACGAGCTTCGGCAGCGCCCCGAACCCGAACAGGATCGCGAGCGGCGCCGCGATCGCGACGATCGGCACCGCCTGCGAGGTGATGAGCGCCGGGTAGACGAGCCGCTGCACCGTCTTCGAGGCGGACATGAAGACTCCGAGCAGGAAGCCGATCGCGGCGCCCAGCAGGAAGCCGTACGCCGTCTCCCCGATCGTCTGCAACGTGAGCGGCTGGTAGATCGACCAGCGGTCGTAGATGGCCTTGACCGAGGCCTGCGGGGTCGGCAGGGCGTACGCCTTCAGATGGAAGGCGTAGATGACGAGGTTCCAGACGCCGAAGATCAGCCCGACGGCGAGCGCGGCCATCACCAGGCGCACTGCACTCTTCCGCAGGAGCGCGCTCATCCCGCCACCGCCGCCTCCGGGGTGTGATGCAGGAGACGCAGCACCTGTCGCTTGAGCTCGGTGAACTCGGGCGAGGTGAGCACGTCGAGGTCGCGCGGTCGCGGCAGCGAGATCGGCAGGTCGGCGAGGATCCGGCCGGGCCGGCCGCTCATCACGGCGACGCGGTCGGAGAGAAGGATCGCCTCGTCGACGTCGTGCGTCACGAAGAGAATCGTCACCTCGAGATCCTCGTAGACCGACAGGAGCCAGAGCTGCATCTCGAGCCGGGTCTGCGAGTCGAGCGCACCGAACGGCTCGTCGAGCAGGAGCACGTCGGTCTTCTGGGCGAGGGTCCGCATGAGGGCGACCCGCTGCCGCATGCCGCCCGAGAGCGCGTGCGGGTAGTGGTCGAGGAACTCGCCGAGCCCGTAGCGGCTCGCGAGCGCGGCCGCCTCCTCCCGATCCCGGCTCCGCGTGCCGCGCGTCAGAGCCGCGCCGAGGACGATGTTGCCCACGACCGTCCGCCACGGGATCAGGAGGTCCTTCTGGAGCATGTAGCCGACGTGCCCCGTCTCGCCCGTGACGTCCTGCCCGTCGAGCAGGACGCGCCCGGAGCTCGGCCGCTGCAGTCCGGAGACGACGTTGAAGAGCGTCGACTTGCCGCTTCCCGACGGCCCGACGATCGAGACGAACTCCGAGCGGCCGATCTCGAGGCTCAACCCGTCGAGCGCGAGCGTGCCGTCGAAGCGCACGGTCACGTCGTCGACGACGACCTTCGGCCCGAACGCGGCGACGGCGCTCATGGCGCCATTTTTGCAGTCAGGACGAGTCGCTCAACCGCGCTGCCGTGGAACCGGCGGAGGCTCGGGACCCGGCGGCGAGGAACGCCGTCCCGAGGAAGAGCTCGCTCCAGGAGAAATCGACGAGCTCCTCCTCCATCGCCGAGCGAATCGCCTCCCACGCTCGACGCCCGAGCCACTCGTCGATGGCGGCGAACGGCCGCACCACGGCGGTCCCGGCCCGCGTCAGCCAGCGAGGCGTGTCGACCGGAACCTTGAGATCGAGCACCGCCATGCGTCCACCTTCCGCGAGCGCCGCGGCCCCGTTCGCGACGACCGCCGCGCTCCCGGGCACCTGGGTCAGCGCGTACGTGGAGAGGATCGCGTCGACCCGGCTCGGGAACTCGAACTCGGCGGCATCGGACTGCACGAGGCTGACGTTGCTCCAGCCGTTCGCCTCGACCCGTTCCGCTGCCCGGGCGAGCATCGCGTCGGTCAGGTCGACGCCGACGATCCGCCCGCCGGGACCGATCGCCTCCTCGAGCAGCGGGAAGTTGAGGCCCGTTCCGCACGCGACGTCGACCACCGTGCCGCCCGGGCGCAGGCCGAGCGCCTTTACGGCCTGCCGCCGCTGCGCCCGCTGCGGGTAGCCGGGCGCCGGGTAGAGCCTGGAGGCGACGTCGTAGTGCTGCGCCTTCTTGCGGTAGGTCTCGATCAGGCGCTCTTGCGGACGGTCGACCCGGCTCACGGCTCGGCCTCGACCGCGCCCTTGATCAGCACCATCTCCAGATCGCTCACGCGCTGGATCCTGCGTTTGAGCAGGCCGGCCGGGATCGCGCGCATCGGACCTTCGAGGTCGACCTCGATCCACATCATCGCGTCGGTCCGCCGCTCGGCCGGCGATCCGAGCTCCATCCCCCAGCGCGCCGAGGACGTTCCAAGCGGCCCCGCGAACGCCATGCGGCTCGGCGCCTCGACCGCGGTCACCTGCTGGCTCCGGCCGCGGCTCGTCCCGAGGATGCCCTTCGCCCGCTGATGCACCCGCGCGCCGGGCTCGAAGGAGGCCCCGCCGTCGAGCCGGCACTCGAGCACCGTGGGCGCCCATTCCGGCCAGCGCCCGACGTCGCACATGTACGCCCAGACGTCGTGGACGCTGGCGTCGATCGTGAGGCGGCTCTCGGTTCTGAAGGTCATCGCGCGTATCTCGGGCCACTACGCTCGCCGGCCGCGACCGGATCTGTCGGCAGGCGCTCCGCCGCGAAGGCGAACGTACGCGCACGCCCGCGCGCGAGCCACTCGCTCCACAGCCGGTGGGACGCGACGAGCTCCTCCAGCGCGGGGCGCCCGATGCGCGAGCCGATCGCCGCCGAGTCCGCCGTGTAGGCGTCCGCGAGCGCCGCCGCGACCTCGGCGTGGGATTCGCTCCAGTCTTCCTCCCAGCGGACCACGAATCCCGCCCGCTCGAGGAGCGTGCGCACCTCTTCGAGCGGCGTGAGCCACACCGTGTCGGCGGCCGGCATGCGCGCTCGCTCGGGCTCGGTCAGGGGCTCGCCCTCCTCCAGAGTGAAGGCGAACCGTCCACCGGCGGGAAGCGCACGAGCGACCTCGTCGAGCAGCACCCTCTTGTCCCGGAAGGCGAGCAGCGTCTCGAGCAGGAGCACGACGTCGAAGGTGCCCGGCGGGAGCGGCGGGACCTTTGCCGCCTCGAAGCGGCAACGCGCTGCTCCGGCCCGCTCCGTGGCGACGGCGACGGCGTCCTCGCTCGCGTCGACGCCGAGGTAGACGCAGCCGAGCTCTCGCGCGACGAACCGCCCGGGGCCACCGATGCCGCAGCAGAGATCGAGAACCGAGACATCGGGCCCGATGCCCGCCTGCACCGCGAGCGCGAGGATCTCGGACGCACGGACGAAGCTCTCCTGCTCGACGTACTCGCCGGGGCCGAAGGCTGCTCGCTTGGCCGGAATCAGCGCGTCGACGAGCAGGCGGCGGTCGTCGTCGCTCACAACGGCCTCTCGACAAACCGATGCATTCCCGGCACCGTAGTGCCGGTCGGATGCTCGAGCGAGGAGCCCAACTGCGCGTGGCACGGAACCCGCTGCCGGACCTGGGCAACCAACTCGGCCCGCTGGCGGGGCTGGTCGGCACGCTCGTGCTCCTGACGGCGCTTGCGGCATCGGTCGGCCTCGGCGGCGCCGGCTGGGTCGTCGGTCTCGCGGCCGGACTGATCCTGAACGCGACGGTTGCGCGCGCTCTCCGCCGCGAGCCTTCGCCGACCCTCGGGCCGGCCACGTGGGTGACGCTCCTCCGCGGCACGCTCGCGGTCGGAGTCGCCGCCCTGACCGCAGCCTCGTTCGAGCGTGACGTGGCGGTCGCGACGCTCGTGACGCTCGCATCCGTCGCGCTCGCCCTCGACTTCGTGGACGGCTGGGTCGCGCGCCGCACGGCGACGGAGTCGGCGCTCGGCGCCCGGCTGGACGGCGAGGTCGACGCGTTCCTCATCTTCGCGCTCAGCGTGGAGGTCGCCCCGTCGGTGGGCGGCTGGGTACTCGCCATCGGCCTCGCGCGCTACGCGTTCTACGCGGCGGGCTGGGGGTCCCCGTGGTTGCGGGCCGAGCTGCCGCGACGCGACTGGCGCAAGACGGTCACGGCCGCGCAGGGAGTGGCGCTCGTGGTCGCCGCCTCGGGGCTGGTGCCCTCGGCCGCGAGCCAGATCCTGCTCGCCGTCGCGCTCGCGCTGCTCGCCGAATCGTTCGGACGCGACGCCTGGTGGCTCTGGCGGCATCGGCACTCGGCTCCCGCCCGCCCCGCGGCGATACGCGACCGCCATCCGGCGGTCCGGGCCACGCTCACCGTCCTCGCCGCGGCCGTGGTGTGGGTCGCGCTCGTCGCTCCGATCCGTCCGTGGCAGCTCACCGCCGGCTTCTTCGTGCGGCTCCCCCTCGAGGGGATCGTCTTCGTCGCACTGGCGGTCGTGCTGCCGGCGCGCGCACGGAGAGTCGTTCCCTGGGTGCTCGGCCCGTTGCTCGGCGCATTGGTGCTCGTGAAGCTCTTCGACCTCGGCTTCTTCATCTTCTTCGACCGGCAGTTCAACCCGGTCGAGGACTGGTCGTACCTCTCCGTCGGCGTCGGGACCGTCCGCGACACGTTCGGCAACCGGGACGCCGACCTCGCGGTCGCCGCCGCGACCCTGTTCGGAGTCGCGGCGCTCGTCATCCCCGCGGTGGCGCTGGGACGGCTGACCCGGGCCGCGGCCCGCCACCGGCGGGGCTCGCTCCGCGCGCTGGCCGTGCTTACCGTCGCCTGGACGCTCTGCTGGGCGCTGGGGGCACAGGTCTCGGGCGCCGGCATCGCGTCGACGAGCGCGGCCCGCTTCGCCGCCGACGAGGTGAGCGCCGTGCAGGCGGACTTCCGCTCGGAGGCGGCCTTCAAGGCCCTGATCCACCGCAAGGACGCGTACCGCGACAAGCCTCCGGCGCAGCTCCTCGAAGGGCTGCGCGGCAAGGACGTCCTGCTCGTCTTCGTCGAGAGCTACGGGCAGATGGCCGTGCAGGGGACGTCCTTCTCCCCGGGCATCGACGCCGTCGTCGACAACGGAACACGACAACTCCGAGCCAAGGGGTATTCGGCGCGAAGCGGCTGGCTCGCTTCACCCAATTTCGGCGGTGGTAGCTGGCTCGCGGATGCCACCCTCCAGTCGGGGGTCTGGGTGAACAGCCCCGGGCGCTACTCCCAGCTCGTCGCGAGCAGGCGCCTGGCGCTCAGTCTGGCGTTCCGGCGCGCGGGCTGGAAAACGGTCGCTGACATGCCCGCGACCCGCGGCTCATGGCCGGACGGTCACTCCTTCTACCACTACGACAAGATCTGGACCCGCGACAACCTGGGTTATCACGGCCCGCAATTCGGCTTTTCCGCCATGCCGGACCAATACGCACTAAAGGCCCTGCAAACGTCCGAGCTGGCGAAGCCGCACCGCCGCAACATCTTCTCCGAGGTCTTCCTGAGCTCGAGCCACGAGCCTTGGACACGCGTACCGCGCCTGATCTCGTGGAAGCGGGTCGGCGACGGATCGATCTTCAACCACCTGCCGATCGACCACGCCGGGCTGACCGACGCCCAGCGGGGCTTTGCGACGGCGATTCGGTACTCGCTCCGCACCCTCTACTCGTTCGTCGGGCGGTACGGCACCAAGAATACCGTTCTCATCGTGCTGGGAGACGAACAGCCCTCGAGAGTCGTCGAGCGGGCGAATCACGAGGTCCCGATCACGATCATCGCCCACGACCCCACGGTGATCCGGAGAATCGCTGGCTGGGGATGGACGAACGGCATGCTGCCGGGCCCGACGGCGCCGAGCTGGCCCGAGAGCGCCTTCCGGAATCACTTCTTCAACGCGTTCGAGCATTGAGCGCGGCATCGCCCGGGCAAGTGTCGAGTACCTCCCGCAGATCGAGCGTGTGCCGCCCCCGGCGAGCCTTCGTCTCGAGATAGCGCCGATTCGCGTCGGAGACGTAGACCCCGGTCGGCACCTGCTCGACGACGGTGACGCCGCACGAGCGGAGCTGCCGGGCCTTGTCCGGGTTGTTGCTGAGCAGCGCAACCGTTGTCGCACCGAGCGCATGCAGCATCTGCGCGGCGGCGAGGTAGCTGCGCTCGTCCTCGCCGTGGCCGAGCGCGAGGTTCGCCTCGTACGTGTCCGCCCCGCCGTCCTGCAGCGCGTAGGCCTCGAGCTTGGAGTAGAGGCCGATGCCCCTGCCCTCCTGGCGCAGGTAGAGCACATAGCCTCCCGCCGCGGCGATCCGCTCGACGGCCTCCCGCAGCTGCGGGCCGCAGTCGCAGCGCTCGCTCCCGAAGACGTCCCCGGTGAGGCACTCGCTGTGCGGCCGGATCAGCGGCACGCTGTCCGCATCGGCCGGGAACGGCGCCGCGCGATTGCCGAGCGCGAAGGCGAGATGCTCCCGGTCGTCGACGAGCCCGTCGAAGGTGAACGCCCTCGCGTCGACCGCGAACCCGTCGGCGAACTGCAGCGGCAGCTCGACCTGGGTGCGGATCGTCGCCGCCGGCAGTCCCGTGGGCCGCTTCGCGCTCATGCGTCTCCGAACCGGGACGAGAGCGCGTAGCGGAGGAGGACGACGTCGCCGAGCTGGCGCACGTCGACGAGCTCCGCCCGGCGGCCGGGATTCCAGGGAAAGACGCCGTCGCGCACGAATCTCGGAGCCTCGGAGTCGCCGACGAAGACGGGCGCGACCGTCAGCTGCAGCTCGTCGACGAGATCTTCCGTGAGGAACTGCGTGTGCACCGTCGCCCCACCCTCGACCATGAGACGCTCCACGCCGCGCCCACCCAGGTCGGAAGTGAGCGTGCGCATCTCGACGCTGTCGCCTCCGTCGACCACGGTTGCGACCGATCCCAGCCGGCTTCGCGCCGCTTCTACACGCGGGCTCGCGCAGTAGACGAGCTTCTCTGCATCGCCGGCACGGAAGAAATCCGCGCGGGCGTCGAGCTCCGCGCGGCGGGTCAGGGTGACCTTGATGGGCGACGCCGGCAACCCGCGGGCGGCGCGCTCATCACGACGTGCCTGCGAGCGCACCAGCAGACGCGGGTTGTCGATCCGGACGGTCTCGGCTCCGACGAGGATCGCGTCGCAGGACGCCCGGACGGCATCGACCCGATCGAAGTCCGCCTCGTTGGAGAGCAGCAGGCGCGACGCGGCGCTGCCGATGTAGCCGTCGATCGAGACGCAGCAGGAGAGCAGCGTGTACGGGCGGTCACGCATCCGCGGCTCCCTCCGGCCGCAGGAAGAACCTACGGCGCCTCGCCACGGAAACGCGCCGCCGCGGCAGCCTCTCCACGATCAGCACGGCGGCGCCCGGCAGGCTGGCCGCGAGCACGAGGACTCCGAACGCGACCGCGGTCGCCGCGCCGAGCGCCGCGCCGAGCCCGGCCGCCGAGAACACCCAGGCGAGCACCCCTTCGCGCGGCCCCCAGCCGCCGATGTTCGGCAGCGCCGTGGCCAGGACGGCGACCAGGGCGAGAGGCACGAGGCGGGAGATCGGCGCGGTTGCGCCGGCCGTCCGCGCGGCGATCAGGAACGTGATCGTGTGGCCGACGGCCACCACGACCGAGGTGAGCAGCACGGGAAGCAGAGAGCTGCGTCGCAGCACCCCGTCGCGGACGTCGGCGGCCACGACGCTCCGCGCACGAGTCCACCGGGAACCGCCGTCGCCGATTCGCAGCCGACCAATGAGCAGCACGCCGAGGAAGACCGCGATCGCGGCGGCTAGGACGAGCGGCATCGACGCGCGCACGGGAGACGGCAGCATGAGCAGCACCGAGATCGCGAGCACGACCTGCACCACCTGGCCCGCGACGCGCTCCCACACGACGGCTCTCAGCGCGCGGCCGACGTCGCGCGCCTCGCGGCCGTGGCTGAGTCCGCGGTGCACATCGCCCGCCACCCCGCCCGGCAGCGTCAGGTTGAGGAACAGCGCGCGGTAGTACGCGGCGACGGCCGCGCGGAACGGCAGCCGCAGGCCGAGGCCCCTGGCGACGATCGTCCACCGCCACGCCGAGCAGAGCGTCGTGACGAGGACGACGGCCGCAGCCGCGAGCACGGCTCGGGCGTCGACCGCTCTCAGCCCGGCCAGGAACGGGCCGGTGCCAAGCCGTCCGATCACGATCGCCAGCACGACCGCGCCGACCGCGGGGCTCGACCAGCGGCGAAGGCTCCTCATGGCAGCACCAGCAGGTCGGCGTGACCGACTGTGACGGCCAGGGCGCCCGCGGCCGCATCGCGCAGACGGCGGCGCCGGTAGAGATCGGCGTCGAGCGCCAGCGCCGGCTCCTGCTCGCACGCGGCGTCGACCCAGCCGGCGAGCCACTCGGCGGAGAGGCCGCTCTCCGCGGCCCCGAGCCGCCACGAGCTCGGCCGCACGACGACCTCCGCCCCGAGCCGCTCGAAACGCTCTACTGCCGCCTCCACGGCATCCGGCCCGAGCAAGCGCCCACGCCCCGTCGGCCGGCGCTGGTGTGCGTTGAACGCCGCCGCGATCCCGGCGTCGAGCGGATCGGCCGGAAGCAGCTGCACGCGGCCGGTGACCGAGAGCGCGAACAAGACCGGGCACCCGACGCCGGCACAGGCGTCGACCAGCCGCGTCAGCTCCTCCTCCGTCAGCAGGTCGAGCAGGGCCGAGGCCGTGAGGAGCGTCGCCCCGGCGAGGTCGCCGGCGCTGAGCCGGGTGACGTCGGACAGCCGGGTCTCGATGGTGACATCGGCGCGAGCGGGCGCGTTCGCGGCCGCGAGCGCCAACAGGTCGGCGTCGCGGTCGTGCAGGATCCAGCGCTGCGGGCCGGGCAGGAGCGGCGCCAGCCACCGTCCCATCGCACCGCTCCCGCAGGCGAGGTCGTGAATCAGCCAGCCTGTCTCGGCAGGACCGCGACGAGGGATCAGATCGACGAGCTCCCGCGACCTGGCGGCGGCGTCCGCGGCTTCGCGCCGGTCGAGCCAGTCCGGGCTGACGCGGATCGTCTCGGCGATCACCGCGCCGCCCCTTCGAGCACGTCGAGGACCGTCGAAGTGGTCGTCGACCAGTCGCCGAGCGACGCGCGCCGCTCGCGAGCCGCCGCGCGCAACCGCCGGCGCAGGCCCGCGTCCTCGAACCAGGCGCGAAGCGCACCCGCGAGCGCGGCCGGGTCTTCC
>DATEHY010000035.1:0-2561 GCA_035279325.1 Gaiellaceae bacterium
CGACCAGCCGGGCCCCGACGACCGGCACGGCCCGGGCCTGGCCCAGGAGCAGGTCACCGCGGTGATCGTGGCGGTGGAGTCGCTGTGACCGGGCTCGCCGGGCTGCGCGAGCGCGCCGAGGCGATCCTCGCCGAGGTCGAGCAGGCGATCGTCGGCAAGCGCGGGCCGCTCGAGCTCATCCTCCTCGCGCTGCTGAGCGACGGCCACGTGCTGCTCGAGGACTATCCGGGCCTCGCCAAGACGCTGATCGCGCGGTCGTTCGCGCAGGCGACCTCGCTCCGCTTCGCCCGGATCCAGTTCACGCCCGACCTGATGCCCGGCGACGTGACGGGCTCGCAGATCTTCGACCAGCAGACGACCGAGTTCGTCTTCCGCCCCGGTCCGATCTTCGCGAACCTCCTCCTCTCCGACGAGATCAACCGCGCCCCGCCGAAGACGCAGGCCGCGCTGCTCGAGGCGATGCAGGAGCGGCAGGTGACGATCGAGAACACGACGCACCGGCTCGAGCCGCCGTTCCTCGTGCTCGCGACCCAGAACCCGATCGAGTACGAGGGGACGTACCCGTTGCCCGAGGCGCAGCTCGACCGCTTCCTCGTGCGCATCTCGATCGGCTATCCGGCGCGCGACGCGGAGATCGAGATGCTGCAGCGGCGGCTCGAGCGCGGCGTCGACGACGTGGAGCTCGAGCCGGTGGTCGACCAGGAGACGCTCGTCGGGATGCAGCGCGCGCTCGAGGGGGTGCACGTCTCGGAGGCGATCGAGGGCTACGTCGTCGATCTGGTAACGGCGACGCGTGAGTCGCAGCGGCTCGCCGTCGGGGCGAGCCCACGCGGCAGCATCGCCCTCGTCAAGCTCGCGCGCGCGAAGGCCGCGCTGTCCGGCCGCGACTTCGTCACCCCCGAGGACGTGAAGGCGGTGGCGGTGCCGGCGCTCGCGCACAGGCTGATGGTGCGGCCCGAGCTCTGGGTGCAGCGGCTGCGGAGCGAGGACGTCGTCGCGGAGGCGCTCGCGACCGTGCCCACACCGCCCGCGGAGGACACCGTGAGCGCCGTCGGCGCGTGACGAGCTTCACGTCGACGCGGCTGCCGGCGTACGGGGCACTCGCGGCCGTCGGGCTCATCGCGGGCCTCGCGCTCGGCCGCGTCGAGCCGGTCGCGCTCGCGGCTCCATTCCTGCTCGCGCTCGTCGCGGCCGTCTCGTGGCGCGAGCCCGAGGTCACGGCGCAGGTCGGGCTCGACCGCGATCGCGTCCTCGAAGGCGACGAGATCACGGTGACCGTCGAGCTGTCTGCGGCCGACGACGTCGACAGGCTCGAGCTGCTCGTCCCGCTGCAGCCCGAGCTGACCGCCGAGCAGGGGCCCGCGCGAGCGGTCCGGCTCCGCGGCGGCGAGCAAGCGACGGTCGAGCTGAAGGTGCGGTGCGAGCGCTGGGGGGCGTTCTCGATCGGGCCGGTGCTCGTCCGCGCGCGCGACGCGCTCGGCTTCCGCTCGTGGGAAGGCCACGTGGACGGCGCGCACGCGCTGCGCGTCTATCCGAGCGAGCAGACGCTCCGCTCGCTCGTGGCCCCGCTCGAGACGCAGGTCTTCGCCGGGAACCAGGTCTCGAGGGCCCGCGGCGAGGGGATCGAGTTCGCAGACCTGCGGGAGTGGCAGCCGGGCGACCGGCTGCGTCGCGTGAACTGGCGCGCGACCGCGCTCCGCGGGGCGCTCTGGGTGAACGAGCAGCACCTCGAGCGCAACACTGACGTCGTCCTCTTCCTCGACACCTTCGGCGAGGTGCGCGTCGAGGGACGGAGCACGAACGACCGCGCCGTGCGGGCCGCCGCCACGCTCGCCCACCGCTACCTCGAGCGCAAGGACCGTGTCGGCCTCGTCGGCTTCGGCGGCTTCCTCTCCTGGCTCGTGCCCGCGTCGGGCACGCGCGAGCTCTACCAGATCGTCGACACGCTGCTGACGAGCGAGATCGTCCACAGCTATGCGTGGCGCGACGTCGACGTGCTGCCGCCCCGGACGCTCCCGCCGAAGGCGCTCGTGCTGGCGATCACTCCACTGCTCGACAACCGCACCGCTGCCGCGCTCGTCGACCTGCGCGCGCGGGGCTACGACCTCGTGGTGGTGGAGGTGTCGCCGCTCGAGCTCGTCGCGCCGGATCGAGGCTCGGCCGCCCAGCTCGCATACCGCCTGTGGCGGCTCTCGCGCGAGGCGCTGCGCTGGCGTTACGAGCAGGTCGGCGTGCCCGTCGTCACCTGGCGAGAGGGCGAGCCGCTCGCCGTTCCGCTCGAGGAGGTGAACGAATTCAGGCACCTCGCCCGGCCCGCGTAGCGACCGCCGCCGGGGCGGCGGCCGCGTACGGCGGAGTCCTCGCGGACGCCCTCGTCCACGCGGGCTCGCACGCCGTCGCCTTCGTGCCCGGCGCCGCCGCCGGCGGGCTGCTGCTCGCCGCCGCGCTCGTGCTCGGGGGGCGGGGCCTCGGCCTTGCGTTGCTCTTCGCGGGCGGAACCTACGTCGGAGCAGTCGCCTCGGCGGGAAACGGGCTCGACGCGACCGCGCCGCTCGTGGCCC
>DATEHY010000036.1:0-16913 GCA_035279325.1 Gaiellaceae bacterium
CGAGTTCGTGCCGCCGCCGGGCGCACGCTCCATGCGCGAGCTGCCGAACTACGGCGGCGTCATGCGCCGTTCCGGGCCCGGGCCGCTGGGCGAGGAGGTGGCAGTCCACAGCTTCTGGAGCGTGCGGAAGCCGCTCGGGGCCGTGATCGCCTTTCTCCGGGTGCACCCGCTGCGCGGGTTCGAGCCGTCCGGCTCGACCTGGGGAAGCCGAAAGCCCCATTACCTCACCCTCAGCTTCCGCCGGCCTGAACGCGAGCCGGCGCTCTACCTCGACGTGACGAGCCTCGGACTTCCCGGGCACACCCTGATCCGCGTCGACGCGCAGGTCGAGTGGACGTATCCGCGGTCGCCGAGCGAGCGGGTTCCCGCAACGACGCGGGAGATCGACGTGCGAGCGCCAGAAGTCGCGCTCGACGTCACGAGCGAGGAGAAGGTCGCACGCATCGTCCGCTGGTTCGACGCCCTACCGATCTCGCCGCCCGGGATCGCGGTCCCGTGCCCGCTGGCGGTCGCGCCGGACATCACGCTCTCGTTCCGCGACGTGCACGGCGACCGGCTCGCGCAGGCGAAGCTGCCGCCGAGCTTCGCCTGGATCTGCGACTCGATCGCCTTCACCAGCGGCGGCGAGCAGCAGGCGCCCCTCATCGACCGGCCCCACCGCCCGAGCTTCGCGCGGCGTCTGCAGCAACTCCTCGGCGTCCAGCTCGTGCGGACGCGCCGCTAGACCACCCGACCTACCCCTTCCGGGTGATCTTGCGAGGTGAGCTTGCCGCAGGTTTCGGCAGAAACTCCTGCTCGCGTCTTGCCGTTTCCGCCCGCCGGCGGTGCTTGTCGCAACCCCCGCTCCTGCCGACAGAGAACGCAGAGCGATTGCCGTCAGCAACCAGCAGGGGGTTTTCGAGAATGGGCCGCACGGGCCGGATACTGGTCATCGACGACGACCGGCTGCTTTGCGAGCTGATCCGGACGACGTTCGAACTGGAAGGGTTCGACGTGGACACCGCGTACGACGTGATCGAGGCCGAGCGTGCGCTCGTCGAGTCGAGGCCGGACGCGATCCTGCTCGACATCGGATTGCCGGGGATCGACGGGATCTTCTATCTCGAGCGGCTGCGCGAGACGCCGACGACGCGCCGGATCCCGATCGTCGCGATCAGCGGCTCGGAGGAAGCCGGCCGCGCCGCACGCAACGCGGGCGCCGAGGCGTTCCTGCGCAAGCCGTTCAGCCCGCTCGAGCTGATCGCGCTCGTCACGCCGCTGATCAGGCAGGCCGGGGTCGGCGAGATCGACCGCGGCACCGACGTGGTCGACGCCGCCAACCTGAACCGGCTGATCGAGATCGGCCGCCGCCAGCACCAGCTCTTGACCGAGGCCTACGCGCAGACCGTCGCCGTGCTCGCCTCGGCGCTCGAGTCGCGCGACTTCGGCACGAGCCGGCACTCGCGCCGGGTCACCTCGTACGCAACGCGGCTCACGCTCGAGGTCGCCCCGAGCCTCCTCGACGACCCGAGCCTCGAATGGGGCTTCCTCCTGCACGACGTCGGGAAGATCGGCATCCCCGACGGGATTCTCCTCAAGCCTGGCAACCTCACTGCACCCGAACGACGGCGGATGCAGGAGCACGCGGAGCTCGGCGAGCGCCTGCTCGCCCACGTACCGCTCCTCAACCAGGAAGGCGCGCGTGTCATTCGCTCCCACCACGAACGGTGGGACGGGAACGGGTACCCAGACAGGCTCTCCGAGGAGAGCATCCCGTTGGGCGCGCGGATCTTCGCCGTCGTCGACTCGCTCGACGCCATGACCGACGCACGTCCGTACCGCGACCCGGTCGGCTGGGACGCCGCCACGGAAGAGATCCGCCGCTGCCGCGGCAGCCACTTCGACCCGGACGTCGTCGACGGCTTCGAGGCCTGCGAGCCCGACCTCTACCGCCTGTACGAGGCCGAGCAGATCGCAGCGTAGGAGGAAGGGCAGGGAGGGCGGCGCCCGGCCGCCCTCCCGGTCCGATCCTCAGCGCATGTGCTCGGCGCGGAGCACCAGGCCACCGCCCGGACGCGCGAGGCCCTGCAAGCCGCCGCCTGCGGTGATGCAGCTCGGATCGACCGCCTGGAGGAACGTGCTCGGGGTCGCCGACGGGTCGACGTCGAGCGCGGTCGTCAGCGCGTCACCGCTCTCGGTCCCGGTTCCAAACTCGTACCCCTGGGTCGTCGTCCCGCGCTGGATCACTCCCACCGCACCCGCGTTGGCGCTGATCAGGCAGCCACCGATGAAGGACACGGCCGCGTCGGCCTCGGTCTTCGTCGTCTTCTCTCCCGCCTTCAGCGTCTTCACGGTCTTGCTCAGGCTCGCAACCTGCTTCTTGAGTGCCGCGAACTGCCTCGCAGTCGGACCGGTCGCCTGCTGACTCCCGGGCGCGGCGGCGACGTACACGGCCGCGGCGACGACCGCGACCCCGACGAGCATCGAAAACCGCTTCATCGTTCCCTCCTGTCGACCCCCCGCCAGGCGCGGAGGAATGCCAGGACTCAACAAGCCCGTCGCGGTCCTGTCAAATCGGCCGCTGCCGACCGGAGGCTCGCCTACGCTCGTCCGCGATGGTGCGCGAGGAACTGCGGCGTCTCGTCACGTGGGGCGAGCGTCACCGGCGGCTGCTGGCACGGATCATCATCGCCTTCTGCCTGTCGGCGGTGGTCGACCTCGTGTGCGCCGCGCTGATGTGGTCGTTCGAGAGCGGCCTGAAGGGAAGCGAGATCCACGGCTTCGGCGACGCGCTCTTCTTCTCGACCGTGCAGATCCTCACGGTCTCGTCGTCGCTGAAGAATCCGGTGACGAGCGCCGGCCAGATCGTCGACGTCGTGCTCGAGCTCTGGGCGGTCTTCGTCGTGACCGTGGTGGCCGGCTCGTTCGCCTCCTTCTTCCTGAACGGAGACGCCGCCGGCTAGCCGCTACGCGGTCTCGAGCCCGATTGGGCAGGCGACGCCGGTGCCGCCGAGCCCGCAGTAGCCGTTCGGGTTCTTCGCGAGGTACTGCTGGTGGTACGGCTCGGCGTAGTAGAACGGGCCGACGGCCGCGATCTCCGTCGTGATCTCGCCGTAGCCGGCGCGCGCGAGCTCCGCCTGGAACATGTCGCGCGACGACTCCGCCGCCGCCCGCTGCGCGTCGTCCGCCCAGTAGACGGCCGAGCGGTACTGCGTCCCGACGTCGTTCCCCTGCCGCGACCCCTGCGTCGGGTCGTGGCCCTCCCAGAACAGGCGCAGCAGGCCGTCGAGCGGGATGACGGCCGGGTCGAAGACGACGAGCACCGCCTCGGTGTGACCCGTCCGGCCGCTGCAGACCTCCTCGTACGTCGGGTTCGGCGTGTAGCCGCCCGCGTAGCCGACCGCCGTCGTGAAGACGCCGTCGGCGAGCCAGAAGACCCGCTCGGCGCCCCAGAAGCACCCCATCCCGACGACCAGCTGCTCGAGCCCGTCGGGGAACGGCGGCTGGAGGGGCGTCCCGAGCACCTCGTGCCGCTCGGGGACGGGCATCGCCTCCGCACGCCCGGGCAGCGCGTCCTCGGGCGTGACCGGCTCGGTCTTCTTCGTGAAGAGGAACATGTCCCCAGCTTACGGACCGGGCTCGCTCTCGCCGAGCTCCTCGGCGACCGAGCCCTCGATCTCCTCCTCGGCGCGCTCCTGCAGCTCCGCCTCCTTCCGCCTCGACCAGACGACGAACGCCACGAGAATCGCGGTTCCCGCCACTCCGAGCACGATGTCGATCGTCGTGCTCAGCTTCCTCAGCGCCCCGCCGAACTCGTAGTAGGCGACGCCGTAGAGCGAGGCCCAGACCGCTCCTCCCGCCGCGTTGTAGAAGAGGAAGCGTCGCCACTCCATGTGGTTCGTGCCCGCGAGGAACGCGGCCCACGTGCGCAGGATCGAGACGAAACGCCCCCAGAAGACGACCTTGCCACCGTGGCGGCGGAAGAGCCAGATCCCGATCTTGAGCCGGGCCTCGTCCAGGTGGATCTTGTTGCCGTGCCGGAGCAGCAGCTTCGCGCCGCCGTAGCGTCCGATCGAGAAGCCGATGTTGTCGCCGACGACCGCTCCCGCGATCGCGACCGCGACGACCCACCAGATCGCGAGCTTGTGCGTGGAGCCGGCGTACAACGCGGCCCCGATCAGCGCCGTCTCGCCGGGGACCGGCACGCCGATGCTCTCGATCATCACGAGCAGGAAGACGACGAGGTACCCGTACGACGCGAGCCAGCCGTCGATCGTGTGGGTCGAGACGATGAAGCCGAGCGTCACCGGCACATCCTCACCCCACGCTCACCTGGCGTGGCTACGTTCGGTGCGTGATCGAGGCGCGCGACCTCACGAAGGACTACGGCTCGAAGCGGGCGGTCGACGGGCTCAGCTTCACGGTCCGGCCCGGCATCGTGACCGGATTCCTCGGGCCGAACGGCTCCGGGAAGTCGACGACGATGCGGCTGATCCTCGGTCTCGACGCGCCGACCCGCGGCGACGTGACCGTCAACGGCAGGCACTACCGCGAGCACCCGGCGCCGCTGCACGAGGTGGGTGCGCTGCTCGAGGCCCGCTCGGTCCACACCGGCCGCTCGGCGCACAACCATCTCCTCGCGCTTGCCCAGACGCACGGAATCCCGAAGCGCCGGGTCGGTGAGCTCATCGATCTCGTCGGCCTGCACGAGGTGGCGCGCAAGCGCAGCGGCAAGTTCTCGCTCGGCATGGGGCAGCGCCTCGGCATCGCGCAGGCGCTTCTCGGCGACCCGAAGACCGTGATGCTCGACGAGCCGGTCAACGGCCTCGACCCGGAGGGGATCCACTGGGTGCGCAACCTCCTCAAGGGACTCGCCGCCGAAGGACGCACGGTCTTCGTCTCCTCCCACCTCATGAGCGAGATGGCGCTCACCGCCGACCACCTGATCGTGATCGGGCGCGGCAAGCTGATCGCCGACACGAGCGTCGACGACTTCGTCTCGCGCGCCTCACGGAAGGTCGTCCTGGTCCGCTCGCCGGAACTCGAGTCGCTGCGCGACGCGCTCGCGGGGCCGGGCGTCACGTTCGAGCCGGCCGAGCGCGGCGCGCTCGAGATCCACGGGCTCACCGCGGAGCAGGTCGGCGAGGCGGCTGCCGCGGCCGGAATCGCCCTCCACGAGCTGACCCCGCAGCAGGCGTCCCTCGAGGAGGCGTTCATGAACCTCACGCGGGACGAGGTCGAGTTCGCGGCCGAGCTCGAGGAGGTCGTCGCGTGAGCGCCGTGACCCCGGCGGTCCGCCTGCCGGCGCTCGAGAGCACCGGTCGCGTCGCCTTCCACCGCATCCTCCTCTCGGAGTGGACGAAGCTCCGCTCGGTGCGGTCGACGAAGTGGTCGCTCGCGGTCGGCTTCGTGCTCACGATCGCCTTCCCCGTCGTCTTCGCGTTCGTGACCTCGTCGCACTGGGGCAGCATGTCGCCGAGCGACCGCGCGGGCCGCCATCCGCTCGACATCGCGCTCGCCGGCGTCAACGTCGCGCAGCTCGCGATCGCGGTCCTCGGCGTGCTCCTGATCAGCGCGGAATACTCGACCGGCTCGATCCGCTCCACCTTCACCGCCGTGCCGGCTCGGCTGCCCGTGCTCTGGGCGAAGGTCCTCGACTACGCGGTCGTCTCGTTCGTCCTCATCCTGCCGGCCGTGCTCGTGAGCTTCTTCGCGAGCCAGGCGATCCTCGCGAAGCACGACATCCTCCAGATCTCGTTCTCGCAGCCGGGCGTCTCGCGCTCGGTGATGGGCGGCGCGGTCTACGTGATGCTCGTCGGGATCTTCGCGCTCGCGATCGGGGCGATCGTGCGCAACACCGCGGGCGGCATCGCCGCCTTCGCCGGCATCTTCTTCGTGCTGCCGCCGCTGATGTTCGTACTGCCCACGAGCTGGAACAACGCGATCAGCCAGTACCTGCCGAGCGAGGCGGGACGGCAGTTGTTCGCCCTCCATCACGCGGCGCACACGCTGACTCCCCTCGCAGGCGGTCTTCTGCTCGCCGGCTATTGCGCGGCCGCGCTCGTCATCGCAGCCGTCCTGCTCGTCCGCCGGGACGTTTGACCGCGCGCAGGCGGATGCGCCTGCGACCATGAGGACGTGAGCACCGACGAGTCGCGCACCCAACGCGTCCTCACCGATGCCGCGGCCCTCGGCTCGGCGGCCGCGAGCGCGTTTGCGCGGCGCCTGACGGTCGCCCTCGGCGGCGCGGAGCGGACTCGCGTCATCGTCGTTCTCGCCGCGGTGCTCGGGCTCAGCGGCGCGGACGCCGCGACCGTCGGCGCCTCCGCGAGCGAGCTCCGCCACGGCCTGCACATCACGAACACGGACATCGGCCTGCTCGTCGCCGTCAGCTCGCTCATCGGCGCGGTGGCGACGCTGCCGTTCGGCGTGCTCGCCGACCGCGTGACGCGGACGCGGGTGCTCGGGGCCACGATCGTCCTGTGGGGCGGCGCGATGCTCTGGAGCGCGACCGCCACGAACTTCGACGATCTCCTGCTCGCGCGCCTCTTCCTCGGCGCCGTCACGGCCTCGGCCGGGCCGATGGTCGCCTCGCTCGTCGGCGACTGGTTCGGGAGCTGGGAACGCGGCCGGATCTACGGCGTGATCCTCGCCGGCGAGTACATCGGCGCCGGAGCCGGCTTCGCGGTGACCGGCAACATCGCCGCGCTCTCGTGGCGCGCGGCGTTCGTCATTCTCGCGCTCCCTGCCTTCGCGCTCGCCGTCGTCGTCTGGCGGCTGCGCGAGCCGGAGCGCGGCGGCAAGGGCGTGCTCGCACACGACTCGCAGCCGCAGCCGATCGCGGAGCCCGACGAGACCACGACCGAGACCGACGCGCAGCGGCTCGCGCGCGAGCGCGGCCTCGCGCCGGAATCGGAGCTGATCGTCGGCGCGGACGAAGCCCGGCGGATGAGCCTCGTGCGTGCCACCCGCTACGTCCTGCGGGTGCGCACGAACGTCGTCCTGATCGCCGCGAGTGCCTGCGGCTACTACTTCCTCGCCGGGCTCCAGACCTTCGGCCTGGAGTTCTCGAAGGAGCAGTACGGGATCGACCAGGCGCTCGCGAGCTCCCTGCTGCTCGTGGTGGGAGTCGGCGCCCTCGCCGGCGTCCTCTGCGGTGGAGCCGTCGGCGACTGGCTGCTGAAACGGGGACTGCTGAATGCGCGGGTCTGGACGCCCGCGGTCGCCGCGGCACTGACGACGGTCCTGTTCGTGCCGGCGATCTTCACGCGCGATGCAGTGACCGCGGTGCCGTACCTCATCGCCGCGGCGTTCTTCCTCGGCGCCCAGAACCCGCCTCTCGACGCGGCGCGGCTCGACATCATGCCGCCGCTTCTCTGGGGCCGCGCGGAGGCGGTGCGGACGTTCCTGCGCTCTCTCGCGATGGCGCTTGCCCCGCTCCTCTTCGGCGCGGTCTCCGACCACGTCTTCGGCGGCGGACGCTCGGGCCTGCAGTGGACGTTCGGGGTCATGGTGCTGCCGCTCGGCGTGAGCGCGCTGCTCCTGTTCAAGGGCCTGCGGACGTACCCGGCCGACGTCGCCACGGCTGCCGCCGGCGCGACCGACGCGCCCGGCTACCCTCAACCCAGGGATCACTGGGGTCTTTGATGAGCACCGGCAACACGTTCCTCGTTCTCTCCGCCTTCCTCGCGAGCGGCGTCGAGTTCGTGGAGGCGCTCACGATCGTCCTCGCCGCGGGCCTCGCGCGCGGCTGGCGGTCGTCGCTGGCCGGGCTAGGCGCGGCGACGCTCGTGCTCGCCGTCCTGGTCGCGGCGCTCGGTCCGGCGCTCACCGTGATCCCGCTGCGAGGGCTGCGGCTCGTCGTCGGCGGGCTGCTGCTCGTCTTCGGCCTGCAGTGGCTGCGCAAGGCGATCCTTCGCGCGAGCGGCTACAAGGCGCTGCACGACGAGGACGCGATCTTCGCGCGGGAGCTCGCGGACGCGCGCGGCGCCGCCCGCATGGAGCGTGCCGGGCTCGACTGGTACGGGTTCACGCTCGCTTTCAAGGGCGTCCTCCTCGAAGGGCTCGAGGTCGTGTTCATCGTCCTCACCTTCGGCAGCGCCCAGGGCTCGATCCCGCTCGCCGCCGCCGGCGCCGCCGGTGCGCTCGTGCTCGTCGCCGGAGTCGGCATCGCCGTTCGCGCGCCGCTCGCCCGCGTGCCCGAGAACGCAATGAAGTTCGCCGTCGGCGTGATGCTCACGACCTTCGGGATCTTCTGGTCGGCCGAGGGAGCAGGAGTCGACTGGCCCGGCTCCGACGCGTCGCTCCTCGGCGTGCTCGGCTTCGTGATCCTCTCGTCGATCCTGCTCGTGCGGCTGCTGCGACGCGAGCGCCGCTCCATCCTCCGCACAGCCGAGGCATGAGCCGGCTCGCCGCCTTCGGCCGCTTCTGGTGGGCGTTCGTAATCGGCGACGACTGGCTCGTCGCCGTCCTCGTGGTCGTCGGGATCGGGGCCACGGCAGGCGTCGCGGCGGCCGGAGTCGCCGCCTGGTGGCTGTTGCCTCTCGCCGTCCTCGGTGTGCTCTGGCTCTCGCTGCGACGAGCGATACGCTCGGCCTGAAACCGGCGGGCCCGTAGCTCAGCTGGTTAGAGCAGCGGACTCATAATCCGTTGGTCCCTGGTTCGAATCCAGGCGGGCCCATGCGAAAGGCCCTGGTAACGGGGCCTTTTCGCTCTAGCACGTTGCTCTCCCGCCGACTGCCCAGGGCTGCGGTGCACGTGCCTTGACGCTTGTCGATTGCACGCGCCCTTCGCGGCTGAACCTCACGACCCAAGCTGCCGTGTGCAACGTGCTCTTCGCCGTCGTTCGCCAACCCTCGGTGAACGCGACACAGCGGACGGGCTTCCCGTACGGCTGGGCGACGGTCGCGCACATGCCGGGCAGCGTGCCACCCGATCGACCGACATTCGGGATGGAACAGCGGATCGTCAGCTGGTTGACGATGGGGAACATCTGAATCGCGGGCTGGTTGCTCGTGCTTTGGCAATCGCAGCGACTTGCCATTTGGAGATTCCCAAATCACCCATGTCGGCGTGCGTCTTCGCCCCCAATCTCACGTAGGCGTCGCTCCATCGAGGACATCCAGAAACCGTGGAGGTGCCCGATTCGCTACTGACGACGGTGGCGTGGGGATCGCCGACGACCCTTCCGTGCTTTCGACTCAAGGGCAGACCCACCACAACCGGCGACCACCAGGCGCAGATGACGAGCATGACCAGGGCGACGATGGCTTCATCCCGCTCGTTATACGCCCTTGCTGCCCCGACTGTCACAGCACGGCCCGCCCTCGACGGCATGGGCGCGGGTCGGCCCGGCGCGGTTTCTTCGTCGCGCAGATCGAGCAAATCCAGGCGTGGGCAGAGCTTCTCGACCAGGAGGTGGGCCGTGAGCGCGTTGCGGTGCTTCGTCGGGGTGGTGGCGTTCGGCTTCGCGGCCATGTGGATCACAGCGTCGCTCGCGGCCGCGCTCGTCTGCCTGGCGGCGGCGGTGGTCGCCTACGGCGTGGTGGTCGCGGCCGAGCGAACGCGGGCGAGGCTCGCCAAGCGCAAGAAGCGTGCAGGCGCCGGCCAAACCATCGTCACGCTCGCGCCTCCGAGCGTGAAGCCGGAGGACTTGCCTTCGTGGGCCGACGCGCTCAACACCGACCTCGGCCACATCTACGAGCCGGCCGCGACGACGTCTCCTCTCGCCCGCGATGCCGAGTACGGCTGGCCGCTCGTCGACGACACCGTCGTGAGCAGGGAGCCGCTGCACTAGGGCCAAGGGAACGGTTCGAGCCGCGGCGCTCCCGCAGGATCCGCTGAGGGAATGATGGTTCCGTTGGCGCGTCGGGTAACGATTCCCGCAGAATGGCCGCCACGATGAAGGTCTTCCAGCACGAGACGCGCCTGCGCACCACCGGCGGCCTCACGGTCAACGACATCACCGAGGACGTGCAGAACGCCGTTCGCGAGAGCGGCGTGGTCGATGGCATCGCCTGCATCTACTCCCCGCACACGACCTGCTGCGTGCGCGTGAACGAGATGGAGACCGGCTTCCTCGAGGACTTCTGCGACCTGCTCCGGCGGCTCGTGCCGAGCGAGAGCTACTACGCGCACGACGACTGGGATCGCCGTACCGAGAACATCTGCCCCGAGGACATGGATCAGGGCAACGGCCACTCGCACTGCATGGCGATGCTGCTCGGCACCGCCGGCGAGTCGGTGCCCGTGCGCGACGGCGAGCTCCAGCTCGGGACGTGGCAGCGCGTGCTCTTCATCGAGCTCGACCGCGAGCGCGACCGGCGCTGGCTCGTCCAGGTCGTCGGCTCGTAGCCGGCTGCCGAGCCCGGCCAAGCAGAACTCGTCTAGTGGCCGTTGGTCGAGAAGTGCATGTAGTCCTTCGTCGAGCCGACCCAGGAGCCTCCCCAGCCCCAGCCGATCGACGCGAAAGCCCGGCGCACGGCCGGGGTCACCATCCCGGGCCGGTGCCACGACCGCTTCAGGTACGACAGCGCGGTCTTGTCGCGCGTCATCCCGCAACCGACATATGGGTTCTCGCGCGGGTCCAGGTCGACGGCCTCGCCGAACGCGTGCATGGACCAATGGCGCGTCGTGCTCGAGCTGCTGCAGGGCGATGCCGCGGCGTCGCGACACTCGAAGGATGCGGTGACGTCGCCGCTCCGGTCCGGGTGCGGGCCGTACGTCGAGGCGAACGCGCCGTCGCGGATCGGGAATCGCATCCGGTAGAGCTTCGCGAAGACCGTGGCGAGCGGGTGCGCCACCGTTCTGTTCACGACGATCTGGCCCAGGTGTGTCTGGTGGTCGAAGCCGTAGTAGCGGTAGCCGAGGACGCGCAGCTCGGACAGCCAGACCGGGCAGCCGCGATGCCATTCGCCCGCCTCGCGGATCTCACGCTGCTGGACGTGCGTGAGACGCGCCACGCCGGGGTGCAGCGCTGCGCGCCGGGTCGACGCCTGACTCGTGGCGGCCGTCGCCGCGAGGACGGCGCTCAGGAAGACGATGGCGATGCCCTTCATCCGCCGGCCATGGTGCCAGCGATCCGCGCGCGTCGCGCGCGCCGAGGGAGGACGCCGTTCGCTCGACGACGGCGGTGTTTCGCGTCAGCTTCGCCTTGCGCACGAGTCGGCCGGCCTCCTCTACGGCCCTCTCGGCCGGCCGGGTCTCGTCGAGCAGGACCGCTCCCACCGAGCCCGTGATCGTACGGGGCCTCCCGTCGATCGCGAACGGTCTCGTGGCGACGAGCAGGCGCAGGCGCTCGGCGAAGTCCGCGAGCTCCGGGCGCTCGACGTGCGGTGCGAGCACGACGAACTCCTCCCCGCCCCAGCGGAAGACGACGTCGCTCGCGCGCAGCTCGGCGCGCAGCCGCTCGTAAAGGTCGACGAGCAGCGCGTCCCCCGCGGCGTAGCCGTACGTGTCGTTGACGGTCTTGAAGCGATCGAGGTCGAGGAAGCAGAGCGCCGCGGTCCGCCCGCCGCGCCTGATCCGCGCCTGTTCGGCGCCGAGCGCCTCGGCGAGCGCGTAGCGATTCGGGGCACTCGTCAGCGGGTCGACGCGCGCGCGCGACCGCTCCTTCGCCAGCCTCTGCTCGAGCCCGAGCCGGGAGACGTTTCCCACGGCAGCCATGAGCAGAAGGCCGGCCGCGAGAGCCAAGGCGAGCCCTGGAGCCGTCTCGAACACGTAGAGGAAGGCGGCGAGCAGCGGTGCCGGAAAGACCCAGGTGGCGAGCCTCGACGGCCAGGAGGCTCGACGCGCGGGAACTAACTCGAATGCAAGACCGGTCAGCAGTCCCATGCTCGCCGCCGCAACCGCACCGGAGACGCCCCGGGGCGCGAGCTGCTCGCCGGCCAGGCCCACGACGAATCCCTGTAGCGCCCCCGTGCCGGCGTCGGTCGCAACGCCGGCGCAGACGCCGACGAGCGGCCCGCCGACGAGCGACGCGGCGACGACGAACGGACCGGCCGTCGAGACCCGCTTCGCGAGCAGCACGAGCGCGACGAGGACGACGGCGGTCGGGATGCCGGCGTCGAGCCTCGCTCCGCTCAGGACGAGCCGCAGCGCAACCGCGAGGACCGTGGCGAGCAGGAGCCCGAGGGCGAGAGGCCTGCGCTGCGGTCGGGCGTGGCGGACGGCCGTGGACATACGGACAGATCCACCGCCGGGCCGCCGGTTCCTGTCACCCGACCGGGGGAGATCAGGGGCTGCCGAGCAGGAAGCGCGCGACGGCCCGCCGGCCGACGTCGCTCACCGCGCGCCCCTGCACGGAGTGGCCCGCTCCCGGGACGACAACGAGCTTGCCGTGCGTCGTCAGGCCGAGCTCCCGGCGCGCCCACTCGAGCGGCGTCGAGAGGTCGTGGGTGCCGTTGACGAGCAGGGTCGGGACGCGCAGCTTCCCGTGCGGCAGCGGCGTCGGCGCGGTCGGCACCCACGGCAGGCACTGCCGGACGAACCCGTTGCCCGACGCCGTTCGTGCGTCGAAGGGATAGAGCTTCGCCGCCGGGATCCGGGCGACGGCGGCGCGCAGCTTTGCGGCGCGTCCCGCGAGCGGTGCAGCCGAGGTTCCCCACGGATAGCGCCAGTCCGCGCAGAGCGTGCTCGCGTGCAGGCCCTGGTCGAGAGCGGCCGCGGGCGTGTCCCGCTGATAACGCGACGCCGCCGCGAGGAAGGCGTCGAGCCGCGACCGGTTTCCCTTGCGCGCGGCCTGCAGGGCGGCAGGCACGTTCCAGAGCGTGCGGAACGTCGGATCGGCGATGCTGTCGAAGGTCAGCGCGTCGAACAGCTGCGGGCCGAGGCGATAGCGCCGGACGACGGTCGCGAGGTCGGACACGCAACGCGTGCCGCAGACGGAGCCGAGCACACGCCGCACCGCGGCGAACTCCACCAGCCCGAGGTCGGTCTCCCCCACCTGCGGCACGACGGAGTCGAGCACGAGCTTCGAGACGTGCGACGGATGCGCGAGGGAGTAGCGCTCGCCGACGTACGTGCCGTACGAGATCCCGTCGAGCGACCATTTGTCGACGCCGAGGGCCCGCCGCAAGGCGTCCATGTCGGCGACCGTGTCGTCGGTGCCGAAGAACCGGCGCCGCGCGCCGAGCTTCCTCGCGCAGGCGCGGACCGCGGCCGCGCTCGGCGGCGTGAGGTCCGAGCTCCCCATCTGGTGCTGCAGTGCGGTGCAGTCGAGCGCTCCGGCGCCCGTGCCCCGCTGGTCGAAGACGACGATGCGGTACTCGCCCTCTTCGGCCGAGAGGGCGCGGACGAGATAGCCGTCGAGGATCGGCAGCCCCGGCTGGCCGGGCCCGCCCGAGAGCACGAGCAGCACGCCGTGCGGCGTGTGCACGTTGTCGCCCATCCCGACGCGCAGATGCAGCGTCCCCCGCCCGGGATCCGCGCGGTCGAGCGGGACGTCGAGCATCGCGCACGTGAACCCGCCGGCGCCGGGGCACGGATGCGCGTCGTGCAGCCGGGAGCCGCGCCCGTGCGCCGGTGCCGCGACCAGGACGGCGGCGACGACCGGCAGCGGTAGGAGCAGACGCATGCGCATCTGCTCCTACCGACGCGCGAGAGCATCGGCGGTTAGCCGAGAGCGGCTAGGGCCTCGCCTCGAAGACGAGGTTGAACGGCGTCTCGGCCACGCGGCGGAACCGCGTGAAGCCGGCGGTCTCGACGACGTCCCGGATCCGCGCCTCGCCCGCCTGGGCGCCGAGCGCGAGCCCGACCTCCTGCGAGAGCGACGCCGGCGTGCACAGCAGGGTCGAGAACGAGTAGTACGCGCGGCCGACGGGGTTCAGGTTGTCCTCCACCCGGTCGCCGGCGAACGGCTCGACGATCATCCACGTCCCGTCGGCGGCGAGCGACTGGCGGACGTGCCGCGCGGCTCCCACCGGATCGCCCATGTCGTGCAGGCAGTCGAACATCGTGACGAGGTCGAAGTCCGCCCCCGCGTAGGCCGCGGCGGGCTGTGTCTCGAAGGTCGCCCGGTCACCGACGCCGGCCGCCGCCGCACGCTCGCGCGCCGTCGCGATCGAGCCCTCGTGGTAGTCGGTGCCGACGAAGGTCGAGTTGGGGAACGCCTCCGCCATCACGATCGTCGACGCGCCGTGCCCGCAGCCGACGTCCGCGACGTTCGCGCCCCGCTCGAGCTTCTCGACGACGCCCTCGAGCGCCGGCAGCCACGACTCGACGAGGTTGGCGTTGTAGCCCGGCCGGAAGAAGCGCTCGCATCCCTCGTGCACGTCGTGGACGTGGTCGTGCCAGCCGACGCCCTCGCCCGTGCGGGCGGCATCGGCGATCCGGGGCGAGTCGTGAACCGACCCGAGGGCGATCTGGAAGAACCCGGGCAGATACGCCGGGCTGTCCTCGTCGGTCAGCGCGATCGCCTGCTCGGGCGGCAGGACGTACCGGCCGGAATCCGCCTCGTACTCGACGTAGCCGCCGGCCGCCTGCGCGTTGAGCCACTCCCGCACGTAGCGCTCGGCACAGCCGGTGCGCTCGGCGAGCTCGTCCGGCGTGATCGGACCCGCACCGGCCATCGCCCGGTAGAGGCCGAGCCTGTCGCCCATCACGACGAGCGCGGTGTTCAGCGTGGCGCCGACTTCCTCGACGGCGCGGAAGACGAACTGGTTGAGCTTCTCGAGATCGGGCTGCTGCTCGATCGTTGCCATGTCCCCTCCAAGGGTCGATTGACGCGAGCGAAGCTAGGCGCGCGGCCCGCGATTCGCCTCGGGTGGCCCCCCTAGTGTTGAATCCGGGCATGCTCCTCGGGAGGGGTGGCGAGCTGGAGCGGATCCAGCTGCTCCTCGACGGCGCCCGCAGCGGCTCGAGTGGAGTGCTCGCGCTCGTCGGCGAAGCCGGCATCGGGAAATCGAGCCTGCTCGACTGGGCCGCCGAGCATGCGGAAGGGATGCACGTCCTGCGCGTGCGCAGCGTGGAATCCGAGGCGCGACTCCCGTTCGGCGGGCTCTTCGAGCTGCTTCGGCCCGCGCTCGACGCCCTCGACGGGCTGCCGACCCCGCAGGCGGAGGCGCTCGCGAGCGCGCTCGCGCTACGGCCGGCGCGGGCGCACGACCGCTTCGCCGTCGGCGCGGCGACGCTCGGCCTGCTCGCCGCCTACGCCGAGAGCGACCCGTTGCTCGTTCTCGTCGACGACGCGAACTGGCTCGACGGCTCCAGTGCCGATGCGCTTCGCTTCGCGCTCCGCCGCCTCGTCGCCGACTCGATCGCAGTCCTCGTCGGCGTGCGGGACGAGATCCCGTCGCTCGTCGACGGCACCGGATTCGAGTCGATTGCGCTACGCGGCCTCGATCTTGAGGCGACCGGCGAGCTGCTGCGGCAGGGCGCGCCCGGAACGAGCAAGGAGACGATCGAACGGCTGCACCGCGCGACCGGCGGAAATCCGCTCGCGCTGCTCGAGCTCGCGGGCCGGGATCCGACCGAGGCGGTGGTCGCGGCACCACTCCGCATCACCCAGACGTACCTCGAGCTCGCGCAGCGCCTTCCCGACGCGACTCGACGGCTGCTCGTGCTGACCGCGGCGAGCGACGTCGGCGACGTCGTCGTGATCGAGCACGCCGCGGAGAGGCTCGGTCTGGCTCTGCCCGACATCGCGGCGGCCGAGGAGGTCGGCCTGGTCGACGCCCGTGGCGGCCGGGTCGAGTTCCGGCATCCGCTGATGCGCTCCGCCGTCTACGGGTCCGCGACGCCGGAGGAACGCCGGTCGGCGCATCGCGCACTCGCCGACTCGCTCCCCGACCGCGAGGCGGACCGGCGGGCGTGGCATCTCGCGCTGGCTGCGATCGGCTCCGACGAAGCGGCGTCCTCCGCGCTCGAGCAGGCCGGCGCCCGGGCGCGCGAGCGCAGCGCCTACGATGTCGCGTCGCACGCCTTCGAACGCGCGGCATCGCTGTCGCCCGACGACGGCCGGCGCGCCTTCCTCACGTTCTCCGGAGCGGGCACGGCCTGGCTCGCCGGTCTCGCCGAGCGGGCGCTCGCACTGCTGGACGACGCTGCGGCCTATGACCCGCGGCCCGCGCTCGAGAGCGAGATCGAGCATCTGCGGGGACAGATCACGCTCCGGCGCGGTCCTGTCGCGGAGGCGCGTGCGATCCTGCGCGCAGCCGCCGAGCGAGCGCAGTCTCCGGAGCTCTTCGCCGAGGCCGGCGAGGCGGCGTTCTTCGCCGGCGACGCGGAGGACGCGCGTGCGTGCGGCGAGCGGGCCGCCGAGCTCGCCGCGGCCGACGGCAGCGAGCGCGACCTCTTCTTCGGCCGGATGAGCGCCGGGATGGGGCTCCTGCTCGTGGGCGAGGCTTCGGGAGCCGACCTGGTGCGCGACGCCCTCGGGATCCTCGAGCGCTCGGAGGAGCTCGAGCTCGATCCGCGTCTCCTCAGCTGGGCGGCCGCAGGCCCGCTCTGGCTGCGCGAGGCGGGCACCGGCGAGTCGGTCGCCGAGCGGGCGCTCGCCGCGGCGCGCTCCCAGTCCGCGGTCGGCGTGCTCCCGCACCTCCTGGCCCACGTCGCCGTCGGCGCGGCAGCGGGCAACGACTACGTCGCGGCGCTCGCCACGTTCGACGAGACGATCCATCTCGCGCGCGAGACGGGACAGTCCGTGATGCACTGCGCCGCACTCGCGCGGCTCTCGCTCGTCGACGCGCGCTGCGGCCGGCACGAGGTCGCGCGAGAGCGAGCCGAGGAGGCGCTCGCGCTCGCCCGCGAGCTCGGTGCGCATCTCTTCGAGATCTGGGCGCTCCAGTCGCTCGGCGAGCTCGAGCTCGTGCGCGGCGACGCCGGTCGTGCGAGCGGGATCTACGAGGAGCTCGAGGCCGTCCTCGCACGCCGTGGCATCTCCGATGCGGATCTCTCCCCCGCGCCGGAACGCGTCGAGCTCTACCTGAGGACGGGTC
>DATEHY010000037.1:0-9169 GCA_035279325.1 Gaiellaceae bacterium
GGAGCGCCGATCTGGAGCAGCGCCCACCCCACCACCGACCTGGGCACGAGCCGCGCCGCGACGGCGGTGAGCAGCGGCTCGACGGCCCGCGGCTCCTGCAGCTTGCCGAGGCTGCGGGCCGCGGCGGTGCGGACGTCGCGGGCCTCGTCGCCGAGTGCGGCGAGCAGCCCGG
The DNA here is from genome assembly GCA_035279325.1 of Gaiellaceae bacterium. Taxonomy (GTDB): domain Bacteria; phylum Actinomycetota; class Thermoleophilia; order Gaiellales; family Gaiellaceae; genus Palsa-739. Next base: position 173 of record DATEHY010000037.1, read on the forward strand.
CGGACGCCTTCGCCGAGCCGATGTCTCCCAGCCGATGGGCGGCCATCGCGCGTCTCCACGAGGCCCGCCCGCTCGCAACCGCGGCCAGTTCTCGGTCGACGGTGCCCTGCTCCTCGAAGTAGCGCGTGATGAGAGCTCGGGCCGGTCCGCGCAGCTTGCGCGCGTACTCGCCGAGGATGTCCGCGAGGATCTCCTGCTCGACGGTGGTGAGGCCGGCGGGGAGGTCGGCGTCGCCTTCGAGGAACGCGATGGCGGACGGCCGAAGCTTCTGCGTCAGGGCCCTGTGTCGCCGTGCTTCGGCCGCAAGCCGGACGCGGCGGAGCACGAGGAGCGAGAGCAGGATGGCGTTGATCCCGCCGAGCGCGAGAACGGCGAGGGCGAACAGCGCCATCAGCGTCGTCCGAGGACGGCGCGGACGCGTGCCAGGAGCTCGTCCGGGTTGAACGGCTTCTTCAGGTAGTCGTCCGCGCCGGCCTCGAAGCCCTGCGAGACGTCGTTCTCCTGCGTCCGGGCCGTGAGGAGGATGACGGGCACGCGGCTCGTGGCAGGCTCTGCGCGCAGGCGACGCGTCAGCTCGTAGCCGTCGACTCGGGGCATCATCACGTCCAGCACGATCAGGTCCGGTGTCTGCTCGGTCGCGAGCCGAAATGCTTCCTCGCCGTCCAGCGCCTCCACCACGTCGTACCCGGAACGCGAGAGGCGGTAGACGACGAGGTCGCGCACGTCGTCCTCGTCGTCGGACACGAGCACGCGTACAGGTGCCTGATCGGTCATACCGTCGCCTCCTCTCGGACGCCCATGGGCAGCTCGACGACGAAGCTCGCGCCAGGCCGCGCGTCTTCGCGCAGGCGGATGGAGCCGCCGTGGCCCTCGGCGATCTCCTTGCAGATCGCGAGGCCGAGCCCGGTGCCGCCGATCCCGTGCTCCTTGGCCGAGGAGGCGCGGTAGAACGGCTGGAACAGATGCTCGCGCTCGTCTGCGGGGATGCCGACGCCGCTGTCCGTCACCTCGACCTCGCACCGTTCCGCGCGCGTGACGAGCTGCACTGCGACGCGTCCACCCGCGGGCGTGAACTTGATCGCGTTCGTGAGCAGGTTGTCGAAGAACTGCAGCAGGCGCGTCCGATCGCCGCGAATCGGGGCGACGCCGTCGACCGTCGCGTCGAGCTCCAGTCCCTTCGCCTCGGCCGAGGCATGCACGAGCTCCAGGGACTCCTGCAGCAGGGCAGCGAGGTCGAGCTCCTCGAAGTCGAGGCTCAGGGTTCCGGTCTCGAGCTGGCGTGCGACGAGCAGGTCGTCGACGAGCCGGTGCAGCCGCTCGCTGTTGCGCTTGACTGTGGTGAGGAAGCGTCGCTGCTCGTCGTTGAGCTCGCCGGGGTGTTCCGAGAGCAGCACGTCGAGCCAGCCCTTGATCGCCGTCAGCGGCGTGCGCAACTCGTGCGAGACCGTTGCCACGAACTCTCGCCGCTGCCGCTCGCTGCGGGCCTCCGCCCGCTTGCGCTCGATGAACTGCGCCACCTGGCCGGCAATGGAGCCGAGCGTCTCGAGCAGCCCTTCCTCGGAAATCGCGTCGCCGCTGTAGAACTCGGCCACTCCGAAGAGGTCGCCTCCAAGCGCGACGATCGGCACGGCGACCACCGCCGCAAGCCCGGTCACATCCCCGGCTTCTGCCTGTACGGCCGGCTCGCGCCGGGCGAAGGCGACGCCGGCTGCTCCGACTCCGCGCTCCACGCCCGCCACCTGACGCCGCTCGCGCTTCCGCTCGAAGCCCGGGGCGCAATGGGCTGCGACGCACTGCAAGCCTTCGCCTTCGGGCTGCCACGCGAAGCCGAGCTGCCAGCCGAAGCCCTCACAGATGGCGGCCAGCAGCTGCGGCAGCGCCTCGGCCGCCGACGTCGTCTCGGCGAGGACGCGCGCCACCGCGTGCTGGACGTCCCGCTGGCGTGCGAGACGCTTGCGGGCACTGATGTCGGCAAAGGTGACGACACCGCCGACGATCTCGGCGCCGTCGTAGACCGGAGAGGCAGAGAACTCGACCGGAAGCGGCGTCCCGTCGGCGCGCCAGAAGCACTCGTTCTCGACGCGGCAGCGCTCGCCCACCGCGATGGCCCGAACGATCGGGCATTCCTCCTCCGGGTACGCCGAGCCGTCCGGGCGGCTGTGATGGAGGAGCCGGTGCGCGCTTCGCCCGAGCAGCTCCTCCGCCGACAGGTAGCCCGTGAGCGCCAGTGCCGCACGATTGAGGAACGTGATGCGGCCCTCGAGATCGATGCCGAAGATGCCCTCGTCGGTCGAGCTGAGGAGCGTCTCCAGCTCGTGCGCGATCCTCTCCACCTCATGCAGCGAGAGCGCCTCGGCGACGACGATGGCGGCGCGCTGGGCGAGCAGCTCCAGCAGCTCGAGCTCGCTGCGCCCGAAGGCGGCGTCTCGCGCCCGCCCGAGGCTGAGCACGCCGATCGCGCGCTCGCCGTACAGCAGCGGCAGGTGGAGCTCGTGCGCCGCATCGCGCCCGCTGACGAGGCCGGGCAGGCGCAGTCCCGCCTCGCCGTACGAGACGGCGATCGGCCGCCGTTCGGCGAGTGCCCGGCCGGCGAGGCCGTCGCCGACGGCGAGGCTCTGGACGAGGTCCGCAACTGCCAGGCCGCGGCGGGCGCCGAGACGGTACGCGCCGCTCCGCTCGTCGAGGACGTACAGGGCTCCGATCTCGGCGCCGGCGACGTCTCCGATTGCGCGCAGAGTGACCTCCGCGACCTTCTCGGCGCCGGCCGCGGCGGCGAGCTCGTCGCCGAAACGGCGCAGCAGCTCGCTCTGTTGCTTCTCCTCTTCCACCGCCTGCAGCGCCTGCTCGACCTCGACCTGCTGGGCCTCCAGCTCGGCCGTCTGGTTCTCGAGCTCGTCGCGTTGCAGCTCGAGACTCTCGGCCATGGCGTTGAAGCCGGCGGCGAGCTCGCCGACCTCCGCCGCCCCGCGCTGCGCCACTCGAACCGACAGCTCGCCTCGCGCGACTCGCTCGACCGCGGACGCGAGCGCCTTCACCGGCTCCACGACCGTCCTCCGCAGGCCGAAGCCGAACACGACGAGGAGCAGTCCGCTCAGGCCCATGCAGCCGAACGCGAGCCCGAGAGCGAGCGTCCCGAGCCAGACCGCGTGGCCGTTCCGCTGGGCGTCGATCCGCTCCTGCGTGTCGCTGAAGGCCGCAAACTTCGAGCGGATCGCATCGACGCGCGCCTTGCCGCCGCCGGAAGCCTCGGCCAGCCTCGCGGCGGGCAGATCGGTCGCAGCCTCGGTGATCAGACGCGCCGCCCAATCCCGTGCATAGGCGCGGATCCCGGCTAGGAGCGCGATCGCCCGCGCGTGCTGCCGCGAGTCACCGCTGGTCAGGACCCTGAGCTGCCGGCCGAGCCGCGGATACTGCGAGAGCGCCTGTCGGTACGGCTGCAGAAAACGCGGCTTGCCCGTGAGCAGGAACCCCCGCAGGCCGGTCTCGAGGTCGAGCGTCGTCTTCTCGAGCGCGTTGGCGGTCGCCTGCACCTGGGTCGAATGGGCACCCGCGCGACCCGCTGCTTCGAGCCGGTTCACGGAGACCGCCATGACCACGAACCCGCCGAGCACGACGGAGAGCAGGAGCGCGCCCGCGAGCAGCGACCTGCCGTTCAGGCCGCCCCTCACGCCCCGGCCCTCCGGAACAGGTGCCGTCCGACCGGCTCGAGACCGAGCCGCTCCGGCCGCAGCAGCGTCTCGCTCGCGCCCAGCATCAGGAAGCCACCCGGTCGAAGCGCCGCGACGAGCTTCCGATGGACCGCCGCCTGCGCGGAGGGCTCCAGGTAGATCGCCACGTTCCGGCACAGGACGAGGTCGAAGCGCCGGGCCGGCAGATCGTCCACGACGAGGTCGCGCCGCTCGAACCGGAAGCGGCCGCCCATCGGGTCCGCAAGGCGAGCGGCGAGCTCGGCCGCCCGCTCGAGCGCGTCCTCCAACAGATCGGAGCCGACCAGCAGCGCACCGTCGAGGGCGCCGAGCCGTTCGAGCAGGGAGGCGACGCTCCGCAGCTCGTCGCCGGTCGCGCACCCGGCGGACCAGACGTCCAGCCGCTCCCGCCGGGCGAGGAGCTCCGGCAGCACTTTACGCTCGAGCGTCCGGAACTCGGCCTCGTCGCGGAACATCCGCGTCACCGGCACGAGCACCGACCGGCGGAAGGCCGCCCTGGCCGAGTCGTCATGCCGCAGACGGTCGGTCAGCGCGCCGGCGTCGGCGACGCCCATCCGCACCACCGCACGCGTCACGCACGCCTCGAGATGGCTCCTGCGGTACGCCGCGAGAGGCAGGCCGCAGGCCCGGCCGAGAGAGACGAGCTCGCCGTCGGAGAGCTCGCAGAGCGAAAGCGCCGCTGTCGCCGTCATAGCTGGAGGTATCGGCAATCCCGCGCGGGGACTTCACCTCACGCGCAGGCAGCGACCAGGATCGTGCGCTGCGCGGCGGCGCTCGAGCTCGCGCTCAGCCAGTTGTCGCCGATCGCGGCGGACACCTCGAACCAGTAGGTACCGGTGGCGAGGCTGGCGCTCGTCCAGGTGGCGCCGGTGATCCCGGTCGCGACAGTCGTGTAGCCGCTCGTCGCGGAGGTCGTGGACTGCCGGATGGTGTAGCTCGTGGCGTTCGCGACCGGGCTCCAGCTGACCTTCACCGTGGTGGCCGTCGGACTCGTGCAGGCCGAGGTGACTCCCGCCGGCGTTGCAGGCGCCGCGCCGGCGGACGCTTCCGCGGCGCTGCTCCCGGCGAGCCCGATCGGCCAGCTCGCGCTTGCGACGCCGGTGGCTGCAAGCAGCGTCGAGGCCGCCACCAGGAGGAGCCGGCGAGCGCGCTGGACGGCGATTCTCATCTCCCGCTGCCTCGGCAGGAGTCGCCTCGGGGTTACGACGTCCAGCCGTCGGTGGCCGGGCTCGTGGTGGCGGTCGCAGCTCCGCCGGTTGCGCTCACGCCGGTGAGCGACGGCATCGAGAAGTACGTGCTCTCACAGGCAGCCGGTGCCGTCGAGGCCATGGTCGCGTCGTTCGTCATCGTGACGACGAGCGGATTGTTCGCCTGCCCGCTGGCCGCCACGGTCAGCGGCGTGGTGAGGGAATGCGAGCTGCCGCTCGAGCCGGTCGCGTAGCTCCAGCTGACGCCGCTCGGGGTCGACGCCAGGCAGCCGGACTGGGTGGTCGTGAGGGAGCTCGTCGTGTAGCCGGTTGCGTACGTCGTGTCCGACGGAAGATCGACCGCCGTGATGGTGACGGGAAACGGATTCGGATTCGAGATCGAGACGACGACGTCGCCGTTGGCGCCGGGATAGAGCAGGTTGTTCGCCGCCGGCGAGGCGACTGAGGTGATCGACAGGTTCGAGACGTTCGCCGACTGGCCCTCGCCGCTCGAGCCGCCGTTGAGACCGACGATCCAGTTCGTCGTCCCGTAGGCGACGCCGACGACCAGCGCCGCGCCGAGCAGGGCCAGCAGGAACCGGCGCCTGCGCGACGACCTCCCCTCGGCGTCCGCAGTTTCACGATGCCGCATGTCCAGACCCTCCTGGAGACCGAGAACGACCTACGACCCGGTCTATCGGCGCGGCACCGCGCCAGCTTTAGGAAAAGGGACGAGAGGCGGCCCGGCGTGGCCGCCTCTCGTCCCCGGGCCTTACGGAGACGGGACCGTGAAGGGTGCCGTCGCGGTGCCGGAATTGCCTTTGCTGGTGACCGCGGCGGTGCCGGGCTGGGCCTTGGCCGGCACCTTGGTGGTGAGCGAGAAGTGGCCGCTCGCGTCGCTCGTGGCCGAGCCGAGACCGGTGGTGGTGCCGGCGTCGCCGAACGTGCTCCCGACCTTGTCTCCCGCCGAGAAGAACTGGCCGAAGATCTTGAAGGGGGCCGTCCCGTAGCCGGTGTCCGGCGTGAGGAAGATCTCCGGCGTGGCGTAGTTCGGGTGGCTCACCGGGTTGCCCGAGGAGTCCGAGCCGGGGCAGCTGTTCGTGCTGTTGTCCCATTCGGACTGCATCAGATAGTGGTGGCCGTTGATCGTCTGGCTCCACTCCGCGCCGGACGGGCCGTACGTGGTTCCGAAGTCGTACGCGCACATGTCGCCGTCCTCGTCACCGGCTGCGCTGTCGTTGGGGTTGCTGTCCCACCAGCCCGTGCCGAACGGGTCGGTGATGCTCTCGTTGTGCTCGTGGCTCGTCGTGCTGATCTCCGGGTCCGACGGGTTGCCGTTCGGATAGTCCTGGACGTCGCACGTCAGCGGGTTGCCAGCGGTCTGCGCGTCGTAGGGCATGTTCGCGTAGACGATCTGCGAGTTCGCGTTGACGGTCGAGTCGAAGTAGGCGCTGTGGTACGCGCAGAAGTAGGAGAAGGAGCACAGCGGCGCGGTGACCGTCGTCTCCACTCCGCCCACGGTCTCGCCGACCTGCGCCGGGAAGCACGTCCCGATGTTCGGCGCGGTGTACATGAAGAACTCGGTGTTGTTGTTCACGGGCCAGCCGTTGGCCTTGACGACGGCCGAGATCTCCTGCTGGACCTGCTGGTCGGTCACGCAACCGGCGGTCGTCGACGGAACGCTCGCGCCGCCGTTCGTGGCTGCCACAGGCGTATCCGGGCAGTTGACCGGATCGAGGGGCGGCAACGGGTCGGTGTCGAGCGTCGTGCCGGCGAAGGTCGTGTGGTACTGGACGTACTGCTTCGTCGAGCCGCTCTGCTGGTAGTACTGGGTGCCGACGTCGTAGACGTTGGTGTTCTGGCCGGTCGTCGCCTGGAGATCCTTGAAGTACTGGTTGATGTTGGCGACGTAGCCGTCGGGGAACTGGTAGCCGGACGGCTGCCAGTAGATCGTGTAGACCGTGCTGGTGGTCATCACCGGGCCGCCGTTGTAGTAGAGCGAGCCGCTCGCGGGCGCCTGGTTCGAGACCTGGCCGCTCGAGGTGTCGAGGGGCGGGAGCAGGCCGAAGATGTGGCCGAGCCGGGCTTGGAACGGGATCGACGTCGACGAGTTCGTGGTCGCCTGGGCCGAGCTGCCCAGGGCAAGGACGACTGCGCCGACGGCGAAGGCAACTGCAACGAGCCGTCGCATGCGTTTCTCCTTGACGAGGCGTTGGCGGTTTGTGGTCGGGCGATGAAGAGCCCGCGCCACTATTCCCTCCGCTTAGGTGCGTCCAAACCCTAAAACCTCACACTTCTTTTTGACTGACCGGTCAATCGTGTTTGACTGACGATTCAATCGAATCCGCTTTTGTTTGAAACACCAATGAAAGCGGGTAGGGATTGCGGCGTCTTTGTCACCTTATGAGGAGTTATTGCGGATGAACATTCTGCGACTCGGGTTGCGGGGCTTTGCCGTTGTGGGCGTGATCGTGCTTCTGGCCGGCAGCATCGGCGCCGGCGCCGCCTCCTCGGATACCGCACCGCTGACCAATCCCAAGCACTTCTTCTGGGCGCAGGGCCAGACCTCGACGGTCGGCGTCGACACGAACGCACTCACCAACGACCTCATCTACCACGGCGGCAACGCGGGCCCCGGCGCGATCGGAGTCGAGCAGAAGCCCGCCGTCTACCTCGTCTGGTGGGGGCCCGAGTGGGCCAGCGGCTTCACCACCGAGGACACGAGCGGCGCGATGTACTCGAGCAAGACGCTGCAGAACTATCTCCAGTCGTTCTTCCAGAACGTCGGCGGCAGCCCGTGGGCGAACATCCAGACGCAGTACTGCGCCGACGCCCTGGCCGGCTCGACGAGTTGCGTCGGGAGCGCCGGCTTCGTCACCAATCCCACGCATCAGCTCAAAGGGGTCTGGACCGATCCCTCGCCGGTTCCGAGCGACATCATCACGCTCGGGCTGGCCGAGAACCTCGTCGACGACCCGATCGCGAGCGAGGCCGTCCGGGCCGTGCAGCACTTCGGCTACAACCCGCAGGCGACCTACATCATCCTCACGCCGCCGACGGCGATCGGAACCGGCGAGCCGTACTACTGCGGGTACCACACGCAGACCTCGACGGTCGACGGGCTGGGCAACACCGAGCGCATCCAGTACGCCTTCATCCCCTGGCTGAACCAGAACTGGCCGGGCATCGGCAACGGCGGCTGCGGGATGCACAACGTCAACGCCACGAGCGACGCGTTCGGCAACGGCGTCTTCGACGGCTGGTCGATCGTGACCGGGCACGAATACGCCGAGGCCGTCACCGATCCGGACAACTTCGCCTCGTTCCAGGATGGCTGGAACGACGACCAGACCTCGGAGAACGGCGACAAGTGCGCGTGGCTGAACACGCAGAACATCGCCCTCGGCTCGCACCAGTTCGCCGTCCAGCCGCTCTGGAGCAACAAAGCCTTCGACACGACCGGCAACGGCTGCGTCGTCTCCGGGCCATAAGGACGACAGAGGACGGGCGGGGGCGCGCGCCGGCGCCCCCGCCGTCCTCTTCCACACCTCGGCCGGGTCGGTAGTAGCGGGTCCCGGCTCGACGGCCGTCAGTGGGTCGCAGCTGCCGTGTTCGCAGTCGCGAGCCGTGCGACGCGGTGTTCGGCGAGGACGGCGAGCCAGATGGAGCCTTCGAAAAGGATCCACATGGGTATGAGTTCGAGGGCGGTGGTCATCGGGTCGGGGCCTGGGAGGGCGAGTGCGATGACGGCGACGACGAAGTAGCCGAGCCTGCGGTTTTTGCGTAGGCGGCGGGAGGTGAGGACGCCGAGGTGGACGAGGCCGAGGACGACCATCGGGAGTTCGAAGACGCAGACGACCCCCAGTAGGACGGTGGAGACGAACCTGTAGTAGTCCTGGGCTCGGATGAGGATGTGGAACTGCGCCTGGTCGTAGTTCGTGAGCCAGTGGATCGCGCGGGGGAGCAGGACGAGGTAGCCGAACGCGAGGCCGCCGGCTCCGAGGAGGGTTGCGAGAGAGGCGAGACCGAGCATCCGTCGTTCGGACTTCGGGTCGACGGCGGGCGCGAAGAAGGACCAGGCCTGCCAGAGGATGATGGGCAAG
>DATEHY010000038.1:0-4264 GCA_035279325.1 Gaiellaceae bacterium
CGCGCGCACCTGGGGCGAGCGCGGGATCCGCTCCTGGGCCGAAGGCTGGTGGGAGATGCCGGTCACGGTCGGCGACCAGCTCGGCCGGATCCTCGGCGCGCCGGCCGGCTCGATCGTGATGCACCAGAACGTGACCGTCGCAGAGGCGATCGTCCTCTCGTGCTTCGCGGGATCGAACGAGCGGAACCGGATCGTCTACGAGCAGGCGAACTTCCCCTCGGTTCGCTACCTCTACCAGGCGCAGCCTTCGCTGACTGTCGTCGCCGTCGAGGACGACGCCGCGATCGTGGACGCGATCGACGAGCGGACGCTGCTCGTCCCGATCAGCCATGTCCTGTTCAAGAACGGCGAGATCCAGGACGTCGAGCCGATCGTCCGCCGCGCGCACGAGGCCGGTGCGCACGTGGTGCTCGACTGCTACCAGTCGGCCGGCGTCGTACCGTTCGACCTGACCGAGCTCGGCGTCGACTTCGCGGTCGGCGGCAGCGTCAAATGGCTCTGCGGCGGGCCCGGCGCCGGCTGGCTGTACGTGCGCCCCGACGTCGCCGACCGGCTCGAGCCGACGCTCGTCGGCTGGCAGGGCCACGCGCGGCCGTTCGCCTTCGAGCCCGAGCTCGAATACGCGGCCGGCGCCCGGCGGTTTCTCACCGGAACCCCGAACGTCCCGGCGCTCTACGCGGCCACGGCCGGCTACGACGTGATCGAGGAGGTCGGCGTGCCGCGAATCCGCGAGCGCTCGCTCGCGCACACGCAGCTCCTGATCGACCTCTGCGACGAGGCCGGTCTCGAGATCGTCTCGCCGCGCGAAGCCGGGCGGCGGGGCGGCACCGTCACCGTCTCGACGCCCGACCACGCGGCGTGCCACAGAGAGCTCGGCGAGCGGGGCATCGTCTGCGACTTCCGTCCGGATCCCGACTCAAGGCTGCAAGCGTCGGCGGCGGAGCCGCCGACGCGCGGCCAGAACGACCGCTCCGCCTCCGGCGGCGCTGGGGGCATCCGGCTCGGCCCGCACTTCTTCAACACCGAGGACGAGGTGCGCCGCGCGGTCTCGGAGCTGGCGGACATCGTCGCGAGCGGCGCGTACGAGCGCCACGCCGGCGCCTCATCCCTCTACTGAGGGTTTCGCCGCCGGGGGTCGGCTGCCGCTTCGGGGGTCATGCGGCGGCTCGCTCTTCTCGTCGTTCTGGTCCTGGGTCTCAGCGCGGGATCGGGCGCTGCGCGGACCACCGCGGCGGCCACGGTGGGCATCTATCCGTCGGGGACGACGTTCTCGGCCTCGGGGCCGGCACCGGCCCACGCCGCGTCCTCCGTGTCGCTCGACATGGCGATCGGCGGCGTGGACGACGCGACCCTTCTCGTCCGCGGGGCGCAGCAGGTCTCGATCGTGACCCCGACGATCGCGCCGCCGCTTCAGCTCCGGCTCCTCTTCGCGCACTACGTCTCGGTCGACGGTCACGCGGTGCCCGACGCGCTCATGCCCTGGGACGGCTCCCAGCGCGCGACGGAGCACACGAACCAGCCGCTCTGGCTGCAGGTGACCGCCCCGTACGGCACGCCGTCGGGCAACTACAGCGGCTCGCTCCTCCTCGTCGCCGACGGGGTCAGGACGCCGATCACGCTCTCCGTCACCGTCCAGGCGGTGACCCTCCCGAAGCAGAACCAGGCCTCGGGAAGCCTCCTCACCGCCTTCAACTTCTCGCCCCAGTCCTACGCGAACAAGGCGGCGGCCCTCTACGGCGTCTCGCCCGACTCGACGCTGCCCGGCCTGTTCAGCTTCCTCTCCTCGTACCGGCTGTCGCCGAACAGCTGGGGCTACGGCAACCCGAGGCTCGCCTCGGGCTACACGAGCGACCGCCGCTGGTGGCTCGACAAGTCCGAGCAGATGGTCGCGGCCGCCGGCGAGCCGGGGCAGTTCGCCTCGATGTGGATTCCGGTCTCGAACAACCGCTGGAGCCCGAGCACGTACGTCGGGGGACGATCCCCGTACAAGCCCAAGGCGTGGTGCTCGTATCTCCGCTCGGTGCACCGGTTCTGGCAGCAGCACGGCTGGCTCGGCTCGTACTCGTACCTGTACGGGATGGACGAGCCCGGTGCGTCGCGATTCAGGACGGTTCGGCAGCAGGCGAAGGTGACCCACTCGTGCTTCGCCGGCGCGCACGTCCTCGTCACCGGCAAGCCGACCGCGCAGAACCGCTTCCTCTGGAACGGCGGCAAGGACGACGTCGACGTCTGGACCGTGCTCGCGAGCCGCTACTACGGCGAGTACACGAATCCCTCGCTGGCGCGCCGCGGCATCTCCCACGCGAACCAGGAGCTGCGGCTGATCAACGCCGCGCGGCGCCACCACAAGCAGATCTGGACGTACACGTACGACGCCGCTTCCCACTCGACGCCCGGCTTCACCGCGACCGAGCCGGCCTCGGATCCGCGGATCTTCGCCGACTGGGCGGCGCTCGAGGACATCACGGGCCTGCTGTACGGACAGGGCACGACGACATACGCGAGCGGCAACCCGCTCGTCTCGAACGACAAGGCACACGGCTCCTTCGTCCTGATCTATCCGGGCAAGGACGGGCCGATCGCGAGCGCGCGGCTCGAGGTGCTGCGGGAGGGGATCGAGGACTGGGAGATCCTGAACGTCGTCCGCCACAAGCACGGCGACGCGGCGGTGCGGCGGCTTCTCTCCGGCCTCTTCTCGACGACGGCGAAGGGCGCGAAGCTCGGCTGCACGATCGGCTGCCCGCTCAGGACGTCGACGCCGTATTCGTGGCCGACCTGGTCGCACGACGCGGGCACAGCCTCGGCGATCGCCCGGATGCGCGCCGCGGCGCTGCACGCCGCCGCTTCCTAGCGCGGCCCGCGGGCGCGGGGCTAGCGACTGGAGTAGGTGCAGCCGGCCGAGAGGCCGAGGTTGCGCGCGTCGAGCTGCGCGCCCGCGTCGTACTGCTTCGCCACCGCCCACTTGCCGGCGACACCTGAGTTCTCGGCGGCCCGAAGGTCCGCCATCCACTGAGAGAAGAGCCGCCGCTGCGCTGCGGGCGGGGTCAGGACGGCAAGGCGCGCCCGCATCTCGCGCGAACGGGTCAGCGCGGCCCGGAAGCCGCGAGCATTCGCGATGGCGGGCAACTCTTGCCTGCAGATCGCCTCCGCTCGATCGGCGAACGAACGAGAACCGCCCGGGCCGAACCGACTCCAGCCGAGGAAGAGCAGAACGAGCACCGCGAGCAGTCCCGACACATACGCAAGCAGGCGGCCCACTGTGATCGTCATCGACGAGGCGAATCGGCGGGCGCCCCCAGGACCTTGAACCCGATTGGTGCGCTAGGCGTCGAGCAGCCCGAGCAAACGGGAGGCGTGGGCCGGCGCCGTCGGCTCGTCGTCGTGGCGGAAGTAGACGTAGACCGGCTCGCGCGCGGCGGCCACGACGGCGGCGAACGCCTCGTCCGGCGCTTCGCGACGCCGGAGGTAGCGGAACCGAGCCGGGTGCTCGAGGTCGCCGACGCGGACGGCGCCCATCTCGGCGAGCCGCGGCTCGATGCCGTTCCACGACGGGTGCTCCAGGTCGAAAGCGAGCCGGAGCGCGGGGTCGAGCGAGCCGAGCAGCAGCTCCAGGAGCCCTTCGTCGCGCTTCGATTTCAGCGAGATCCGGATCGGCCCGAGCCGGTCTCGAAGATGACGGACGCGGCCCCCGAACTCGGCGAGCGTGCGCGGCCGCTCCCCCGGCAGCTTCGGTGCGAACTCGAAGCCGTCAGGCACCTGCTCGGCCCAGCGCCTGAACTGCTCCTCCGCGGGCAGCCGGTAGCCGGTCGTGTTCAGCTCGACCGTCGTGAAGCGCTCGGCATAGAAGGCGAGGAAGCCCGACGGATCGAGCCCGGCCGGATAGAAGCCGCGCCGCCAGCTCGGGTACGACCAGCCGGAGGTGCCGACCGAGACGCTCTTTACTCTGGGCGATCCCTTGGCCACGATGGAAACCGTGACATACCCGGTCGAGCAGTTCACCGACGAGGAGCAGGCGCGGCTCGCTCCGCACTTCACGAACCTCGACCGGCCGGTGTTCGCGCTCGTCAACCTGCCGGAGACGGTCAAGGGCGCGCTCTTCGCGCGCTACTCGCGCTACGCGGGGACGCTGCGCCGGCTCTTCCTCGACGAGTTCGCCGACTCCTTGCCCGAGGTTCCGGTCGTCGACCTCGGCGAGGGCGAGCGCGCCGCGAAGCTCTACGAGACGATCTTCCTCGGCTACGGCGACGACTCCGTCGCCCAGCTC
>DATEHY010000039.1:0-53431 GCA_035279325.1 Gaiellaceae bacterium
GACGCTGCGGCCGCTCAGGTCCGGAGAGCCGAAGGCGTGCTCGACCGTCGCGCGGATGGCGTGCAGGCCGCCTCTGGCGGTGCCGCGGCCGCTGTTGCCGCCGCGGCCGGTGGTTCCGTAGACCCACGGGCACGTCTCGGCGACGACGTCGAGATCCGCCGGCGAGATGTTCATGTCGCCGGCCGTCCGATAGCTGCCGCCGAGCGAGGCGACGAGCTCGCCGTACCGGCGGAGGAGACGCCGCCGCGGCTCGCCGTTCGGCAGCTCCGGCACCGCGAGAACCGCCTTGCCGCCGCCGCGCGGCATCCCCGCGGCGGCCATCTTCCACGTCATCGCTCCCGAGAGCCGCATCGCGTCGGCTAGCCCGTCGGCCGGGGCCGGGTAGACGCGCATCCGCGTGCCGCCGCCGGCGGGGCCGAGCACGGTGGAGTGGACGCAGACGAACATCCAGGCTCCGCTCTCGGCGTCGTGGCGGACGACCGCGTGCTCGCCCTCCCAGCCCGAGAGAAGGTCTTCGAAGTCCATGCGGCGGACCGTAGCGGACAACCTCTCGGCTACACTCCGCCGCCGGAATGGCCGGAGAACGCACCAAGCTCGTCGTCGCGCAACGCGAGAGGCTCGGCTCGGCCGAGTCGCGCCGCCTGCGCAAGGACGGGCTCGTCCCGGGCGTCCTCTACGGCAACGGCGAGCCCGTCTCCATCTGCATCGCCGAGCGTGAGCTGCGCCGCGCGCTCACCGGTGTGGCCGGCCTGCACTCGATCCTCGACGTCGAGATCGACGGCAAGGGCCAGACGCACGCCTCGATTCTCAAGGAGTACCAGGTCGATCCCGTGCGGGGCGGCGTCACGCATGTCGACCTGCAGGAGGTGCGGCTCGACAAGACGATCCAGGCCTCCGTCTCGGTGCAGCTGCACGGCGGCGACGACGCGCCGGGCGTGCGCGAAGGCGGCGTACTCTCGCAGCCGTTGCGCGAGGTCCGGGTCGAGGCTCTGCCGCTCGAGGTGCCGGAGCATCTCGAGCTCGACGTGTCGGGCATGGAGATCGGCGGCACGTTGCGCATCTCCGACCTCTCCACGCCGGACAACGTCACGCTCCTCGACGATCCGGAGATGGTCGTCGCCACGGTCACCGCGCCGACCAAGGTCGTCGAGCCCGAGCCGACCGAGGAGGAGCTCGCCGCGCTGGAGGCCGAGGGCGAGGGTGCCGAGGGCGAGGAGCCGGCCGAGGGCGAGGCTGCCGAGGCTGCAGCCGGCGAGCCTGCCGAGCCGGAGGCGGACGCCGCCGGCGACCAGGGCACCGTCGAGGGCTAGCTCTTGTACCTCGTCGCCGGTCTGGGGAACCCGGGCCGCGAGCACGCGCGGAACCGGCACAACGCGGGCTGGCTCGTCGTCGACGAGCTCGCACGGCGACACGGAGGCTCGTGGCGAGGGAAGTTCGCCGGCCAGATGGCAGAGGTGCGCGTGGGCGACGAGCGGCTCGCGCTGCTGAAGCCGGAGACCTACATGAACGAGTCCGGGCGCTCGGTCGGCGCCGCTGCCGCCTTCTTCAAGCTCCCGCCGGAGGAGGTGCTCGTCGTGCACGACGAGGGCGACTTCGACCTCGGACGGCTGGAGCTGAAGGTGGGGGGAGGCCTCGCCGGCCACAACGGCCTCCGTTCGATCGCCCGCGACCTCGGGACGCACGACTTTCTCCGCCTGCGCATCGGGGTGGGCCGTCCGGAGCGCGGCGATCCGCGGCCGCTCGCCGACTTCGTGCTCGCGAACTTCGAGCCGCACGAGAACCCGGACGAGCTCGTCTCACGTGCGGCGGACGCAGTCGAGACGCTGGTCGCCGAGGGCGTCGAACGCGCGCAGCTTCAGGTCAACCGGCGCTAGCCGCGCAGCGCGGCGTGGGCTCCGGGCGCAAGCTCGAGACCGGCTGCGACGCGGTCGAGCAGGTCGAGCAACTGCAAGAGCTCCGTCTCGGTCAGCGGCTCCGTCACCTGCCGGTCGAAGCGCCTGGCCTGCTGCTCGGCGCGCTTGAGGAGCTTCTTCCCGCCGGCTGTCAAGTGGAGGTTGCGGACGCGGCGGTCGTGCGCGTGGGGCCGCCGCTCGAGCAGCCGGCGCCGCTCGAGCTGGTCGACGATCGCGACCATCCAGCTGGGGGAGATGCGTAGCCGCTCGGCAAGCGCGTTCTGCGGCTCGCCGTCGCTCGCCGAGACCGCTCGCAGCAGCGCGAACTCGCCCGGCTCGAGCTCCAGCGGCTCCAGGATCTGGTGGAAGCGGCGCGAGACGGCATAACCAAGGCTCGAGAGCATGAAGGCGACACTCCGAAACGCAGGTGTCGCCTCCTCGGCCGGTCGAGAGTTGTTGCGCTGGGCCACGTTCGTATGATACATCTGCCGAACAGTTCAGTTACCGAATGATTAATCGGAAAACGAAGAAGGGAAGGTCCGTGCTCGCAAGACTCGCTCACCTGATCGCTCGCAATCGCTGGAAGGTCATCGGGGCCTGGGTCGTCCTCACGCTCTTCGGCGGCTTTGCCGCCGGGCAGGTCTCGAAGCGCTGGTATCAGAGCTTCTCGATCCCGGGCAAGTCCGCCTACGAGGCGAATCAGCGCACGCTGAAGACGTTCGGCACCGGGGTGCGGCCTCCGAACGTCGTCGTCTTCCACACCTCCGGCGACGCGACCAAGAACGGTGCGATCCGCGCAGCGATGCAGCGCGTCGCAGGCGCCAACCCGGGCGCCCGCACGAGCTCGTACTTCTCCACGCACGACCTCATGTACGTCTCGAAGGACCGGCACACGACCTTCATGGAGGTCTATCCGCCGGGCTCGTCGACGTTCAGCACCACGAGCGGCGCGAACGCGATGCGCGCGCAGGCAGCCGCCGGGCTACCGGCCGGCATCCAGGTCCAGGTGACCGGGCACGATCCGCTCGAGGAGGCGAGTTCGCACGGCGGGGGCGGCGGAAGCATCCTCGTCGAGGCGGTGATCGGAGGCCTGGGGGCGATCGTGATCCTGCTCTTCGTCTTCGGCACGCTGCCGGCCATCCTCGTGCCGGTCGCAGTCGCGGCCGCGGCGATCCTCAACACCTTCACGCTCGTCTGGGCGCTGACCTACGTCACGAACGTCTCGATCATCGTCGAGTTCCTGATCGCGCTCGTCGGCCTCGGCGTCGCGATCGACTACGCCCTCCTCATGATCTTCCGCTTCCGCGACGAGCTGCGCGAGGGGAACGACGTCGAGTCGGCGCTCGTGGAGACGATGACGCACGCCGGCCGCTCGGTGATCGTCTCGGGCTCGACCGTCGCCGTCGGTCTCCTCTCGATGGTCATCCTGCCGCTGCCGTTCATCCGCTCGATCGGGATCGGCGGAATGCTCATTCCCGCCGTGTCGGTTATCGCCGCGATCACGCTCATGCCGGCCCTGCTCGCTGCGCTCGGCGAGCGGATCAACAGCCTGCGCGTGCTGCCGAAGCGGTTCGTCGACAAGGGGCATCCCGAGGACGGTGCGTGGGGACGGTGGGCGCGCTTCGTGCTGCGGCGGCCGCGGGCGATCGCCGTCATCGGCGCGGCGATCGTCGCCGTCCTCGTCGTGCTCGGCGTCCAGCTGAACCCGAACGAGTCGCAGATGAAGAACTTCCCAGGCTCGGGCACCGCGATCGCGGGGCGGGCGATGCTCGCGGACGCGGGGATCTCGCCCGGGGTGATGAAGCCGTTCGTCACGCTCGTCGAGAACGGCGGCAACGCGCAGGCCGTCGCGGCGAAAGAGCGTGCCGTTCCCGGCATCGTCGGCGCGACCGTCCCGCCCGGCCCGGGCTGGCACCGCGGACCGGACACGCTCGTCGAGGCGTTCCCCACGATCGACGGAGCGGCGCCCGGGATCCAGGGCGTGATCAACGGCGTCAACGACTCCCTGCAGGGGACGAGCGCGACGCTCGGCGGTGTCCCGGCCCAGGATCGCGACTTCGTGCACGCCGTCTACGACAACTTCCCGTACGTGCTCGCGTTCGTGCTGGTGCTCACGCTCGTGCTGCTGACGCGTGCGTTCCGGTCGATTGTGCTGCCGATCAAGGCGGCGGTCCTCAACCTCGTCTCGCTCGGCGCGGCGTTCGGGATCGTGGTGTTCATCTTCCAAATGGGCCACGGCTCGTCGCTGTGGAACATCACGGCGACGCAGGCGATCACGGCCTGGATCCCGCTGATGATCTTCGCGTTCCTGTTCGGCCTCTCGATGGACTACGAGGTCTTCATGCTCACGCGTATGCGCGAGGCGTACGACTACACCGGCTCCACCGAGGGCGCGATCGAGCTCGGTCTCGCACGAACCGGAAAGCTCGTCACGAGCGCCGCGCTGATCCTGATGTTCGCGTTCCTCGTGCTCTCGTCGAGCCCGGGCTTCGAGATCAAGGAGTTCGCGATCGGGCTCGCCGCCGGGATCATCTTCGACGCGACGGTGATCCGTGCTCTGCTCGTGCCCGCGCTGATGCGACTGCTCGGCAACGCGAACTGGTGGCTGCCGCACTGGACGCGGCGGGCGCTCTTCATCGGCGAGGAGCGCGCGCCGAACCCGGTGCTCGAAGGCCGGTAAGGCAAAACCCGGCGAGCCGCGTACCATGACGAGCGAGCGGAACCTCGGGGTTCCGCCGTTCGTCATGGACCGTCCGGTACTCCACGCCTTCGTCCGCGAGCTCGTCGAGCACGAGCGCCTCGGCGAGTTCGTAGACGCGCTGCCGACGCGTGCGCGGGTCTCCGAGCCGGCCCTGCCCCCACTCCTCGCCTCGCTGCACGAGCGTCTCGGTCGCGGCCTGGTCGTGCTCGTGCCCGAGGACGCCGACGCCCGCGACACGTCCGAGGCGGCGGCGTGGTTCCTCGGCGACGAGGCGGTCGGATTGTTTCCGAGCCGCGGCGTCTCGTGGGAGTCGGGGCTCGTCCCGCCGCCGCACCTCGTCGGCGAGCGCGCGCGGGCGCTCCACGTGCTCGGGCGGGGCGGGCTCGTCTGCGCCTCGGCGCGGGCGCTCGCGGAAGGGCTGCCGCCCGAGGAGGCGCGGCCCGAGCCGGTCGAGGTGCGCACCGGGCTGGAGATCGGCGTCGAGGGGCTGGGCGAGTCGCTCGCCCTCGCCGGCTACGAGCGGGTGGAGCGGGTGGACGACCGTGGCCAGTTCGCGGTGCGGGGCGGCATCGTCGACGTCTTCCCGACGACCGGTCGCGAGCCGTTGCGCGTCGAGTTCTTCGGTGACGAGATCGAGTCGGTGCGCGCCTTCTCGCCGTTCACACAGCGCGCGCTCCACCCCGTGGCCGAGGCGGTCCTGTACCCGGCGGCCGAGCGCCGCCTGGACACTGTCCAACTAAGTAACAACTTGCTACTTGCGGAGGATGGAGAGGAGCCGGCGGCACCGGCGGTTCCCGAGGACCTGGTGCCGCCGTTCGAGCAGCCGCCCGATCTGGTGTTCCAGCCGGATGACGTGCGCCGCGTCTGGCAGGAGGACGGCGTCGCCCACCCGCCGTCGCTCGCCGGTTCGACGGAGCTCGATCCGTTCCCCCAAGGGCAGCCGTTCTCGTTCGAGGCTCAGCGGCCCGCGATCGCCGCCCGCGGCCTGGCCGAGGCCGAGAACGAGCTCGCGGCGCTACTGCGGTCGGAGCAGCGCGTCGTCGTCGCGTTCCCGCATCGCGGTGAGGCGCTGCGGACGCAGAACCTGCTCCGGCGGCTCGAGGCGCGGCTCCTCGAGCCGGGCGACGACCTCCCGGAGGAGCCGGAGCTGCTCTTCGCCGTGGCGCCGGCCCGCCGTGGCTTCGTCTGGCGCGACCTCGGACTCGTGCTGCTGCCCGACCACCAGGTCTTCCGGCGCCGCGCACCGCGCGAACGCCGCCTGGGCGGCCGCGCGCTCCAGTCGTTCGCCGACCTGCGCACCGGCGACTACGTCGTGCACGAGGACCACGGCGTCGGGAAGCTGCTCGGGTTCGAGACGAACACCGTCGCCGGCATCACGCGCGACTACCTCCTGCTCGCCTTCCGCGGCGAGGACCGGCTCTACGTCCCACACGAGCAGCTCGGGAAGGTCTCTCGCTACGTCGGCGCCGACGCCTCGCCTCCGGCGCTCTCGAAGCTCGGCGGCAAGGCCTGGCAGACGCTCAAGTCGCGCGCGCGCGAGTCGGTTCGCGAGCTCGCAGGCGACCTGATCCAGCTCTACGCCCAGCGCCAGACACGCGAGGGAATCGCGTACGACCTCTCCAGCGAGTGGCTCCCGCAGCTCGAGGCGAGCTTCCCCTACCGCGAGACGCCGGACCAGGAAGCCGCGATCGAGTCGGTGAAGGAGGACCTCGAGGCGCCGCGGCCGATGGACCGGCTCGTCTGCGGCGACGTCGGCTTCGGCAAGACCGAGGTCGCGGTCCGCGCTGCGTTCGCCGTCGCCGTGAACGGCCGGCAGGTGCTGCTCCTCGCGCCGACCACCATCCTCGCCGAGCAGCACTACAACACGTTCCGCGAGCGCTTCCGCGACTTCCCCGTGCAGGTCGAGATGGTCTCGCGCTTCGTCGCGCCGAGGGAGACGAAGCGGATCCTCGCCGAGTTCAGCGCCGGCAAGGTCGACGTCCTGATCGGGACGCATCGCGTGCTCAGTCGGGACGTGATCCCGAAGGAGCTCGGGCTCGTGATCCTCGACGAGGAGCAGCGGTTCGGCGTCGCGCAGAAGGAGCTGCTCAAGTCGCTGCGGCTCGAGGTCGACGTGCTGACGCTCAGCGCGACGCCGATCCCGCGCACGCTTCACATGTCGCTCGCGGGCATGCGCGACATCTCGATCATCGAGACGCCTCCCGAGGGCCGCCGCCCGATCCGCACGACGGTCGGCGAGTACGACGAGGAGCTCGTGAAGCTCGCGCTCGAGCGCGAGGCGGAACGGGACGGCCAGGCGTTCTTCCTCCACAACCGCGTCGAGACGATCGAGGAGCGGGCGGAGCAGCTGCAGCAGCTCTGTCCGGGGCTGCGCTTCCTCGTCGCGCACGGGCAGATGCGGGAGAAGGAGCTCGAGGAGCGGATGCACTCCTTTCTGCGTGGCGACGCGGACGTCCTCGTCTCGACGACGATCATCGAGTCGGGGATCGACATCCCCCAGGCGAACACGCTCATCGTCGAGCGCTCGGACATGCTCGGGCTCGCCCAGCTCTACCAGATCCGCGGCCGCGTCGGCCGCTCGGACGCGACCTCGTTCGCGTACCTCTTCTATCCGGAGGCGCGGGAGCTGACCCCGGAGGCGCGCGCGCGGCTCGCGACGCTCGCCGATCACACCGAGCTCGGCGCCGGGTTCGCCATCGCGATGCGCGACCTCGAGATCCGCGGCGCGGGCGAGCTCCTCGGCGCGGAGCAGTCCGGCCACGTCGCGGCCGTCGGGTTCGAGCTCTACGTCGAGCTGCTGAACGAGGCGGTCGCCGAGCTCCAGGGTCAGAAACGGATCGCGGCTCGCCCGGTGCGGGTGGACGCCCGCGTCGACGCGTACGTCCCGGCCGCATACGTCGACTCCGAGGCTCTGCGCATCGACGTCCATCGGCGGCTTGCCCTGGCGGAGACGGAGGACGAGCTGCGCGAGCTGCAGGCCGCGCTCGAGGATCGCTACGGCCCGCTGCCGGAGCCGGTCGAGAACCTGTTCCGGATCCAGGAGGCGAAGATCAAGGTCGCCCTCCTCGGCGCCGACTATCTCGTCTTCCAGGGCGGCCGGGCGACGGTCGGCAGGCTGGTGCTGGGGTCGGGCGAGCTGCGTGAGCTCCGCGACCGCGCGAAAACCGCGGTCTACGTCTCGGCTAAGCAGGAGATAAGCATGCGCGGGCAGGAGCAAATCGCCCAGGCGGTCGAGCTGGTCGATGCTATCTTGGACGCGCGCCGAGCGGCTTGAGACCGCCTTGCACGCAGCGGCGCCTTTCCCGCGACATCGACCTCACTGGATGGAAATGAAGACTCGCCTGCTCATCGTGTCCTTGTCCCTCGCCCTCGTCGCGCTGCTCGCCGCCTGCGGCGGCGGCGGTGGAGGCTCCGTGCCGAACGACGCAGTCGCCAAGGTCGGCTCCACGCCGATCACGAAGGCGAGCTACAACGACCTGCTCGACGTCGCGTTCGCCAAGTACAAGGCGCAGGGAACGGCCCCGCCGAAGGTCGGCACCGCCGCCTACACGCAGCTCAAGGACGAGGCGGTCGCCTACCTCGTGCAGCAGGAGGAGCTGCAGCAGGAAGCCGACAAGCTCGGCGTCACGGTGACGCAGCAGGACATCGACAAGCAGGTCGCGACGATCAGGAAGACCTACTACGGCGGCAGCCAGAAGAAGCTCCTGGCCGCGCTGAAGAAGGAGCACCTCACGTTCGCGCAGCTCGAGAAGTACAGCGTCGCGCCGAACCTGCTCAGCACGAAGCTGCAGGCGAAGGTGACGTCGAGTGTCAAGGTGACGGACGCCGCGGCGCAGAAGTACTACACGCAGAACAAGGCCTCGTTCACCACGCCGAAGACGCGCGAGGTCCGGCACATCCTCGTCAACAGCAAGAGCCTGGCCGAGAAGCTCGAGCAGAAGCTGCACCACGGGGCGAGCTTCGCCAAGCTGGCCAAGCAGTACTCGAAGGACAAGGGCTCGGCCGCGCAAGGCGGCAAGCTCTGTGTCGCGCACGGCACCTCGAGCGGCGTCTGCACGCAGACCGTGCCGCCGTTCGACAAGGCCGCGTTCTCGCTCAAGACGAACGAGATCTCGCAGCCGGTGAAGAGCCAGTTCGGCTGGCACATCATCCAGGCGCTCGGGGCGATCAGGCCCGCCCACACGCAGAGCTTCGCCCAGGTGAAGTCGCAGATCGTCGCGAACCTCTCCCAGCAGCAGAAGGCGACCGCGTGGCAGACCTGGATCTCGAAGATGGCCGACGACTTCAAGGGCAAGGTCAGCTACCAGACGGGCTACGCGCCGCCGTCCACGACGTCGACGATCCCGACGACGACCGGCTGAGGTGCCGGCCGCCGAGGGCGAGGAGGGCCTGCAGGAGGCTCTGCTCGAGCTCCAACGCCTGACGGAGCACTTGCGCCACGAGTGTCCGTGGGATCGCGAGCAGACGACGTCGACAATCGTCCCCCACACGGTCGAGGAGTCGTACGAGGTCGCCGACGCGGCGCTCGCCGGCGACGACGCGAAGCTGCTCGACGAGCTCGGCGACCTTCTCTTCCAGGTCTACTTCCTGGCGCTCCTGCTCGAGGAGCGCGGCGCCGGCGATCTCGCGCAGGTGGCGCGCGGCGTGCACGAGAAGCTCGTGCGCCGGCATCCGCACGTCTTCGGCGACGTCGAAGCTCGGACCGCCGAGCGGGTGCGCTCGAACTGGGAGCGGATCAAGGTCGAGCAGGAAGGGCGCGAGGGGATCTTCCACGACGTCGCCGACGGGCTGCCCGCGCTGCTCTACGCGCGCAAGATCCAGCAACGGGCGAAGGCGGTCGGCTTCGAGTATCCGGATCTCGCCGGCGCGCTGGCCGATCTCGCCGACGAGCTGCGCGAGCTCGAGGAGGAGCCGTCGGGCGACGAGCTCGGCGACGTCCTCTTCGCTGCCGTCAACGTTGCGCGCCGGCTCGAGGTCGATCCCGAGCTCGAGCTGAGGCGCGCGGCCCAGCGGTTCCGGCACCGGGTGGAGACGGCCGAGACGCTGGCCGCAGAGGCGGGCGAGAATTGGAGCGAGCTGCCGCTCGAGCGACAGGACGCGTACTTCGACCAGGCCAAGGAGAGAACCGCATGAGCGCGATCACCGACATTCGTGCCCGGCAGGTGCTCGACTCGCGGGGGAACCCGACGGTCGAGGTCGAGCTGCGGGCGGGGGCGACCGGGCGGGCGATCGTGCCGTCGGGCGCGTCGACCGGAGTACACGAAGCGGTCGAGCTGCGTGACGGCGTCACGGCGTACGGCGGCAAGGGCGTCGCGCAGGCCGTGGCGAACGTCAACGGCGAGATCGCCGACGCGGTCCGAGGGCTCGACGCGCTGGATCAGGAAGGGCTCGACCAGCGCTTGATCGAGCTCGACGGGACGCCGAACAAGGGCCGTCTCGGCGCGAACGCGATCCTCGGCGTCTCGCTGGCCGCCGCGAGGGCCGCCGCGGCGGAGTCGGGGGTCTCGTTCTTCCGCCACCTCGGCGGTGAGGACGCGGCGATGCTGCCCCTCCCGATGCTGAACGTGATCAACGGCGGCGCGCATGCCGACAACTCGATCGACCTTCAGGAGTTCATGCTCGTGCCGGGCGGCGCGTCGTCGTTCTCCGAGGGGCTGCAGGTCGGCGTCGAGGTGTACCACGCGCTCAAGAAGCTCCTGACCGAGCGCGGGCTGTCGACGCTCGTCGGCGACGAGGGCGGGTTCGCGCCGAACCTCGAGTCGAGCGAGCAGGCGATCGAGCTGATCCTCGAAGCGGCGGAGCGAGCGGGTCATCGCGACCGGATCGCCGTCGCGCTGGACCCGGCGACGAGCGAGGTCTTCTCCGACGGGGCGTATCGCTTCGAGGGGCGCGAGAAGTCGAGCGCCGAGATGCCCGAGTTCTGGGCCGAGATCGTCGACCGGTATCCGATCGTCTCGATCGAGGACGGCGCGGCGGAGGACGACTGGGACTCGTGGCTCGCGCTGACCGAGCGCCTGGGCGACCGGGTGCAGCTCGTCGGCGACGACCTCTTCGTCACGAATCCGCTTCGCCTGCAGGAGGGCATCGACCGCGGCGTCGCCAACTCGATCCTCGTCAAGGTCAATCAGATCGGGACGCTGACGGAGACGATCCAGGCCGTGCGCCTCGCGCAGGCGAACGGCTATACGGCGGTCATGTCGCACCGCTCGGGCGAGACCGAGGACGCGACGATCGCCGATCTCGCGGTCGCGCTCGGCACCGGCCAGATCAAGACCGGAGCGCCGGCCCGCAGCGATCGCGTCGCGAAGTACAACCAGCTGCTCCGCATCGAGGAGGAGCTCGGCGACAGGGCGGTGTACCCCGGTTGGGGTGCGTTCCCGCGCTTGCGCCGTTAGTACCCTGAGACGTATGGCGATCGACCGCCGGACGAAGATCGTGGCGACGCTCGGACCGGCGTCCGACTCCCGGGAGCGCCTGCGGGCGCTGATCGAGGCGGGCGTCGACGCCGTGCGCTTCAACCTCTCGCACGGCACGCACGAGGGGCACTCCGAGCTGGCCTGGCTCGTCCGTGAGATCGCGGCCGAGGTCGGGCGTCCCGTTGCGCTCATCGCGGACCTGCAGGGCCCGAAGCTCCGCATCGGCGCGCTGGAGGAGCCCGTCGTGCTCCACACCGGCGACCGTGTCGAGGTCTGCGCCGAGGAGGCGGCGACCGACGGCGAGCTGCCCATTGCGCCGGCGGTGATCGGGGACGTCCTCGAGCCCGGCCACGAGGTGCTGATCGACGACGGGCTCGTGCGGCTCCGCGTCGACGAGGTCGCGGCCGGCCGCGCGACGTGCGCGGTGGTCGTCGGCGGTCTCGTGAGCTCGCACAAGGGCGTCAACCTGCCCGGCGTGCCGGTGCCGATCCCCTCGCTGACGCGCAAGGACGTTGCCGACCTGGACTGGGCTCTCGAGACGGGTGTCGACTTCGTCGCGCTCTCGTTCATCCGCTCGCCCGCCGACGTCCGCGACCTGCGCGCACTGATCGAGCAGGCCGGCTCGCACGCACACGTGATCGCGAAGATCGAGAAGTCCGAGGCGATCGACGTCCTCGACGACGTCCTCGCCGAGACCGATGCCGTGATGGTCGCGCGCGGGGATCTCGGCGTCGAGATCGGCCCGGCGCTCGTCCCGCTCGTCCAGAAGCGGATCATCCACAAGGCGCTCGAGCGCGGGAAGCCCGTGATCACCGCGACCCAGATGCTCGAGACGATGGTGCACTCGCCCGAGCCGACGCGGGCCGAGGCGAGCGACGTCGCCAACGCGATCCTCGACGGCACCTCCGCGGTGATGCTCTCCGGCGAGACGGCGGTGGGCGAGTACCCGGTCGAGGCGGTCGCGTACATGGACCGGATCGCACGGGCCGTCGAGCCGAGCCTCGACTACCGACACGAGCTGCCCGAGGCCCACGAGAACCCGACGATCGGGCAGGCGATGTCGAACGCCGCCTGCGACCTCGCGGAGGCGCTGCAGGCGAAGGCCATCCTCGTGCCGACGTTCACGGGCGGGACGGCGAACGCGGTCGCGCGTCTGCGCCCACGCCGCCCGGTGGTGGCGCTCACGCACGTCGACTGGGCGATGCGGCAGCTCGCGCTCGAATGGGGAGTGACGCCGCTCAGGATCTCCGAGACGAGCGACGTCGAAGAGCTGTGGCGGCTCGCGGTCGAGGCGGCTCGCGACGCCGGCATCGTCGAGAGCGGCGACCGCGTCGTGATCACCGCGGGCACCGCCGTCAACATCCCGGGCACGACCAACGTGATCAAGGTCGACATCGCGTAATCGGAGGACCGCGGCGCCCGCCGCAGAACTCCGGCGGGATGGCTGCGAGGAAGAAACGCCGCCGGCGCATCGGTGGACCGATCGCCCGCCGCTGGTTCGCCGTCGGGGCGCTCGTCCTCGTCGGGCTCCTCTACTACCGGCCGCTGCACGACTACGTCGACGCCCGCTCGCAACGTGCGGCCGGCATCGCGGCCGTGCGGCAGCTCGAGAGGCAGCAGGCGTCGCTCGAGCGGCGGCTGCGGCATGCGTCTTCCAACTCCGCTCTGGCGGTCGCGGCGCGGACGCTCGGCTACGTCCGGCCGGGCGACCACCTCTTCATCGTCAAGGACATTCCGCAGTGGCGGCGCAGGCAGCATGCAGGAAGTCATGCTGCCTCTCGTGGTCACGGACGCTGATCGAGCCGTCGTAGCGCGTCAGCTCGGGCGCGAGCCCCGAACGCTCCGCCGCGTCGCGGTGCGCTGCCCCTTCGGCGCCCCGGCAGTGACCGAACAGAGCCCGTACGGCGCGGACGGCGAGCCGTTCCCCACCACCTACTACCTCACGTGCCGGCACCTGGTCGCGGCGGTGTCTCGCCTCGAGGCGGCCGGCGGCGTCGAGCGGTGGAGCGCTGCGATCGGCGCCGACCCCGCGCTCGCTGCGAGCCTCGCGGCCGGCGACGAGGAGCAGCGCCGGATCCGGACGGAGCTCGCCGGAGACACGCGCGGCAGCGACGGCGGCGCCTCGCTCGGCTACGGCATCGGCGGCTCGCGCCGGACCGGCAGCCTCAAGTGCCTCCATGCGCACGTCGCCTTCGCCCTCGCCCGGCCCGGCTACGAGCTGGGAGCGCGCATCCTCGGCGAGATCGAGTCACGCTGGCCGGAGCGGTGCTGTTCCCGATGAGCCGGGTCGCGATCGCGCGCCAGGAGTGGGAGGAGGGAAGTCGGCGGCTCGAAGCCGCGCGGGACGACCCGGGCCGCTACCGGCAGCTGCTCGAGCGGCTCGACCTCGTGCTCGACGAGCTGCGCAAGCGGATCGGGCAGACGTACACGCTCGGCGAGCTCGTGGCTGCCTACGACGCGGCCGAGCGCTGGGCGCGCGAGGTGCTCGAGGAACGGGCAGAAGCTCCGGACTGGCCGCGCGACCTGACGATCGTCCTCGCCGCTGCGTTCGACGCGTACCAGCGCGGCGCTGTCGATTACGAACCATGAGGATGTGCGTCTAGACACACATCCAGGTGTAATAAGTGTGAGTTTTGGTCAACTTCCCTGAGCGATGGCCTTCAGAGACGACACCGCACCGCGTGAGCCCGAGTGGCTGACTCTCGGCCAGGCCGCGCGCTTCCTCGGCGTTGCGCAGAGCACGATCCGCAAGTGGTCGGATCAGGGCCGGGTCCCGGCCTTCTACACGCCGGGCGGCCATCGGCGCTTCCGGCGCGGCGACCTCGAGTCGTTCCTCGCCCGCTCCGGTCCCGGCCGCCAGCAGGCAGGCCCGACCGTCCTGCTCGTCGACGACGACGAGCGGATGCGGGAGCTCGTCCGGATCGAGCTCGAACGCGAGGGCTACGACGTGCAGGAGGCCGCGAGCGCCGACGAAGGACTCGCGTCGATCGAGAGCCGCAAGCC
Organism: Gaiellaceae bacterium; assembly: GCA_035279325.1. Taxonomy (GTDB): domain Bacteria; phylum Actinomycetota; class Thermoleophilia; order Gaiellales; family Gaiellaceae; genus Palsa-739. The sequence goes on from DATEHY010000039.1 coordinate 14,013, forward strand.
CGAGCTCGTCCTCCTGGACGTGATGATGCCCCACGTCGACGGCTGGGAGATGCTGCGTCGGATCCAGGAGCGCCACGGCGCCGGTGCCATTCCCGTGCTGATGTTCAGCGGACAGGTGGACGATGCCGCGCGACGGCAGGCGGCTTCGAGCGGTGCAAGCGGCTTCGTCGGCAAGGGCTTCGACCTCGACGATCTCGTCGAGCAGGCCAAAGCAATCATTCCGGTCTAAGAGCTGACCGCTCTCAGACCGGGGTTCGAACGGAACTCCGTGCTGTCTTCCTTTTGAGCTTGGGCGCGAGGTCACCGTCGTGCGCTCGCGCGCGGCGGAGGCCGGCGCCAGCGCGGTTCGGCCTGCGGCTAAGTCGCCGCTTCGCGGCTGTCTTGGCTGACCTACGGTAGTTCTTCGGCGGTGCGCAGCAACCCTGCCCCCAGAAGGCCGAGTGCCGCGAGCAGACTGAGATAGAGACCGATCCCACGCGCGGCCGACACGAAGTACGTCTCCGGGACGGAGATCAGCCGGATGAGGACGAAGATCACGGCGAGGGCGCCGAGCCCGGTCAGCAGCAGCCGGTCCGGCACGGCCGCCGGCAGCAGGATTCCGGCCTCGCGGGACGCCTCGAGGATCATCGTGGCCAGCCCGACGAAGAAGACGAGCTTGCCGAGCGCGCCCGTGTGCCAGCCGGTGACCGCCAGCGTCAACCCGTTCGGCAGCGTTCCCGCGTACCAGTCGGTGAACGCAGAGATGCTGAGGACGAGCCCCGAGACCCACGCGAGCCGCACGCCCCAGCTGCCCACGAGCGGCGCCGCGCGCTCGGGTCGCGGCGGCCGGCGCTCCGGTCGCATCCGGAACGGACGGGCTGGCTCCGGCGTTTGCACACGCGCAGTATGGGCACAAAACTGCACCGGCGTGCACGGGGCACGCCCTCCGTGAGGACGAAGAGGCGGTGCACGACCTAGGGGTTGACCTCGACGAGTCCGTGAGCGCGTCCGGCGCGCCGGGCCTCATGTCGTTCGACGAGTCCGGATTCGCCGACTTCGCGGTCGCGGGGACGGCCGTCGCAGGCGAGTTTCGGTGTGGCGACTGCGGCTACGGAGCGGTCGTCCAGCGCAGTCTTCCACCGTGCCCGATGTGCGGCGGAATGGTTTGGGAGCGCCGAGGAGGCTCGGCCCGCGGTTCGTGAACTGAGGCTCGCCGGCCGTCGTTCCGACGCTCCGGCCGGAATACTTTCGGGCACATGACCAGCCTGGTCGATCTCGATCTCGGCGATGCTCGCCCTGGAGCGTCTTCGCTTGCCGCGCTCGTGCGGGCGGTCACATTGGCCGCAGGAGCCGAGAGCGCGGCCGAGGCCCTGCGGGCGCTCGCCGAGGCAGCGCGCGCTGTCTGCGGCGCCGACCTCGCTCTCGTCCGGGCGCTGAACGCCGGCGGCGAGCGCCTCGAGGCAGTGGCCGTAGCTGCTCCGCGCACGCTCGCGGCGGAGCTGTACGGCACCGCGCTGCCGGCGGAGGAGCTGCCCGACGCGGCCGTCGACGATCTCGGCCGGGCGCCGGCAGCCGCGCAACGGGTGGCCGAGCGGACCGGCGCGACGCAGCTGCTCCTCGTTCCCGCCCGTGCCGATCACTGCACCGTCTCTCTCGAGCTGTTTCGCGTGGGCGAGCCCTTCGGTGCCGAGCAGCGGGTCGCCGCCGAGTTGTGCGCCGCGCAGGCCGCGCTCGTCCTGCGCGCCTTCGACACGGGCGGCGGCGCATCCTCGCTCGTCCGTCCGGCGCTGGAGCTGGCCGGCGAAGCGCTCGCGGTCGCGTTGCAGGAGGAGGACGCCGCCGACGAGGTCGTCCGCCTCGCAGCCGCCGTTGCCGGAGCTTCCGCGGCGGTCCTCTGGGAACGACGCGAGGGCGTGTTCACCACGGCCGCGGTCTGGGGCGTCGACCCGGCCGCCGATCTCGGTGCGGCGCTCGAGGTCGCGGAGAGCGCGCTCGCCGCGGCGGGACCAGTGACCGCGCACGCGGCCGGGCTGCCGCGGGAATGCGCCGTCTCGACCACGCTCTCGCTCGGTAGGCCGCCGCTCGGCGTGCTGCAGCTGTTTCATCCGGCGGGCGAGGAGCCGGAAGCCGAGCAACTCACGCGGCTCGCGACGTTCGGCGTGCGGGCCGCGCACGCGCTCCGCACCGGCGAGCGGGCACGATCGCTCGCGCTCGAGCTCGAGCGGACGCGTGCGCTGCTCGAGGTGATCGTCCAGGCGACCGCGGAGCTGTCCGTCTCGCACACGCTCGAGACGGCGGTGGAGCGGGTCGCGGAGCTGCTCGGAGTCGACCGGGTGGCGGTCTACCTGCGCGGTATCCACGACGGCGAGCTCGAGGAGGCCGCGAGCCGCGGCCTCGCCGGCCCGCATGCGCGTGTTGCCGACCGGTTGCTCGACGTCGCCCTCGGTCCGTCCCGAGAGCGGGCGGTGCTCGAGGTGGCCGAGGTCCTGCACGACGCGCGGCTCGCCGTCGTCGCTCCGGCGGCCCGGGAGACCGGAATCGAATCGGCGCTCGCCGTCCCGCTCGTGGCACGGGGCGACGTCGTCGGGCTGCTCGCCGCCTACCCGGAGGGCCGTCCCGCGGCGGGCGAGCACGAGACCGCGCTGCTGGCGGCGCTCGCCGGCCAGCTCGCGGTCGCGGTCCGGAACGCGCAGCTTCACGAGCAGGCGACCCGCCTCGGCGAGGAGCGGGAGGCCGCCCTCGCCGCCGAGCGTGCCGCGGCGCGGCAGATCCGCGCGCTCTACGAGGTGTCGCGCTCGTTCGCGCAGAGCCTTCGGCTCGACGAGACGCTCGAAGCCCTCGCGCGGACCGCTGTGGAGGTGCTCGACCTCGACGCGGCCGTCGTGCGGATGCCGGACGAGCGCCGCGAGCAGCTCGTCGCGCGTGCCGTCCACGTCAAGGACGCCCCGTTCGCGGCTGCGGTCCGCACGGTCTTGGCCCAGCCCGTGCCGTTCGGCCAGCGGAACGTGCAGCGGCTCTTCCTCGATCGCCGCAGCTTCCGGCTCGGCCGAGGCCAGCCGTACCTGCCGGCGCTCGTCCCGTTTCTCGAGAAGGGCTGGACGGCCGCGATCGTCCCGGTCGCCCTGCCGACCGAGGTGGTGGCGTCGCTCGGCGTCTACTCCTTCCGGCCGGGTGAGCCGCTGTCGCAGGAGACGGTCGAGGCCGCGACCGCGCTCGCCGCCCAGGCCGCGCTCGCGATCGACAACGCGCGCCTCTACCAGCAGCAGAAGCAGTTCGCCGACACGATGCAGCGCTCGCTGCTGCCGCGGTCGCGGCCGGTGGTCGAAGGGCTCGAGGTCGGCGAGGTGTACGAGCCCTCCGCGCGCGTGGACGTCGGCGGGGACGTCTACGACTTCCTCGCGCTCGACGACGGGCGGCTCGCCGTCGTGCTCGGGGACGTGACGGGGCACGGCGTCGACGCGACGGCCGACATGGCGATGGCGAAGTTCGTCTTCCGCTCGCTCGCCCGCGAGCACGCCGAGCCGGCCGACTTCCTCGCGTCCGCGAACGACGTCATCTGCAGCGAGATCGGCCCCGGCAAGTTCATCAGCATGAGCTACGTCGTCGTCGACGGCGTGAACGGGACGGTCTCCGGCGCGAGCGCGGGTCACCCGGCGCCGCGGGTCGTCCTTCCGGACGGCTCGCTGCGGTCGCTGGAGGCGCACGGGCTCGTGCTCGGGATCGACGGCGGCCAGAGCTACACGGAGTCTCGCGCCGACCTGCCGTCGGGCACGTCGCTGGTGCTCTACACCGACGGCGTGATCGAGGCCCGCCGGAACGGCGAGCTCTACGGCGAGCACCGTCTCGACGCCCTGCTCGTGGAACGGCGCGAGCTGCCCGCGCGCGCTCTGGCCGCGGCCGTGGCCGAAGACGCGCGAGAGTTCGCCGGTGGCGATCTCTCCGACGACCTCGCCGTCGTCGTCATCCGCCGGACGTGAGCCTCGCGGCGTGAGCCGGCCGAGCCGGGCGCTGCAGTGGCTCGTCCTCGCGGCCGGCGCCGGCTCGACCTCGACGGAGATCTGCGCCTCGCGGCTGCTCGCTCCGTACTTCGGCGCGTCGACCGTCGTGTGGGCGAACGTGATCGGCCTCGTCCTCGCGGCGCTCTCGCTCGGCTACTGGCTCGGCGGCCGCATCGCCGACCGGCGCCCGCAGCCGCGGGTGCTCGGCGGCATCGTCGTGGCGGGCGGCGCGCTGATCGCGCTCGTCCCGTTCGCGGCCCAGCCGTTCCTCGACCTGACCGTGCGCGGGCTCGACAACGTCTCCGCGGGAGCCGTCGTCGGGTCGTTTCTCGGCTCGCTCGTGCTCTTCGCCCCGCCCGTCGTCCTGCTCGGGATGGCTGCTCCGTTCGCGATCCGGCTCGCCGTCGCCGACGTCGCGAACGCCGGGACGGTGGCCGGACGCCTGTACGCGCTCTCGACCGTCGGGAGCATCCTCGGCGTCTTCGTGCCGGCGATCGTCACGATCGAGGCCTTCGGGACGCAGCGCACGCTCGTCGGCACCGCGGCCGTCGTCGCGCTCGGCGGGTCGGTACTTCTCCGGCGCCGCTGGATCGCCGCGCCGGTCGCGCTCGCGGCCGTGCTGGCCGTGCCCGCCGGCGTCGTCAAGCCGGTGCCGGGCCTCCTCTACGAGAAGGAATCGCAGTACCAGTTCGTCCAGGTGGTGCAGAAGGGCTCGGTGCGCGATCTCTATCTCAACGAGGGGATCGTCGTGCACTCCGAGTGGCGGCCGCACACCGTCCTCACGGGCGACGAGTGGGACATGTTCCTCACCGTGCCGCCGCTGCTCGGCCGCACCGTCCGCAGCGTCGCGATCCTCGGCAACGCGGGCGGGACGACCGCACGCGCGTACGGCGCCTTCTATCCCTCGGCGCGCATCGACGGGGTGGAGCTCGACCCGGCCGTGACGGCCGCGGCCCGGCGCTACATGGGGCTAGGCCGGATCCGGCGGCTGCACGTGATCACCGCCGACGCCAGGCCGTTCCTCGAACGCACGCACTCCCGCTTCGACCTGATCCTCGTGGATGCGTACCGGCAGCCCTACGTGCCTTTCTACCTGGCGACGCAGCAGTTCTTCCGCCTCGCGCGCTCGCGGCTGCGGCCCGGCGGGATCGTCGCGCTCAACGTCGCCACCGTGCCCGGCGATCACCGGCTCGCGGACGGCATCGCGGGCACGCTCCGCACCGTCTTCCCCCAGGTGCTCACGTGGCAAGCGCTGAAGCTGAACCAGCTCGTGCTCGGCTTCGACCGGCCCGTCTCGCGGGCGAGCCTGAACGAGGCGGTGAGGAGGACGCCGGCGCGGATCCGCGTGCTCACGAAGCTGCTCGCCCGCCACGCGCGGGCCGTCGTGCCGAGCACCGATCCGTGGACCGACGACCGCGCGCCGGTCGAGTGGGTCACCGACCGGATGATCCTCGAGTACGCGGCGCACGGAGCGAACACGCACGAGCGTCTGCTGCCGACCGCTCCCTGACAGAGGCCTATCGGCCGAAAGCTAGAATCCAGGCGATCCGTGGCCAAGCGCGCCGGCTTCATCCTCTGCCTCGTCGTCTGCGCCCTCGGCGTGGGAGCGAGCCACGCCCGGGCCGACACGCCTCCGCCGCCCGCCGTGATCGCGGACGGCGTCCTGATCGGCTCGGTCGACGTCGGAGGCATGACCGCCGCCGAGGCGACGACCGCCGTGCAGGACGCGTACTTCGCCCCGGTCGTCCTCCACGTCGGGCATCGCGGCGTCTCGGTCTCGCCGCACCACTTCCACACGACGCTTCCACTCGCCCCGGCGGTACAGACCGCGCTGACCGCTGCCGCCGGAACCGTCGTTCCGCTCACTCCGACGCTCGACACGGCACTAGTGGTCAAGTGGGTGAAGACACTGGCGGCGAAGACGCATGTCGCGCCGGTCGCAGGCACGCTGCTCCTCAGGCACAGCCGGCCCTTCTATACGCACGCCCACCCGGGCCGTGCGCTGCGCCCGTTCACGACGCGGATGATGATCCGCAACGCGATCGTCGCCGGGACGCGCACCGTGATCGTCGCACCGCTGAGGAAGCTCATGGCGGCCTCGGTGAAGGCGCAACCGGTCATCGTCATCCACCGCGGCTCGAACCGTCTCTACCTCTACCGGGGCGTCCACCTCGTGCGGGTCTTCTCCGTGGCCACCGGCCAGGCCGCGTGGCCGACTCCGCTCGGCCGCTTCCAGATCGTCGTCAAGGAGATGAATCCGTGGTGGTACCCGCCGACCCAGGACTCGTGGGCGGCCGGGGCCAAGCCCGTCCCGCCCGGGCCCGACAACCCCCTCGGCACGCGCTGGATGGGCCTCAGCGCCCCGGGCGTCGGCATCCACGGCACCGATGAGCCATGGTCGATCGGACACTCGGAGTCGCACGGCTGCATCCGCATGCAGGTGCCGTCCGCGGAGTGGCTGTACACCCGCGTACGGGTCGGGACGCCGGTGTTCATCATCCGGGCGTAGCCGCGCTCGTGGCGGAGCCGCTGAAGCTCGGAGCGCAGGCGCTCGCCGTGGGAGCGGTCGGAGTGCTCGCCGGCGTGCTCATCTGGAACCTGACGCACCAGACGCCGCCGCCGCAGGTCGGCGCGCACGCACCGGCGTTCTCGCTCCCGCGCCTCGAGGGCAGCGGAAAGGTCTCGCTCGCGTCCCTCCGCGGCAAGACGGTCGTGCTCAACTTCTTCGCCTCGTGGTGCGGCCCCTGCAAGCGTGAGGCTCCGGATCTCGAGTCCTTCTGGCGCCGCTATCGCTCGCACGGTGTGGTCGTCCTGGGGGTGGACAGCGGCGACACGAGAAGCAGCGCACGGCGTTTCCTGAGGGCGCACGGCGTGACGTATCCGATCGTCTTCGACCACGATGCGACGCTCGCGTACGGGCCGTACGCCCTGCCGGGTCTCCCCGTGACCTACGTCCTCAACCAGCAGGGTCGGATCGTCGGCGACCCGGTGGTCGGCCCGGTCAGCGACAGTGGCTACAGCGGGCAGTTCTCCCGTGAGCTGAAGGCGGCGCTGAACGCGTGACCCGCCGCCTGAAGCTGACGGCGCAGCTCCTCGCGCTCGGCCTGGTGGCCGGCTTGCTCGCGCTGCTCGTCTGGCAGCTCGGGCACCAGCAGCACGCTCCGAGCGTCGGCTCGACGGCGCCCGGGTTCACGCTGAGCCGCCTCGACGGCCCGGGCACGGTCTCACTGGCCTCGTTCCGGGGCAAGCCGGTCGTCTTGAACTTCTGGGCGTCCTGGTGCGATCCGTGCAAGAGCGAGGCGAGGGTTCTCGAGCGCGACTGGGCGAGCTACCGCCACCGCGGCGTCGTCTTTATCGGCGTCGACTACCACGACCTCGGCTCCGACGCGCGGAAGTTCGTGAAGGCGCATGCGCTCACGTTCACGATGCTCAAGGACGGATCGGGCAAGGTGACCGGCAGCTACGGGATCTCGCAGGTTCCGGAGACGTACGTCCTCGACCGGCAGGGGCGCGTCGTCGCGCACCTCGCCGGCCCGATCACCGATCCCGGCTTCTCGGGACAGTTCCGCAGCGCGATCGCGAAGGCGGTCGCGTGATCCTGCGCTTCCTCGCGGTGGTCGCCGCCGCACTCGCGCTCGCCGGGCCGGCGGCCGCCTGCGCGCACCCGCGTACCTCCCTCGCGTACCTGCAGGGCCAGGTGATGTGCCCGACCTGCCACACGACGCTCGACATGTCCGACTCGCCCGCCGCGCAGGACATCGACCGGTTCATCTCGCAGAAGATCGCGGCCTGCTGGACCGCGGAGCGGATCAAGTCGGCGCTCGTCGCGAACTACGGGCAGCAGATCCTCGCGGCTCCCTCGCACACGGGATTCGACCTGCTCGCCTGGTGGCTGCCGATCGCCGGCCTCCTCGGCGGCGCGCTCGTGCTCGCCCTCGGCGTCTGGCGCTGGACCCGTCGACGTGAGCCCGACGAGGAGCCGGCAGAGCCCGCGGGCTCGGGGCTCGACGAGGAGACCGAGCGCCGCCTCGACGACCTGCTCGCACGCTTCGACTGATGGGCGGGCGGCTCGGCATCTCGTTCGCCGCGGGCTTCGTCTCGGTCGTCCTGCCGTGCGTGCTGCCGCTTGTTCCCGGCTATCTCGCAGCGCTCTCGAGCGTCGAGGCCGGCCAGCTCGGCCAGCGGGGGACGGCCCGCCGCGTTGTCGTCTCCAGCCTGCCGTTCATCCTCGGGTTCACGCTCGTCTTCGTCGTCCTCGGTGCGGGGGCGGCGGCGGTCGGCAGCGTCCTGTCGGCTACGGCCCGCACGCAGGTCGCTGGGTTCGTCCTCGTCGTGCTCGGCCTCGCCTTCGTCGGTCTGCTGCCGGTGCCCGAGCGCGTGCTCGCTCCCGGCCTTCTGACCGGCGCCCGCAGGCGCGGCTCGGGGGCGCTCCTGGGCGGGGCGTTCGCCGTGTGCGCGGCGCCGTGCATCGGCAGCGTTCTCGGCGCGGTTCTCGTCCTCGCGAGCACGAGCGGGACGGTGCTGAAGGGGACCGTGCTGCTCGCCGCGTACGCGCTCGGCCTCGGAGCGGCGTTCGTCGTCGCAGGTCTCGCCTTCGCTCGGGCGATGGGCGCATTTCGCTGGCTCCGCGACCGCTACACGCTGATCCAGATCGCGAGTGGGATCGTGCTCGTCGCGCTCGGGCTACTGCTCTTCTTCCACCACGAGTGGTGGCTGCAGGTGGCGGCCAACCGGGTCCTGATCGACCTCGGCCTGGCGAAGCCCTAGCGGCCCCGTCCTAGCGGCCTCTCCTCCCAAGCGGACACGTCTTTCCTAGTAACAAGTTGTTACAAGCTAGGGAGGTTCGGCGGGTCGAGGTCGAGCGAGCCGTCGGCCACGCGGGCCTGGGCCCGCTCCACCTGCTCGAGCACGTCCGCGACATCGACCTCGCGGTGCTCGGGCGCGAAGGGAGCAAGCCGGCGGGCCGCCTTCTCGAGCTGGCTCGCCGTCGCGACCGGGCGATCACGGCCGGCCTGATACCAGGCCACCGCCACGTGGACGAGCCCCTGGAAGAAATCCCGCTCCTCGGCCGACGCGGCTCGCCACGCTGCTTCGAGCTCCTCGTGCGCCTCGAAGTAGCGCCCGGCGCGGATCTCCTCCAGGCCACGCTTGAATGCAGCATCCATCGCGTTCTAACCTTCCCACGTGGCGACGATCCTGCTCTGTGGGGTCGAACTCTTCATGCGGGGGAAGCTCGAGGCGCTCCTGCCCGACCACCGTCTCATCACGGTCGACCACACGGAAGACCCGGAGCTCGTGCTCGCGGACGTCTCGCGGGTCGACCCGGAGGAGGTCGCCGACGCCTATCCGGACATCCCGATCGTCGGTTTCACGAACCACACCGACACGTCCGGCCTCCGTGCCGCGCACGCCGCCGGCTTCGACCAGGTGCTCGCGAAGTCGGCGCTCGGCGAGCGGCTCGGCGAGCTCGTGAAGGAGCTCGCAGGATCTCCTGAGGACTGACGGTTCGCCGCGCGCCCGTCCGGGGCACCTATCTACAGTAGGACGCCGTGACGTACATCATCGCCGAGCCCTGTATCGACATCAAAGACCTGTCCTGCGTGGACGTCTGCCCGGTCGACTGCATCCACCAGGCCGATCGGATCCTCGTCATCGACCCCGAGGAGTGCATCGACTGCGGCGCCTGCGAGCCGGAGTGCCCGGTCGAGGCGATCTTCCCCGAGGACGCGCTGCCGGACAAGTGGAACGCGTTCGTCGAGATCAACTACGCGTACGGCAAGGGGATGGACGTCGTCAACGAGCTCACGCAGAAGTACGCGGACGAGCACAACGTCCAGAACGAGCCGATCGACTAACGGCGGCCGCTGCGGGGAACAGCGCCTGTCGTGAACCCGAAAACACTCGACCACGTCGCCTACTGGCTCGCGGATCGCGACGCCGTCGCGGACTTCGTCGTCGCGCATCTCGGGATGCACGTGATCGACCGCACCGACGCGTTCACGCTCGTCGGCGCGGATGCGCGGCGCGGGAAGCTGACGCTGTTCGCCGCCGACGGCCCGCGCGAGCGCGGAGCGCTCGAGCACGTCGCGCTGCGCGTGGGCGATCTCGAGCGAGCGCTGGTTCGGCTCCCGCGCGATCTCGAGGTCGAGCGCCCGCGCGAGGGCGAGGCGTACTTCGAGCTCGGCGAAGGCGTCGCGCTCGGACTCGTCGAGGCCGACACCGACCTCGACTACGACCTCGACCACGTCGCGTTGCGCTCGGCCGATCCGGTGGCGACGGCGTCCGAGTACGGCTCCCTCGGGTTCCGCGCGGCGGCTTCGGGCCCCTCGAACTGTCCGCGGGTCGAGGTCGGAGGCGCGTGGATCGAGTTCCGGCCGGGCAAGCCGGGAGCGCCCGCGCAGCCGTTGCTCAACCATCTTGCGGTGCTCGTGGACTCGGCCGACGAGCACGAGGCGGCCGCGCGCGATCTCGGGGTCGAGATCGACGACGTCGTCGATGCGCCGAACACCCTCGCGGTGTTCGTGTGGGGGCCGGAGCGCGTGCGGATCGAGTACGTCGAGCACAAGCCGACGTTCTCGCTCACCTGAGTTGCGCGTAACGGTCGCCGGAGCGGGGATGGCGGGCCTCGTCGCCGCCGCGCGCCTCCGCGAGCTCGGGCACGAGCCGCGTCTGCTCGAGAAGGGGACGCGGCCGGGGGGCTCGATGCTCCTCTCCTCCTGCGTCGTCTGGCGGCATCTGGAATGGGAGAGCTTCCGCGCCGAGTGCCCCGGCGGCGACGAGCGGCTGCAGCGGCTGATCTGGGAGCGGCTCGACGACGGGCTCGACTGGCTCGAGTCGCTCGGCGCCGAGCCGGTGTGGCATGACACCGAGAACCCGCGCACGACCGGTCGTCGCTACGAGCCGCACGCACTGACGGAGCTCCTCGTCGAGGCCGCGGGCGGCGTCGAGCTCGAGACGCCGCTGGCCGACGACGCCGACCCGCCGCTCGTCCTCGCGACCGGCGGCTTCCCGGGACGGCTCGTCCGCGAGCGCGACCTCCTCCTGCGGGCGAACCCGTGGAGCGTGGGCGACGGGCTCGACTTCGCCGTCGTCCGCGGCGCCGGGACGACCGAGGGAATGGACGAGTTCTACGGCCGGGCCATGCCGGCCCCGCCGGCGCGGATCCGGGAGGAGGACTTCGTCCCGCTCGCGCAGCTCTACGGCCGTGAGGCGCGCGTCTTCACCGACGACTGGAGCGAGATCACGCCGCGGCGCGTCGCGTGGCACGAGAACGACCTCGCGCAGCTGATCGGCCGCCGCGCGTGGTACTGCGTCGCTGAGACGAACGAGCGAATCGAGGCCGCGCGCGCGGCCGGCGGCACCGTCATCGCCCAGGAGCTCGGCCTGGCCGTCCACGTTGCGGGTGCGGTGACGCACACGATCGGCGGCCTCAAGATCGACACCGAGGCGCGCGTGACAGGGGTCGAAGGTGTGTGGGCGGCGGGAGTCGACGTCGGCGGCGTCGCGACCGGCGGTTACTCGAGCGGGCTGGCACAGGCGCTCGTGCTGGGCCTCGTGGCCGCTGAGTCGATCGCGGGCGGCTAACCGCCGAGGTAGGCGCACATCCGGCGGTCACCGGGCAGCGGCGACGGGCCGAGCTTCGTCACGCGCAGCCGCTTGCCCTCGACCTCGACCTCGGCGCCGATCGCCGGCACCTCTCCGTCCTGCTCGACGAGCTCGTAGCCGGAGGGCTTCCAGACGAAGAGAAGGTGCTGCTGGTGCGCGCCGTCGCCGTTCACGGGCCGAAGACTAGTCGTCGCCGGTCGGCTGGCCGCGCAGCTCCAGGCTCATCGTCGTACCGCCGACCTCGTGGTCGAGCGTGAGCGTCGCTCCGAGGGTGCGCGCCCGCTCTCCCATGACCTCGAGCGCGCGACGGCGGCGCTCGGTCGGTGCGTCGTCGCGGATCACCAGCCGCAGCGAGCCCGGTGCGTCGGTCGTGGCCGAGACGTCGAAGCGGGAGGGAGGCCCGCGCCGGATCGCCTCTTCGAGGGCTTCGCGGACGATCTGGTAGAGCGCGGCCTGGGTGCGCTCGCCGAGGTCGTCGATCAGCGCGACGTCGAGCGAGACCTCGATCCGGTGCTCGCGGCTGCGGGACTGCGCGAGCGCGTCGACCGCCGCAGCAAAGCCGTGGTCGCGCAGCGCCACCGGCTCGAGGTTGAAGGAGAGGTCGCGGAGCTCCCCCACCGTCGTGCGGGTCCGGCTGAGCGCCCGGTCGAGGATCTCGCGCGCCTGCGCGTGCTCGCCGCGCCCGATCAGGTCGAGGGAGGCGTCGAGCATGAGCGCGACTCCGGCGAGGGACTGCACCGGCCCGTCGTGCAGGAAGAGCGCGATGCGGCGCCGTTCGTCCTGTTCCGCGGCGAGGACCTGCTCGGTCAGCTCGCCACCGGCGTCGCCGGTTGTCTCGGCCTCGGTGCTAGTCGATGATCGCTTCACGGAGTGCGATCGCGACCGCGTGCGTCCGCGTGTCGGCTTCCAGCTTGGCGAGGATGTGGCGCACGTGGCTCTTCACGGTCTCCTGGCTGATGAAGAGCTGCGTGGCGACGTCGGCGTTGGACATGCCGTCGGCGAGGAGCTGGAGGATCTCGCGCTCCCGCGTCGTGAGCATGTCGTCCTTGTCGCGGCCGGTGAGGAAGGCCGGCATGAGCGCCGGATCGACGTAGCCCTCGCCGCCCGCGACCTTCTCGATCGCACGCAGGAGCGTCTCGTGCGGCGCCTCCTTCAGGACGTATCCCTTCGCTCCCGACTCGAGGCCGCGACTGAGGAGGCTTCGCTCGCTGTAGGCCGTGAAGATCAGGACGGCGGCGTCGGGCGCTTTCTCCATCAGCTCTTTTGTCGCCTCGAGCCCGTCCATGCCGGGCATGCGGACGTCCATGATCACGACGTTGGGCCGCCGGCGCTCGGCGAGCGCGATGGCCGCCTCGCCGTCGGCCGCCTCGCCGATCACGCGGATGTGCGGCGCTCGGCTGAGCGACAGGCGGAGCCCCTCGCGCACGACTTCGTGGTCGTCGACGATCAGGCAGGTGATCTCGGTGGCAGCCAACGGCCGGGAGATCATAGATCGGCGCTCAGCTATCACATAGCCGCGATCCGAAGCTGCTCCGCGATCGCGGCCGGCTCGAGCCGCACGCGACGCCGGTCGCGGACGCCGTGACTCCGGGCCAGCGAGCGCACCCGTTCCCGCACCGGATCCGTCTCTCGACGCGGCAGATAGGCGCCCCGGCGGTAGAGCCGCTCGTACTGCGGGAGCAGCTCGGGCCAGTCGCGCTCGAGCGCGGAGAGGAAGTGCTCGCGCGTTCCGGGGCGGAGGTAGAGGAGGTTCGCCCAGATCCCGGTCGCTCCCGCCGCGCGCGCCTCGCGCACCACGTCGGCGAGCAGCTCGCGCCGGTCGCTCAGGCCCGGGAGGATCGGAGCCATCCCGACGCGCGCGTCGATCCCCGCCTCCACGAGCCGCGACAGCGCGCGCAACCGCTGGCGCGGCGGCGCGGTCCCCGGCTCGGTGTGCCGCCAGATCTCGTGATCGAGCGTCGGCACGGAGAAGGTGACCGAGACGTTCGCGCGCCGCGCCGCCTCGACGAGCACGTCGATGTCGCGGACGATCAGCGGCCCGCGCGTGATGATCGAGAACGGGCTCGCCGCCTCCGCAAACGCCTCGATGCACGCACGCGTGAGGCGGTAGCGGCCCTCGGCCGGCTGGTACGGGTCGGTCGCTGCGCCGACCGCGACCGGCTCGCGATCCCAGGATGGCCGGGCGAGCTCTCGCCGGAGCACGGCGGCGACGTTCGTCTTGACGCGGATGCTCGAGCCGTAGCGGTCGTCCCACGGCCGGTCGGCGCGGGCCTCGAAGGCGCGGACGTAACAGAACGTGCAGCGGTGGGCGCAGCCCATGTACGGGTTGAGCGACCAGGCGAACGGCATGCCGCGGACGCGGTTGAGAGCGTTGCGGCACGGCTCCTCGCGGTACTCCACTCGCATCGGTGGAGGATAGCGAACATATGTTCGTGCAGGCGGGAGCGGCCGGAGCCATCCCTATACTCCGGCCGGAGAGTTGGACGAGAACCCTCCTAGTACCCGCGCCCTCCCGGTGAGGGCGTGACACTCCTCTACGAGCTGATCGGGGTCGCGGTCCTGATCCTGCTCAACGCCTTCTTCGTGGCGGCGGAGTACGGCCTCGTCACCGCGCGCCGGACGCGGATCATCGAGCTGCAGCACCAGGGGAACCGCCGCGCGCGCGACGTCCTGCGGATCACCGGCGACCCGCCGCGCTTCATCGCGGCGATGCAACTCGGTGTCACGCTCACGTCGCTGGGCATCGGCGCCCTCGGCGAGGAGACGCTCTCGCGTGAGTTCAAGCACTGGATGGCGGCCGTCCTCGCGATCGTCATCGCGTACGGGATCCTCACGTTCATCACCGTCGTGATCGGCGAGCTCGTGCCGAAGGGCGCGGCGCTCGGTCGCCCGGAGGGGACCGCGCTCTGGGTCTCGGCGCCGGTGCGCGCGTTCTTCGCCCTCTTCCGGCCGGCGATCTGGCTGCTGCGCGTGACGAGCGACGGAATCCTCCGCTCGTTCGGGCTCGAGCCCCCGGGCGCGGAGCGCGAGGTGCACTCCGAGGCCGAGCTGCGCATGCTCGTCTCCCGCTCGACCCAGCAGGGGCAGATCGAGGAGGAGGAGCGGGAGATGATCGACAAGGTCTTCATCTTCGGGGACAAGGACGTCGCCGACGTGATGGTCGCGAAGCCCGACGTGGCCGCGATCTCCGGCGACCTCCCACCGGAAGAGGTGCTAGCGGTCGTCCTCGACTCGCCGTACACGCGCTATCCGGTCTACCGCGCGTCGCTCGACGACATCGCCGGCGTGCTCCACGTGCGCGACCTGTTCAGCGCGATCCACGACCGCGGGCTCGCCGACGTCCACCTCGAGGGCCTGCTGCGGCCGGCGTACGTCGTTCCCGAGACGAAGGACCTCGCCTCGCTCCTGCAGGAGTTCCGGCGTACGAACAACCACTTCGCAGTCGTGGTCGACGAGTACGGCGCGATGGTCGGCATCGCGACCCTCGAGGACCTGCTCGAGGAGATCGTCGGCGAGATCGAGGACGAGTTCGACGTGCCCGAGGAGCCGGTGGAGCAGATCGGCGAGGACTCGTACCGCGTCGACGGGATGTTCGCGATCGACGAGTTCAACGAACGCTTCGGCACGGAGCTGCCGGACGAGGACTTCCACACCGTCGCGGGCTTCGTCTTCGGCCAGCTGGGGCGCGCGCCCGAGCCCGGCGACGACGTCTCCTACGACGGGATGCGGTTCGACGTGCTCGAGGTGGAGGGCAACCGCATCGAGCGGATCGCGGTCACGTTCGAGCAGCGTCCCGAGCCGCGCCCCGACGTCACCGACTACGTCGACGAGGACGAGCTCGAGTAATCAGAGCCAGACGGTCTCCATCTCGGCGACCGGATGGATGTTCACCGAACGGAGCACGCCCGCTCCGGAGTTGAAGAAGGCGTGCGGCACCTCGGCCGGCGCGACGACGATGTCGCCTGCGTGCGCCTCGATCGTGTCGTCGCCAACGGTGAACGTCGCCTGGCCCTCCTGGACGATGAACGTCTCGGCGTACGGGTGCCGATGCGGTCCCGGGCCCTCTCCGGGAGGTGTGTGGAGGATGAAGAACGAGACCGGCGCGTCGTGGACGGCGCCCTCGAAGCGATACGAGTTCCCGCTGTCGGGGAGGCCTTGGAGCCGGATCACACGCATGGGCCAAGGATGCCAGGCGTGTCCGCAGCCCGTCAGCCTCGAGGGGTCGACTACCGCGGCGACGTCCACTGCGCGACCTGGTTGCCGGACGCGTCGAAGGCAGTCACCTTCACGACCTTCTCGTCGCCGACACCGGTCTGTCCGGCCGGCTCGTCGAGCGAGCCGAGATACACGTGCTCGACGACCGGGAGCGTCATCGTCGAACCGTCCTGGAGCACGACCTGGACGGTTGCCGCGTCGACCGAGACGCTGCCGGAGACCGTCAGCAGGTTCGGGTGGCCGGAGACCCAGACCGGGCCGCCCGCGTCGATCGGTGCGGTGCTCGTCGGCGGGCAGCCGCCGAATCCATAGACGCTGCCGTCCTGATAGGGCGGGTCGTTCGCCCAGTCGATGAAGTAGCACTGACCGCCCTGATCGCTCGGCGCCACCCAGAGGTCTTCGGGACCGTCCGGGGTCTGGACCTCGATCGCGCCGTGGGCCTTGCTCACGTCCGCCTGAGGGAACCGGTGTGCAAACCCCTGCTGCGTCGCCTGGTCGGCGAGCTGGTTGAGTTGGCTGAAGCTCGTCGACACGTCCGGCGGTGCGGGGGTTCCCTCGAACGCGCCGAGGCCGGCCGCAAGTGCGACGCCAGCGCTCGCGAGTGCCGTCAGGGCGATGGCCAGACCGAGTGCCGGCCTTCGAGCGTGCACCCGCACCCGCTCCGGAAGATGGAGGGGGCCGTCGTGAGGGACGGGGTTTGCCGCCGCCAGCCGTCTGATCGCAGCGTCGTTGTTCATCTCGTCACTTCCTTCGGCTCGGGTGTGAAGGAGGCAGCAGCTTCGAGCCGGGAGGCGAGCCGCGATTTCGCCCGGTGGTACCGGACTCGGCACGCGACGCCCGAGCAGCCGAGGACGCTCGATGCATCGGCGAGCGACAGGCCCTCCCAGGCGACGAGCCGGAGGACCTCACGGTCCTTCTCGCTCAGGCGATTGAACGCGGCAGCCAGGACGCCGTCACCGACGGGCTGGGGCTCGCCGTCGAGCCGGATGTCGCTCGGTGCGACCCGCGCCCGCCGCCGCCGCTCGTTCGCCAGCGTCTTTCTGGCGACCGCGTACAGCCAGGGCAAGGGCTCCGCCGGGACTCGGTCCAGCTTGCGCAGGCAGACGACGAACGTCTCCGAGACGACGTCGTCGACGACCGCCTCGGGTGCCCTGCGCCTGACGTACGCGCGAACGGCCTCGCAATGCTCCGCGTAGATTTGCTCGAACCGCTGCTCCATCTCTCACCCTGTGTATGTCGCCCGCGACACACACGTTACGGCGAGCTCAGCCGAGCTCGAGGGGCTCGATCGAACCGTTGTCGATTGTCCAGGCAGCGAGCTCGTCGCGCGCGACCGAATAGATGAGGTACGGCCGGCCCTGCCAGAGGCCGACGTTCTCGACGTCCGTGCGCGACGGGCGCGGCGGGGCGGATACGTGCGAATGGACGACAGCCAGCTCGTAGCCCTCGTCCTCGAGGAACCAGAGCTCGGGAGCGACCTCGAGCTCGAAACGGTAGGGCGACTCGGCTCCGTTGCGGCCCGGCTCGTAGCGGTCGGCGACGCGGTCGCGCAGGACGAGCAGGCCGCAGCTCTCGTTCGGCAGCTCCTCTCGCGCGTGCTCGGCGAGCTCCTCGCGGACGGGCGCGGGAACTACCACCACAGCTTGCTCTCGTCGATCTCCTCGCCCTGCCAGAAGCCGGCGGAGAGGTACTTCCAGCCGCCGTCGGCGAGGACGCACACCACGACGCCCTCGTCGAGCTCGCCGGCGAGCCGCCGGGCGACGTGGAGCACGGCGCCGCCCGAGACGCCCGCGAAGATCCCTTCGCGTTCGAGCAGCGCGTGCACGCCGGCGACGGCCTCGTCGTTCGACACGAGGATCTTGCGGTCGAGCTTCGAGACGTCGAGGATCGGCGGGACGTAGCCGTCGTCGAGCGAGCGCAGGCCCATGACCGGATCTCCCGGGAGCGGCTCGGCCGCGGCGACGACGACGTCGGGGAAGCTCTCGCGCAGGCGTTCGCCCGCGCCCATCAGCGTCCCGCCGGTGCCGAGGCCTGCGACGAGGACGTCGACGCGGTCGAGCGCGGCGACGATCTCCGCGCCGGTGCCGTCGTGGTGGGCGCGCGGGTTGGCCTCGTTCGCGTACTGGAACGGCATGAACCAGCGCGGCTCCCGCTCCGCGAGCTCGAGCGCGAGCCGGACCGCGCCGTTCGAGCCCTGGTCGCCGGGCGAGTCCACGATCGTCGCGCCGTAGAGCCGTAGGAGCTGCCGCCGCTCCTCGGTGGCGTTCTCCGGCAGCACGCAGGTGAGCGGATAGCCCTTGAGCTTCGCGACGAGCGCGAGCGAGATCCCGGTGTTGCCGGAGGTGGGCTCGAGCAGCTCGCGGCCGGGCTCGAGCTCTCCCGCTGCTTCCGCCGCCTCGATCATCGCGAGCGCGACGCGATCCTTGATCGAGCCGGTCGGGTTCTGGCCCTCGAGCTTCGCGTAGAGCCGTACCGACGGCTTCGGCGCGAGCCGCGGCAGCTCTACGAGCGGGGTGTTGCCTACGAGCTCGAGCAGAGAGCCGGCCGTGTGGAGGCTAGAGCCCACCGGCCATGGCGGGGAGGAGGATGACGGTCGAGCCATGCTCGACCGACGTGTCGAGCCCGTCGAGCGTGCGGACGTCCTCGCCCTCGACGTAGACGTTGACGAACGGCGCGATCTCGTCGTCCTCCACGAGCTGCGGGCGCAGCGCCGGGAAGCGGTCCATCAGGTCGTCGAGCAGCTCGCGCACGGTGCCGCCCCGGGCGGGCACCTCGCGCGCGCCGCCGACCTCGGTGCGCAGCTGGGGAGGGATGCGGACGCGGCTCATGCGTGCGTCGGTCTCCCCGAGCAGAACTCCACGTAGTCGACGTACTCGGTGATGGTGGGCGAGTCGCCGCAGACCGGGCAGCTCGGGTCGCGGCGCAGCCGGACCTCGCTGAACTCGGTCGCGAGCGCGTCGAAGAGAAGCAGCCGGCCGACGAGCGGCTCGCCGATCCCGAGGCAGAGCTTGAGCGCCTCGCTCGCCTGCAGCGAGCCGACGATGCCCGGCAGGACGCCGAGCACTCCGCCCTCGGCGCAACTCGGCGCGAGCTCGGGCGGCGGCGGCTGCGGGAAGAGGCAGCGGTAACAGGGACCGTCGCCGGGCTTGAAGACCGTCGCCTGGCCCTCGAAGCGGTAGATCGAGCCGTGCACGAGGGGGATGTCGTGCCAGACGGCGGCGTCGTTGATCAGGTAGCGCGTGGGGAAGTTGTCGGCGCCGTCGACGATCACGTCCCAGCCGTCGGCGAGGATCCGCTCGACGTTCTCCGACGTGAGCCGCTCGATGTACGGAACGACCTCGATATCGGGGTTGAGCTCCTCGAGCGTGTGCTTCGCCGACTCCGCCTTCCACTCGCCGAGTCGCCCCGTCGAATGCAGCACCTGGCGCTGGAGGTTCGAGGCGTCGACGCGGTCGTCGTCGACGATGCCGATCCGCCCGACGCCGGCCGCGGCGAGGTAGAGCGCCGTCGGCGAGCCGAGCCCGCCCGCGCCGAGGAGGAGGACGCGCGAGTCGAGCAGCTTGAGCTGTCCCTCCTCGCCGACCTCCGGGATGAGCACGTGCCGGCTGTAGCGCTGCCGCTTCTCGCCGTCGAGCGTGCGGGGCAGCTCGGTCGGGAAGCCGCTGCGCTTCCAGTCGGTGTAGCCGCCGGCGAGCGAGACGACGTTCTCGTAGCCGAGCTCCTCGAGCGACTTCGCGGCGAAGGCCGAGCGGTTGCCGGCGGCGCAGTAGACAAGGATCGGTTGGGCGCGATCGGGGGCCGCCTGCTCGATCCGCGACTCCAGGTTGCCGCGCGGGATGTGGATCGCGCCCGGGATGCGGCCCTCGGTCCATTCGTCCAGCTCGCGGACGTCGACGACGAGCGGCCGGTCGTCGGAAGCGAGCGCCTCGCGGGCTCGCTTGACGTCGAGCTCGTCGATCTCCGACCGGACCTGCTGCAGATATTCGCGGTAACTCGGCATCGCTTTCGTAAATGTAGCGACGCGGTTCACGGCTACGCTCGAATCGTGGCCACAGCAGCTCGCCCGCTCGCGGCGGCCAAGAACCGGCGCGTCGTCCTCGTCGTCGCGCTGGCCGCGCTCGCCGCCGCAGGCGCCGTGATCGGCGCGACCCTGCTGCAGACCCGCGGCGAGACGACGACCGTGCCGGGAGCGGTGGTCAAGCCGCAGCCGGGCCTGCCACCGCTCGAGCTCAACTTCGGGGTCGATTCGAGCGCCGAGACGCGGGCGCTCGCCGGCGCGCAGACGCTCTACAACGACGACCACGTCGCGCAGGCCGCGGCGGTCTTCGATCGCTACCACTCGCTGGCGGCGCAGATCGGCTCGGCCTTCGCCGCGTGGAACAGGAACGGGATCTCGGCCATCGAGCGCCTTGCGGCGGCGCACCCCGCGAGCGGCGTCGTCCAGCTGCATCTCGGCCTCGCCGAGTTCTGGGCGGGACGGAACGCGAAGGCGGTCGCGGCCTGGGAGAAGACCGCGAAGATCGCCGCCGACTCGCCGTACGGGGTTCGGGCGGAGGACCTCCTGCACCCGGGCTTCAAGACCGGCTTGCCCTATCTCGTGCTCGACTTCGGCCCCTCGCGCCGCATCGCGAACCTGCCGGCGGCGAAGGAGCTCGCCGCGCTGGCGAAGGCGGCCGCGAAGCCGGACGCGCACGCGAAGCTGCTCTACGGCTCGGCGCTGTGGAACCTCGAGCGGCCTCTCTCGGCCGAGCGGCAGTTCGAGGCCGCGGCCAGGCTGGCGCCGCACGACCCGCTCGCGCGCACCGCCGCCGCCGTCGGCGCGTTCACGAAGGCGAACCCCGTCGCGGCGTTCAGCCGCCTCGGTCCCCTGACGGGCGTCTTCCCCCGGTCCCCGGTCGTCCGTTTCCATCTCGGTCTCCTGCTGCTCTGGACCGCGAAGCCGAAGAAGGCGGTCGGGCAGTTCCGGCTCGCGGCCGCGGACGGGCCGCGCTCCTCGTACGGGGAAGACGCAAGAAGACTGCTTGCGCACCTGGCCCGTACTAGGTCTAAGTAAAGAAAATATGAGCCGAACGGCCTATGGCGGCCGCAGTTCCGCGCGTGGCATCCTCCGGCATCGCACGGGGAGGGGGACATGGCCGCGACAGCCACTGAGGGAACGTCGCAGACAGACGTTCTCGAGACAGACGAAGCACGGACCCTGCTCGAGGCCGCTCAGGCCGCAGGGCGGGTCAGCGCGGAAGAGATCGCACTTTCTCTCGACGAGCTCGATCTCGAGCCCGCCCAGCTCGAGGACGTGTACCGCGCGCTCGAGGAGCTGCAGGTCGAGATCGTCGACGGCGAGCCGGCCGAGGCAGAGGCGAAGGAAGAGCCGGCGCGGCTCGACGAGACCGCGCGCGAGGTCTCGACCGACGCGCTCCAGCTGTTCCTCAAGGACATCGGCAAGGTCGAGCTCCTGACCGCGGCCGAGGAGGTCGAGCTCGCGAAGCGGATCGAGCGCGGCGACCATCGGGCGAAGCAGGAGATGGTCGAGGCGAACCTCCGCCTCGTCGTCTCGATCGCCAAGCGCTACCGCAACCAGGGCCTCCCGTTCCTCGATCTGATCCAGGAGGGGACGATCGGCCTCGTACGCGCGGCCGAGAAGTTCGACTGGCGCAAGGGCTACAAGTTCTCGACGTACGCGACGTGGTGGATCCGCCAGGCCGTCGCCCGCGCCCTCGCGGACAAGGGCCGCACGATCCGGATGCCGGTCCACGTCGTCGAGAAGCTGAACAAGATCGTCCGCTCCGAGCGCAAGCTGCGCGGCGAGCTCTGCCGCGAGCCCTTGGCGATCGAGATCGCGGCCGACGTCGACCTGCCGCTCGACGAGGTCGAGCAGATCCTCCGCACCTCGCAGGCGCCCGTCTCGCTCGAGAAGCCGGTCGGCGACGAGGAGGAGTCGGAGTTCGGCCACTTCCTCACCGACGAGAACGCCCCGCTGCCCGACGAGGCGGCCGACACGACGCTGCGCCAGGAGCTGCTGCGCAACATCCTCGGCACGCTGTCGCACCGCGAGCGCCGGGTGCTCGAGCTCCGCTATGGGCTCGACGGCGAGCAGCCCCGGACGCTCGACGAGGTCGGCCGCGCGTTCAACGTGACGCGCGAGCGGATCCGCCAGATCGAGAACCAGAGCCTGAAGAAGCTGCGTGCGCTCGCGGTGACGGACTCGCTCCGCGACGTCGCCTAGATCCCGGCCCGAAGGGGCGTAGACTCGGCCGATGCGGAAGCACGGCCCCGAGGAGCTCGCCGACCTGCTCGAGCAGCCGCTCGTGGCCGTCCTGGCCACGTACCGCCGGGACGGGGGCGTCCTTCTGTCGCCGGTCTGGCATCGTTGGCGCCACGGCGGCTTCGACGTCGTCGTCTACGAGAACGACATCAAGCTGAAGCACCTGCGCCGCGACCCGCGCGCGAGCATCGTCGTCTACGAGCACGAGCCTCCGTACCGCGGCCTGGAGGCGCGCGGCGAGGCCCGCCTCCTGCAGGACGGCGTGGCGGAAGCAGCGCGCTCGATGGCCGTCCGCTACCTCGGCGCGGAGAACGGCCGGGCGTACGCCGCCGCGATCTCTCCCGCTGACAGCGTGCTCGTGCGTCTCGAGCCGACCGACGTCCGCGGCTGGGACTTCGCCGACGACATGGCCGCGTTCGCGGGCGGCTAGCCGAGAAACTCCTCGAGCGAGCGCGCGATCCCGGCTGCGTCGAGCCCGTGCGCCGCTCGGTGCTCCGGCCCCGTCCCGTAACGGCGGAGCTCCGCGCTCGCGACACCGTGGGCGAGCAGCCGGTGCGGCCGGTCGCGCAAGGCGACCGCGACCTCCGGCGACGAGGTGCCGGCGAGGTACGGCTCGACGAGGACGACGTCCGTGCCGTCGGCGAGCGCGTCGCGCAGCGCGTCGTGCGGGAACGGGCGCACCGTCGCGAGGTACGCGACGGTGACGTCGCGGTCGACGGTCGCCTCGAGCACCGGCTGCAGCGTCGGGCCGACGGCGACGACGAGCGGCGCGCCGCACGGGCCGCGCCGCAGAACCGTGAAGCCGCCGCCGTCGAAGCACGCGTGGTTCTCCTCCTGGCTCAGGCGGATGTAGACGCGGTCGTCGCCGTCGAGCGCGCGCAGGAAGAGCGATTCGAGCTCGGCCCCATGTCCGGGCACGTGGATCGTCCAGCCGGGCAAAGCCGCGACGAGCGCGACGTCCTCCGGCGCCTGGTGCGTGCGGCCGCTGCGGGCGGCGTCGTAGGACGCTCCGATCGAGACGAGTACCGCGCCGAGATCGTTGTGGCCGAGGTCGAGCTTGAGGAACTCCCAGGGCCGCTCGACGAGGAACGGCGTGTACGAGTGGGCGATCGGCCGGTAGCCCTCGAGCGCGAGCCCTGCCGCCACCCCGATCATCAGCTGCTCGCGGATGCCGACGTCGAAGTGGCGCGGATGCTCGCCGATCGAGTCGGCTCCGATCTGGGCCGTCACGACGGCGACCCGCTCGTCTTCGTCGAGCGCCTCGCGGGTCAGCTCGTAGAACCGCTCGCGCATGCCGGTCACCTCGTCTCCACCTCCGCGACGACGCAACGAGGGCGCGTCGCGACGGGAACGGGGGACAGGGCGGCTTCGAGCGCGTCGTGGTCGCGTCCGTCGACCCGCTGCGCGACCCAGCCTTCGAGCATGAAACGCCGCTCGATCCCTTCCGGCCAGCCGAGCGCGGCGGAGTCGTTGTCGATCACGATCGCGGTCAGCGAGCCGAGGCCGATGCGGCCCGCGTACTGCACTGCCTCCCAGTTCGAGCCCTCGTCGAGCTCGCCGTCGCCGACGAGACAGAAGACGCGGCGCCCCGAGAGAGCAGAGCCGACCGCCACTCCCAGCCCGTGCCCGAGGGAGCCGCTCGAGAACTCGACCCCGGGCGCGACCACGCGATCCGGGTGGTAGCCGAGCCGAGAGTCGAACGAGCCGAACCCGTCGAGCTCGCTCACGGGAACGATCCCCTTCGCAGCGAGCACGGCGTAGAACGCCGCCGGCCCGTGTCCTTTCGAGAGCAGGAAGCGATCTTCGTCGCGGAGGATGCGGTCGTAGAGGACCCAGAGCACGTCGAGGGTCGAGAGCGAGCTCCGGTCGTGCTTCTCGTCGCCGGTGGGCCGTGTGAGCAGCGCCGGCAGGTCGTCGTAGCCGAGCGTCGTGGTGGTAGCCATGTCTACACCGTAGAACCTCAACTAAGGTTCAAGTCAAGTGGCAAGAGAACTCACGATCGGCGAGCTCTCTACTCGCAGCGGTGTCGCGCAGTCCGCGCTCCGCTTCTACGAGCGCGAAGGACTGATCGCGGCGCGGCGGACGGACGGGAACCAGCGGCGCTATCCCTCGGTCACTCTGCGCAGGGTCGCGCTCGTGCAGGCGGGGAAAGCGGCCGGCATCCCGCTCGAGCGGATCAGGGCGGCGTTCGACGAGCTGCCCGCCGGCAAGACGCCGACGAAGCGCGACTGGGAACGGCTCTCGCGCAGCTGGCGGCGCGAGCTCGACGAGCGCATCGCGACGCTCGAGTCCGTCCGCGACAGATTGACGACGTGCATCGGCTGCGGGTGTCTCTCGCTCCGTACGTGTGGGTTGCTCAACCCCGATGACGAAGCGGGTTCGCTCGGCGGAGGAGCGCACTATCTCCGTAGAGTCTCTCCTCGTGGATGAGGCCTGGCGCGCCGAGCTGGCGGAGCTGATCTCGATCCCGAGCGTGAGCGCCGACCCGGCCCACCGGGACGACGTGAAGCGCGCCGGGGAGTGGGTCTGCGAGTTCATTCGCCGCATTGGCGGTACCGCCGAGCTGACCCCGTTCGGCGAGCGCGAGCTGGCGCTGGGGGAGCTTCCCGCCTCGAACGGCGGCGGCGGCGCGCCGACCGTGCTCGTCTACAACCACTTCGACGTCCAGCCGCCCGCGCCGCTCGAGCTCTGGGAATCCGACCCGTTCGAGCTCGACATCCGCGGCGAGTGGGCGTACGCGCGCGGCGTCGCGGACGACAAGGGCCAGCTGTGGCTCGTTCTGAAGGCCGCTCAGCGGCTCGCCGAGGCCGGCGCGCTGCCGGTCAACCTCCGCTTCGCGTGCGACGGCGAGGAGGAGATCGGCGGCCACACGATCGCCGACTGGGTCGAGCAGGACGAGCGCGGTGCCGACGCCGCGGTGATCTTCGACGGCGGGATGCTGCGGCGCGACGTGCCGACGATCGAGCTCGCGACCCGCGGGCTCGTCACGTTCGAGGTGAAGGTGCGGACCGGCGAGCGCGACCTCCACTCGGGGATGTACGGCGGCGCTGCCCTGAACGCGATCCACGTCCTGATGGGCTGCCTCCAGGCGGTCCTCGCCGGCCCGAACGGCGTGCTGCCGGAGCCGCTGCGCGCCGGCATTGCTGCGCCGACGGCCGAGGAGCTCGAAGCGTGGTCGACACTGCCGCCGGGCGCCGAGTCGCTCGCGGAAGCCGGCGCGAATCCGCTCGACCCGAGAGCGGCCGAGGAGTTCTACGTCCGCACCTGGGCCGAGCCGTCCGCCGACGTGAACGGGATCGTCGGCGGCAAGCCCGGCATCCGCAACACGACGCTGAGCATCGCCGCGTCGGCCGAGTTCTCGATCCGCCTCGCGCCGGGCCAGGACGTCGAGACGGTCGGCACGGCTGCAGAGCGGCTGTTGCGCGACGCGGCTCCGGAAGGCGCCGACCTGGAGATCGTCTGGGAAGGCGCGAATCCGGGCCTCGTCCGGGGCGACGCGCCGGCCGTGCAGCTTGCTCTCGAGGCGTTCGAGCAGACGCTCGGGGTCCGCCCGCTGCTCACACGCGTCGGCGGCTCGATCCCGCTCATGCCGGCGCTGACCGAGAAGGGCATCGACACCATCCTCAGCGGCTTTGCCCTGCCGGAGTCGAACGTCCACTCGCCGAACGAGCGCTTCCTCGTCCCGTACTTCGCAGCCGGGATCGACACCGTCGCGGCGCTTTTCACCGCACTCGGACGCCTGAACGACTAGCAACACACGGCGGCACGAAAGTGCTCTTCCTTCTGTTCGGATCCAGCGCTGCCGGCAAGACCGTCGCGCTTGCAGAGCTGCGTGGCCGGATCGCGAACCTCGCGATTCACGACTTCGACGAGATTGGTATTCCGCCCGGCGCCGACACCGCGTGGCGTCACCGCGCCAACGAGGAGTGGATCGGCCGCGCGCCCGATTGGCAAGGAGAGGGATACGACGTGCTTCTGGCCGGTCAGACGCCGTTCGGCGAGCTTCTCGCAACGCCCTCTGCGAAGCGGCTGGAGGCGATTTCCGCCTGCCTGCTCGACTGCGACGACGAGACTCGCGTCGCCCGCCTCCGGGCTCGCGGGCCTGACCGGCGCGCGCGCACCGCCGGTGACTTCCAGCACTACCTCCGCTGGGCGGCGTGGATGCGGGGCCACGGGTCGGATCCGTCCTGGCGGACCGACGTCATCCAGCACGAATCGACTTTGGGCGAGATGTGCTGGTCCCGCTGGAGCCAGTGGCGGGCAGGCGACCCTCGCTGGCGCGTACGGGTGATCGACACGTCATCCCTGGGGGTCGAGGAGGTCGCCCGGGAGCTGGTCGAGTGGATCGACGAGGAACGCGAGCTCTTCCGTTCGGGGGCCCATCCGCTCGCGAGCCCCACCGCCTACGACGAGGGCGAGGAACGGCCGTTCGGGTCGAGCTAGAGCGCGTGCGGGTGCTGGCGCCCGCACGGGAGCCACTCGTGGCCGAACTCGCGCATGGCATCGATGATCGGCAGGAGGGACTGGCCCTTCGCCGTCAGCGAGTACTCGACCCGTGGCGGCGTCTCGGCGTAGCTCTGCCGCTCGAGGATGCCGTCGGCCTCGAGGGCGCGCAGCCGCTCTGCGAGCGTGCGCGGGCTGATCCCCTGGCACGAGCGCTCGAGCTCCGAGAAGCGGCGCGGCCCCTCGGAGAGGTCGTGGACGAGCAGCGCCGTCCACTTCGCGCCGATGATCTCCGCCGTCGCGGCAACCGCGCACGTACCCGCCACGTGGACAGGGTTCATCGTGCGCACGGCCATGCGCTTGATTGTAGAGCGCCTGTCTAGGCGATCGAACGGCGCGGGGCAGGCGTCGATCTTCGGGATCGAGAAGCGCGCGATCGTGCCGAAGCCCTCCGCGGGCTTGCAGGCCTGCGCGACGCCCGCGTCGCAGGCGACCGAGAGGAAGATGAAGGCGTCCTCCCGCGTGAACCCGTGCTCGTCGACGAGCAGGCGCGCCGCCTCCTCTGACACGAGCGCGAGCGCCTCGTCGTATTCGTACGCCGTCGCATGCGGCAGCCAGCGGTCGGCGAGCTCGGTCACCGGCCAGGTCGCCTGCTTGCCCTTCAGCACCTCGAAGCGGACGTCGACCTCGCCGGCGATCTCGACGCCGGTGAAGCAGATCTCGCCGTCGCCCATCGCCGCGTGCATGTCGCCGACCGCGAACAGTCCGCCCGGCTGCCGGACGGGGAAGAAGATGCGCGCGCCGGCACCGTGCCAGTGATCGTCGAGGTTGCCGCCGTGACGCCCGGCCAGCCCGTTCGAGAGCTCCTCGCCGTCGGTCGCCACGCCCACGACCCCGACCATCGGCATGGCGGGGAACGAGACGCGGTCGTTCATCTTCACCATGCCGTCACGCACCTCGAAGAGCCGCGTGAGCGGCGACTTGACGTGCTCGATCAGCTGGCCGAAGCCGGGGATGAGCGTCGCGACGCCCCACTCGATCGGCCGGACGTCGAGGATCTCGGCCACGAGCGAGTCGCCGGGCTCGGCCCCCTTCACGGCGACGGGGCCGGTCGCGCCGTTGATCCGCGAGAGGTCGATCTCGGTCACGAGGTCGTCCTCGCTCCGGATCTGACCGGTGAAGCAGTCGTTCGTCTCGAAGGTGACCACGTCGCCGGGCTCGACCTCCAGCACGGGCCGGAGGTCGGGCCCGAACGACCAGATCACCTCGCTACGAGGCAGGCGATGGTGCTGCGCCACTCTGCGGTGCCACCGTTTCGTCTTCGACGTAGACGCGGTCGATGTCCTCGAGCTTGTCGGGTCGCACGAGGACGACGAACGCGGTCAGGGCGATACCCAGGAGCACCCAGGCGATGTCGACCCAGTTGCCGTACTTCTCCGGGTAGGCGGGCGGATACTTCACGAACTGGTAGTAGAGCGGGAAGAAGAAGAGGACGATCCCGCCGATCGGCAGGACGAGGTGGAGAAGCGGGTTGAACCGGCTTCGCGACTTCGACCAGTACCAGTACACGCAGCCGGCGCTGACGAGCATGTAGACGACGATCACCGGCGGCACCGCGAGCGTCGCGATCGTGAAGAAGCCGTTCAGCGGGCCCCACTTCCAGCCGAACAGGAGCGAGACCACGAGTGCGAACGACGACATCCAGATGATCGCAATGTTCGGCGTCCTGAAGCGATCGTGCACGCGTCCGAGCGGCCGCGGCGCGAGGCCGTTGCGGGCGAGCGAGTAGAAGACCCGCGTCGCCGCGTTCACGGCGGCATTCGAGTTCGCCGCGATCGAGTTGCAGATCGCGAGGAAGACGAGGACCCAGCCGCCGGCCCAGAACGCCTTCCCGAGGCTCCGCCACGGGTCGGGGTTCGTCGTCGCCTGGTTGACGAAGTGGCTGAAGCCGGCGCCGAAGACCCACGCATACGAGCAGAGGACGTAGAAGAGGCCGATCGCGATCGCCGAGCCGACGACGGCGCGCGGCACGGTGCGGCGCGGGTTCCGCGCCTCCTCGCCGAGCGGCGCCGACGCCTCGAAGCCGATGAAGGCGAGGATTGCGAACACCATCCCCTTGAACACGCCGCTCCAGTCGCCGACCGCATGGTGGGGGTTGAACGGCTGGAGGTTGAGGTCGCCGGCGTTCGAGAACATCATCCAGAGTGCGAGCGCGGCGAAGATCGCGATCTCGAAGGCGCCGAGAATGACGCCGGCGGTGGTGGAGAGACGGATGTCGCGGTACGTGAGGAGGAAGACGACCACCGTCATCAGCACCACCCAGACCCACCACTGGCCGCTGTAGTGCCAGCCGATCGAGTTCGAGAACACGTCGCTCATCGCCCAGCCGAACTCGAGGTAGAGGAACGGCGCGACGAGCGGCTGGAAGAGGATGAAGAGCCAGGCGACAAGGAAGCCGGCCCATGGTCCGAGCGTCTTTGCCGTATAGGTGTACATCCCGCCGGCCGACGGGAACAGTTTCGCGAGCTGCCCGATCGCGGTCGCGGCGCAGATGCAGGCGATCAGCGCGAGGCCGACCGAGAGCGGCAGCGCCTGCTGCGACTGTGGCACCGAGATGAAGATCGAGTACGCGACGGCCGCGGCGGGCGCCATGTGCGTGATCGACTGGAACAGAACTTGCGGCAGCCCGATCGAGTGCTCGCGCAGATGCTCGAAACGGCCGCCGCCGGCGGTTGCAGCCTCCATCGTCCCTCCCCTGGTTCGTGACCGGTCCTGCGATCTTCTCGCACCGGACCTGGTCTGAGCAACAGCGCGTGGGCGAGGCCGTACGTGTCAGCCGGCGCGGGATCGGGAACGGCCGCACGTGGGCTCCGATACGGACGACCTCGTCTGGCGAGACCGTGGGCCGCACGAGCGTCATCCCCTGCGGATCGGGCTCAGCGCGGCCGACGAGGACGGGCCGATCGATCCGGAGGACTGGGCCGGCCGGCTGCCGCAGACGAACGGGATCGCGCCCCGCATCCGCCTGGGCCGACGGTGGATCAACCTCCTCTGGCTGATCCCGCTCTCGGTCGCGCTGCTGATCGTGCTCGTCGCGGTCGCGAAGGGGCTGCGCGGGATGCCGGGGGTGGAAGCCTTCGTTCGCCGCCATCCGGGGACGACCGCCAACCCACCACGCGTTGCGGTCGGGATCCCGTGGTGGGCGCGCTGGCAGCACTTCTTCAACCTCTTCTTTCTCATGTTCATCGTCCGCTCCGGACTTCAGATCCTCGCCGACCATCCGCGCCTCTACTTCGACCGCAACTCCACTCCCGGACGCGACTGGTTCCGCTTCCAGAAGGAGGTTCCGCTCGACCGGGTATGGACGGCCAAGGAGGACTCGGTCCGGCTGCCGGGCTGGCTCGGCATCCCGGGGCTACGACATTCGATCGGCCTGGCGCGCTGGTGGCACTTCGTGTTCGACCTGCTCTTCCTCGTCAACGGCGCGCTCTTCTTCGTCCTCATCTTCTGGAGCGGCCATTGGCAGCGGCTCGTTCCCACGACGTGGCAGGTGTTTCCCAACGCGGGCTCGGTGCTGCTGCAGTATCTGTCCCTCGACTGGCCGCGCGACAACGGCTGGGTCGCCTACAACGGCCTGCAGCTGCTCGCGTACTTCGTCACGGTCTTCGTCGCCGCCCCGCTCGCGCTCGCGACCGGGCTGCTGCAGTCGCCGGCGATCTCGAACCGCATCCGCCTCGCCGGCCGGCGCCTCAACCGCCAGCTCGCGCGCACCGTGCACTTCTGGGTCCTGTGCTGGTTCCTCGTCTTCACGTTCCTCCACACCGCGATGATCTTCACGACCGGGCTGCTGCCGAACCTCAACCACATCGACCTCGGCACGAACGGCCACGGGTGGGGAGGCTTCGGGATCTATCTCGGCTGGATGGCCGTGGTCGTCGCCGCGTGGTGGTACGCGACGCCGCTCACGCTTCGCCGTCCGCGGCTGGTGCAGCGCGTCGGCACCGCGATCGTCGGCCCGGTCCAGGGCTGGTTCGAGCACCTCGACTCGCGCCCGGGGGAGTACGACGAGACCGACATCGCTCCCTATTTCTGGGCGAACGGCCGCATGCCAGAGACGGCGCAGTACGAGGAGATGTCGGCGAACGACTTCGCCGACTACCGGCTGCGGGTCTTCGGCGAGGTCGAGAACGCGGTCGAGCTCAGCCTGCGGGAGATCGTGGAGCTACCGCGCCAGGAGCAGATCACCGCCCATCACTGCATCCAGGGCTGGTCCGGCGTCGCCAAGTGGGCGGGCGTCCCGATGCGGGAGATCTGTGACCTCGTCCGGCCGCAGCCGAACGCGCGGTGGGTCGTCTTCTACTCGCTCGTCGAAGGTCCCGACGGCGGCCTCTACTACGACATCCACACGCTCGAGCACATGTACCACCGGCTCACGATCCTCGCCTACGAGCTCAACGGCGAGCCGCTCGGCTGCGTCCACGGGGCTCCGCTCCGCCTGCGCAACGAAGTCGAGCTCGGCTACAAGCTCGTCAAGTGGATCGGCGGCATCGAGTTCGTCGAGTCCTACGCGGAAGTCGGGGGCGGTCAGGGGGGATACAACGCCGACCACGAGTTCTTCGGCTACCGGGCCGGAATCTGACGCGGCGCGGGCTGGGCCGGGCCGCGCCTTTGCGGCTCAGTGGTTCATCGTGCCCGGCACGTTCCCGACGTTGAGGAGGCCGACCTCGCCCATGTTCACGCTCGCGAAGCTGTGCGAGACGAAGGGGTAGATGCCGCGCTTCGCGACGTGGACGTCGAACACGCCACCGCCGCCCGCGGGCACGAGAGCGGTCTGGATGCCGTGCTGCGGCCGGTCCACCATGTCCTGGTTGATCCAGGCGCGGGAGAGGACGGCGCCGACGACGTGGAAGTCGGTGTTCAGGCTCGGGCCGGCGTCGACGACCCAGAAGCGGACGGTGTCGCCCGGCATCGCGGTCAGCGGATGCGTCTTGTACTGGGCCGCGTAGCCGTTCCACGTCACCCAGTCGGGCGTCATGTCGTCCGCCTTGGTGAGGTCGAGCGACGCAGGCGTCTTGAGACCTGGGCTGTTCAGGTACCACTCGCTCGAGACGAGCACGTACTGCCTCTGCGCGGGCGGCAGGTTCCTCGGCTCGACGACGATCGCGCCGTACATGCCGTTGGCGATGTGCATGAAGGCCGGCGCCGTGCCGCAGTGGTACATGAACACGCCGGCCGTCGAGGCGACGAAGCTGAAGCGCTTCGACTTCCCCGGCAGCACGTCGGTGAACGCCCGGTTCGGCGCGATCTGGGCCGCGTGGAAGTCGACCGAGTGCGCCATCGGCGCGCCGTTCACGAGCGTGACGTCGACCTTCTGCCCCTGCCGGACGTGGATGACGGGACCGGGTGCGCTGTCGCCGAACGTCCAGGCGTCGTAGCGGATCCCCGGCGCGATCGAGACGACGCGGTGCCGGATCGTGAGACGAACGTGCGCGACCGGGCCGGCGGGCGCGGCGGGCAGCTTGGCCGGGTACGCGGCGTGCTTCATCGCGAGCGCGTCGGCGTTCGCCGGTGCGATCCCCGCGAAGCTCGGTGTGGCGTACGAGCCCCCTTGCGCGGTCGTTCCGGCCATGCCCGGCACGGATCCGGCGCCGGGTGTGGAGACGTTCGCCCTCACCGCGGCGACCTCGGCCTCGTGGGTGGCGTGCTGCGCCGAGGCGGCGAGCCAGATACCGAGGGGGATCATCGCGCCGACCGCGATCCCGAGGATCGCGACCACGAGCTTGAGGACGGCGTGCGAGTCGGGTTCCTCCCGCAGCGTCTCGTGATAGGCGGGGAGTGGGGTCGATGCGGGATGCGATGCCACGGTTTCTCCTTCGTCTCGTCGTCAGGTGGATTGCCTCAGAGCTCGAGCCCGATGCGGCGCGCGAGCTCGCCGCGCGCGGCCTGCTCGTCGCGCAGGTCGCGAGCCTCCCGCAGCCGGTCACGCAACTCGAGGAGATAGGCCGCGAGATCGGGGCGGCCGAGGTCGACGCCGAGCCTCTCGAGCACGCATGCACCCTCGAGCGCGGCGCCTCCGTCCTCCCAGAAGGCACATCGCTCCCGGGGACAGGGCTCAGCCGCGCCGCGGGCGGCGAGGCTGAGCCTGCAGGTCTGGCACGCGGTCGCGTTCATGCGAATCAGCGGACCGTGAGCCTCAGGTGGTTGTCGTCGGGCGCCTGGCCGACCATCGTGATCACGTAACGGCCGTGACCGAGGACGATCGAGTGGCCCACGGGGATGCGCTCGGTGCCCTTGCTGGACGTGGCCTTCAGCGTCGCCTCGTCCATGTTGAGGAGACGGACGCGTCCGGTGAGCTTGGCGCTCGTCCTGTACTTGCCGCCGACCATGAACCAATGGCAGCCGGGGTCGTGCATGACGACCTGGAGCGTCTTGGGCGCGCTGCTCCGACCGCTCGCCGCCGCGGGCTGCGCGGCTGCGGTTGCTACGAGGCCGATCGTTGCGGCCAGAAAGAGCGTGATTGCCGAAAGCTTCATCGTGGCTCCTCCATCGGGAAGGTCTGGGATCTCGGGCATCGTCCGCCGCGAGCCTCGCGGCCGCATCCGTGGCAGCCACGCGACCGCCGTCCGTAGTTGTCCGAAGCCGCTTCAGCGGCAGCCACGATTCGGCGCCGCCGGTCCGGCCGGACACTGGGGCCACCGAAGGAAAAGCTCGATGGGAAGGAGCCCCTCATGCGCAAGATCTTCGAAATCGGCGGCCTCGTGGCAGCGGCGATCCTGGTCGCGTTCGGCGTCGTCGCCATCACGATGGGCTTCAACGGCCGACACACGGTCGACAAGAGCCTCAGGAACGAGTACATCGTCGGGACACCCGACATGACGCCGTCGGCGATCAGGGCCGAGGCGCAGAAGGCGGGAGTCGCCTCATCGGTCACGACGTGGCCGACGAAGAGCGTCGCCAACCAGAAGATCGACACCGGCGCCGAGGCGCGGCTGATGGCCGAGTACATGCGGATCCACACCCTCGAGGCGACGCACGGCTTCACCTATGCGCAGATGGGCATCTACACGGCCAAGCCCGGGACGCCCAAGGGACAGCTGATGCCGGGCGGCGGCACCGACAACGCTGCCTACGCGGCCGTCGATCCGCAGACGAAGCAGCCCGAGCAGAACGGCGCCCGGCAGATCTGGGTGACCGAGACCGCGCTCACGACGGCACTGAACACGAGCTACATGGCGGATCAGCTCGGCCTGTTCGGGATCGTGACCGGAATCGCACTGCTCCTCACCGGGCTCGGGTTCGCGATCCTCGCGATCTCCGGTGCCCTGCGCAACCCGGAGACGGCGCTGACCTGGCTCGCGAAGAGCCGCGGGAAGGCCAACAGGGTCGCACCCGCCTGACGGCCCACCCCGAGCCGGTCAGGGAGAGGGTCGCGAGAGCGGCCCTCTCCTCATTCCACGAGCATCCCCTGGGCGAGCGCGTAGCGCACGAGCTCGGCCCTGCTCGAGAGGCGCAGCTTCTGCATGATGTGCGCGCGGTGCGTCTCGGCGGTGCGCACCGAGATGAAGAGCTGTTTGGCGATCTCCTGGTTCGTATGGCCGAGCGCGAGCAGCCTCAGCACCTCGTGCTCACGCTCTGACAAGGGATCCTCCTCCGCCTTTCGCGCCGCCGCGGCGTCGGCGGCGATCAGCCGGGCGCCGAGCTCGGGATGGACGTAGCGCCCGCCCTGCGCGACCTCCCGTACCGCCGCGACGACCTCCACGTCGGCCGCCTCCTTGAGCACGTAGCCGCTCGCGCCGGCGGCGAACGCCTCGCGCACGTACCGCGGGTCGTCCTGCATCGAGAGGATCAGGATCTTCGTCTCGGGTCGCTCGTGGAGCAGGGTCGGGATCGCGTCCAGGCCGCTCGAGTCGGGCATGACGACGTCGAGCAGGATGACGTCCGGCTTCGTGCTGCGTGCCTGGAAGACGGCGTCGCGGGCGGAGCCGGCCTCGCCGACGGGCTCCATGCCCTCCTCCTGCTCGAGCAGGAGCCTGATGCCGCTGCGGACGACCGCGTGGTCGTCGACGATGAGGACGCGAATCGGCTCCGACACGAGCAATGACCTTAGCCGCCGTTCCTGGGCGGGAATCCGTGGAAACCCGCAAACGCCCTGCGCGGCGGCACGATGGCGCCGCGGCCGTGTCCCTCTACGGTGCGTGCGTGAAGCTCGAGCTCCCGGTCATCTGGCGGGTCGACGGCCCCACGCATGCGGGCCGGATCGAGCTTGCCCAGGACCGGGTCAGGCTCACGTCGAAGATCGAGACCGTCTCGTTCGAGACCTCGTCGGTCGAGGGCGTCACGATCGAGCGCGGGCCGGGCCAACGACTTCGCGGCCTGCCGGTCCTGGCGGTGGATCTCGGTGGAGGCAAGGTCGTGCGGGTGGCGAGCATGGGCGGTGGAGGCTCGCTGCACGCGCTCGCGTCGTGGGTCTGCGCGCGTCAGCCCGCGCCGACCGGGACCTGAGCCGCGACTGTCGTTCCCGCTCCCGGCGTCGACTCGATCTGCAGCGTCCCGCCGACGAGCGCGAGCCGTTCGCGCATCCCGACGAGACCCAACGCGTCCTCTCGCACATCCGTCTCGGCGAACCCGTGCCCGTCGTCGTCGATCGTCGCCACCACCAGGCCGTCGCGCTGGCCGATGACGATGCTCACGTGATCCGCCTCGGCGTGCTTGACGACGTTCGAGAGCGCTTCCTGCACGACCCGGTAGAGAACCGTCTCGACCTCCGGCGGCAGCCGGTCGTCGAGCGTCGCCTGCGTCGTCGTCTCGATCCCGCTGCGCTCCTGGAAGGTCTGGGTGAGGCGCTCCACGGCCGGCCCGAGACCGAAGTCGTCGAGCGCCGAGGGGCGTAGCTCGACGGCGAGCGCACGCACGTCCTGCAGGGCCTGCACCACGAGCGTGCGGACGTCTGCTTCCGCCTGCTCGGCCTCTTCTTTCGTCTTCGCCCCGCCGATCGCCTTGAGCCCGAGCAGGATCGAGGTCAACGCCTGCCCCGTCTCGTCGTGGAGCTCGAGCGCCAGCCGTCGCCGCTCCTCCTCCTGCGCCTCGACCACACGCCGCACAGTGTCGCGTGCCACCCGCTCCGAGAGTGCGACCGCGATCGCCGCCCGCGCGCCGAAGATCTCGGCCAGGCGGAGGTCGCCGTCGGTGAAGCGGCCGCCGGCCGTGAGCTTGTCGTGCATCGCCAGGACGCCGAGCGGGCGTCCATGCGCGACGAGGGGGACGTAGAGCCCGGTGCGGGCGCCGAGCGCTCGGGCCTCCGCCTGCGCCACGTCGGGGTCGTCGTAGAGAGAATCCACGCGGGCGCTCTGACCGCGGTCGAGGACGACCCCCATCTTCGAGTGGCGACGCTCGAGCCGGTGGCCGATCACAGCCGCGGCGACCTGGGCGTCCTCGCCGTCGGCCGCGACGACGCGCAGGGCGCCGCCACCCTCCGCAAGCGCGGCGAGCGCGAGGCGCGCCTCGGTCAGCTCCCTGACCCGCGCACAGACGAGCTGGAGCAGCCGCTCGACATCGGTCTCGTCGACGATCGAGCGAACGACCTCGTGGAGCGTCTCGAGCTGGCGCGACCAGCGAGTCGCGGACTCGTAGAGGCGCGCGTTCTCGATCGCCACGGCGGCCTGCGCGGCGAGCAGCGTGACGATCTCCTCGTCCTCGGCCGTGAACTGCTCGCCTCCCGCCTTCTCGGTGAGGTAGAGGTTGCCGTACGCCGTCCCGCGCTGCACGACGGGCACGCCGAGGAACGTGTCCATCGGCGGATGGTTCGGCGGAAACCCCACCGACCGGGAATCGTCTGCGATGTGCCGCAACCGCAGCGGCTCGACGTCGTGGATCAGGACTCCGAGGATCCCGCGGCCGTGCGGGGGATCCCCGATCGCGGCGCGGGTGCCGTCGTCCACGCCCGTGGTGACGAAGCGCTCGAGCGCGGAGCCCGTCTCGTCGATCACCCCGAGCGCCGCGTAGCGAGCATCGGTGAGCTCCGCCGCCGTCTCGACGAGCTTCTGCAGGAGGGTGTCCACCGACAGCTCCGCGGTGAGCGCGGTGCTCGCGTCGAAGAGCTGCCTGAGCCGCGCGTCGGCGTCCTCGATGGCCACGGCGTGACGTTATCGCCGCTCCGTGGAAACCCGCAGCCTGGATGCGGCGCTCAGCGGAAGACGCGTCGTTCCGAGTCGCCTACCGTCCCGGCATGGCAGCTATCGACCACCCCTACATCCGGCCCCAGCGCCGTGAGCGCTCCGCGACCGACGTGGCGCTCTCCCTCGTCCAGGTCGCCATCGGCTACGAGTGGCTCGTCTCCGGGCTCTCGAAGATCGCGAACGGCGACTTCGCCCACGGCCTCGCCGCCCAGCTCGGCGACCTCGCGAAGCAGTCGCCTTCCTGGTATGGGAGCTTCCTGCGCGGGGCGATCGTGCCGCACGCGCTCGCGTTCGGCTACCTGATCGAGTTCGCGGAGCTCGCGGTGGGCGTCGTCCTCGTCGGCGTCGCCTTCACCCAGCTCGCGGCTGGAGCTCGTCTGACTCCGCGGCTGTCGCAGCTTCTGCGGCGTCTCGCCGTCGTTGCGCTCGCCGGCGGGATCGTGATGGTCGCCAACTTCGAGCTCGCGAACGGCGGCAACTTCGGACTCCACCTCGCCGGCGACAGCTTCGACGAGGGAGTCGACCTCGACACCGTCATGGTGGCCGCGCAGCTCGCGCTTCTCGTCTCGCTCGCGCCTGCCCTGCGCCGCCGCGCGGTCTAGGACCACCAGCCGCCCGCGACAGGCCTCAATCCCAGGGCGGAGGGTTGTGCGTCCAGCGGCCGCCGAGCATCGTCGCCACGACCTGCACCTCGCGCAGCTCCTCGGGCTCGCAGGCGAAGGGATCGCGGTCGAGTACGGCGAGGTCGGCGTAGCGGCCGGGAACGAGCGTTCCGCGAACGCGCTCGTCGCGCGAGAGCCAGGCCGGCGCGACGCAGACCGCATGGAGCGCCTGCTCGAGCGTGAGCCGCTGGTCTTCCCGCCAGTGGTCGAGCACGGCCGCGACGACGCCCGCCCACGGCTCGAGCTCCTCGACCGGCGCGTCCGAGCCGTTTGCGAGCAGGGCGCCGGTGTCGAGCAGCGAGCGGAACGAGTACGTCCCGTCGAGCCGGTCGGCCCAGAAGCGCTTCGCCAGCTGCTCGTCGGAAGGCGCGTGCGAGAACTGGACCGAAACGGCCACGCCGAGCTCCGCGAAGCGCGCGACGTCCGTAGGCGCGAGGCACTGTGCGTGCTCGATCCGCTGGCGCAGGCCGCGCGGCTGCCACGCCCCCCGCGAGCGCTCGAAGGCGTCGAGCGCCGCCTGGTTCGCGGCGTCGCCGATCGCGTGGACGCCGACCGGCCAGCCGGCCTCGGCGCCCTCGCGCACGATCTCCTCGAGCTCCTCGCTCGTCGTGATCACGACGCCCGCGCCGTCCGTCATCCACGCGGTCTGAGAGCCGAGCGTCCCGTCCATGAACGTCTTGAGGTAGCCGAGCCGGAGGAGGGGAGAGCCGACGCCGCTGCGGAGGCCGAGCTCGCGGAGATCGGCGAGCCGGTCGGCGGGGGTCGATTGCCAGACCCGGAGCGGCAGCGCGCCCTGTTGCTCGAGCTGCTGCCAGAGACCGATCGCGCCGAGCCAGCCGTCCTTGTCGTGCAGGGCCGTGACGCCGCGGGCGGCCGCGACCCGCACCCCTTCGCGCATCGCGGCGACGTACTCGTCGTCCGGGACGCGCGCGAAGCGTTCTTTGAACCGCCAGGCGGCCTCCTCGTAGAGGACGCCGGTCGGCTCGCCCCGCTCGTCGCGCACGACGACGCCGCCGCCCTCGACCTCGAGGTCGCCGCCCGCGAGCGCGAGCGCGGTCGAGTTGAGCCAGAGCGCGTGGTAGTCCTTGGAGATCAGCATCGCCGGCCGGTCGGACTCGATCTCGTCGAGCGCTTGCCGGGTCGGCCGCCCGTCGGGCCAGTCGGCGTCGCGCCAGCCCTGGCCGCGGAGCCAGCTGCCCGTGCGCGGCGCGGCGCGCACCTGATCGAGCGCCTCCGCGAGCGACGCGCAGCCGTGCAGCCGGACGTCGTTCCGCGCAAGCGCCCAGGTCGGGAAGTGGACGTGCGAGTCGGTGAAGCCGGGCAGGACGCAGCGGCCGCCGAGGTCGACCGTCTCGGGGCTCGGCAGCGACGTCTCGTGGACGCCGACGCCGCCGGCGATCCGTTCGCCCGCGATCCAGAGCGAGGAGACCGTCGGCAACGACGGGTCGAGTGTCCGGATCGTCCCGTTCTCGAGCAGCACGGAGACGAGCGTAGTCGTCAGGCGGCTTCGAGCCGGGCCTCGGCACGCCGCCGCCACACCTCTGCCGCGACGACGATGACGAGCGTGAGGGTCATGACGACAACCGCGACAGCGATCACCTGCGGCAGCTGGCTCGGGAAGCGCAGCGCTGTGTAGAGGTAGAGCGGAAAGGTCTGCCGCGTCCCGGCGAGGAACGACGCGACTGCGTATTCGTCGAATGAGGTGGTGTAGGCGATCAGCAGCGCCGAGACGATCGCCGGGAGGATGAGCGGGAACGTCACCCGGCGAAAGGTCGTCAGCGGGCCGGCGCCGAGGTCGTATGCCGCCTCGCCGAGTGCGCGGTCGATCTGCTCGAGCCGGGGCAGCAGGACGAGGATCGTGTAGGGGATCGTGATCACGATGTGCCCGACGGCGATCGTCAGGATCGACAGCGGGATCCCGAGCGCGTGAAACAGCAGGAAGAGCGAGAGCCCGAGCACGATGAGCGGGACCACGAGCGGGACGAGCAGGAGCGTGGTCGCGGCTCCCCTGCCACGGAAGCGGCTCCGGGTGAGACCGATCGAGGCGAGGATCCCGAGAGCAACCGCGGCGATGCTCGAG